>CAMBUH010000094.1 GCA_945870985.1 Chitinophaga pinensis
ATTATGGTCTGATTTTTAAAATATACTACAGCAATGCCCGCAGTATGGCGAGATTCGGATTGCTTGCCCTTAACCAGGGCAACTGGAACGGTGAGGCAATTATCAATACCAATTACTTTAAAGAAAGTACCACCACCTCTCAACAACTCAACCCAGCTTATGGGTTCATGTGGTGGCTGAATGGTAAAAACAGTGCTATGTTACCCGGTAGTCAAGTGGTTTTTCCTGGCCCGCTCGTTCCTACTGCACCTGCCGATATGTATGCTGCCTTTGGTAAAGATGATCAGAAAATTTATGTGGTACCCTCCAAAAAAATGGTCGTTATACGCATGGGTGATCCAGCAGATCAAAGTTTTAGTCTGGCCTTATCGGGATTTGATAATACAGTATGGACCAAGATTAATGAAGTAATACGGTAATCTTCAATTCCCATTTGAAATGGATTATCCGATTTTTCAAGTGACTTTTAGTATCTGGTAGAAACGTATTTACTGGTTTATATTCTTATGTGATTATGCCAACATGAACTCCATGTTAACAATCATGCGGTTCAATTATATATTTAATAACTTGGTAATTTTATTATTCAATGTATAATTATGAGGCGGTTTATTTTTGTTGTATTCATTTTTTTATCTCTTTCAACTTATAGCCAGAAAGCTATATTTGTTATTGCGGATGGAATTCCTGCAGATGTTTTGGAGTCAACATCTACACCTAATATCAACCGAATTATTGCAAAGGGTGATTATGTTCGTGCCCATGTTGGGGGTGATAAAGATATGTATAGCCAAACCCCAACCATTTCTGCAGTTAGCTATAATAGTCTGTTGACTGGTACTTGGGTAAATAAGCATAATGTGTGGGGGAATGATATCAAAGCTCCTAATTATCATTATCCAACTATTTTCAGGCTATTTAAAAATCAATTTCCTCAAAAAAAGATTGCTGTGTATAGTAGCTGGTTAGATAATCGCAAAAAACTGATGGGAGATAGTTTAGCACAAACTAATTATTTACATGTAGATTATCGCGCGGATGGGTTTGAATTAGATACCCTCTCCTTTCCACATGATAAAGAATCGAATTACATGCATTTAATCGACGAGCGAGTTATTGCTGCAGCTGATTCGGGTATCCGAAATCAAGCACCCGATTTATCCTGGGTATATTTAGAATACACAGACGATATGGGTCATCGATATGGGGATAGCCCTAAGATGACGGATGCAGTAGAAAAATTGGATAAGCAATTGGGTAAATTATATGATGCCATTCAGTACCGGGAAACAATGTATAAGGAAAAGTGGTTATTGATTATTACTACCGATCATGGAAGAGATGAAAAGAATGGAAAAAATCATGGAGGGCAATCTCCTCGACAACGTTCAACCTGGATTGTATCCAATCGAAAATTAAATACCTATGCGCACTTAGATTATCCTGCAATTGTAGATATCATGCCTACCTTGGGTAATTTCTTGGGAATAAAATTACCTTCCCAATTTGCAAAGGAAATTGACGGTATTCCCCTAATCGGAAAGGTTTCAGTGGCACAGCTAGCAATTAATGTATTTCAGCAAAAGCTGGATTTACGTTGGCAATCCTTAGATACTTCGGGTGCCGTAAAAATTTGGCTGTGTACTAAAAATGAATTCAAAACTGGAGCGCAGGATCAGTATATTTTATTAAAAGAAGTTCCTAATCAAAACAATAAAGCTACTATTGATATTAGCCAATATCCTTCTGACTTTTATAAAATAGCACTGGAGGGTAAATATAATACGGTTAATAAGTGGTTTGTACAGAATGCCAAATAAAATAGCTGGCTTTTCTTCCCTATCCTGATAACCACAGTTTTGAAATATAATTTTGTCAAGTGTTGAAATTAAAATCGGAGAAAGGTTAAAGCTGCTTGATTTAGTAATATTAGTTTTCCTACTTTCCCTCTTCCTATCTGAATTTGACCTAACCACTCTCCCACCTTAGACGTAATCTTTTTCAGAAAAAAGAAGGGATTTCATCTCTTTTTATAAACTTTCATTATATTTAAATTTTATGGAAAAAAATACTTGGTATGAGAAAATATTGGATAATAGCGCTTTGCTGTTTATCGGCTTCAGTTCATGCGCAACAAGATAGTTCAGATGTTTTCGATTATAGTAAATTCGGAGATGCCGAAGGGGTAAAGCGATTTTGCACCCAAAAAGTGCTTAACCAAACCCCGTTACGGGTAGTTAGTATTGGATATGAGCAACACGGCAGTTTTACAATGCCAGATGTTCGCTTTTCAAATGCCCGACCGGAAACCGAGACCTATTCAGTGAATCGGGTATCTGCGCTTCGATTTCAGGTGAATGTTCCGGTAGTCTCTACTAACCGCTTCATCTGGCAATTGGGCGCCAGTTATTGGGGTAGCCGTTTTTCGATTGAGAATCCGGGGTTTAACCTATTTGCGAAGTCGTTGAACGAAAATACCATGACTAGCGCCGGTATTAATACAACGATTTTTAAGCCACTGGATGAGAAAAGGTTTTTAATTATACAGGGTAGCCTAGATGCGAACGGGGTTTTCCAGCGAATCAGTGATGTAACAGGCCAAGCCTATACTTTTAGTGGCGCCCTTATTTACGGATGGAAAAAATCGGAGAAGAACATGATTGGTACCGGTATTGCACGCACGTATCGGGCTGGACAAATGATACATTTACCGGTTTTATTTTGGAATAAAACGTTTAATGATCGCTGGGGAATGGAATTGTTACTGCCCGCTCGTGGTCACTTGAGATATAATTTTTCAACCTCCAATATCCTGCAATTGGGATTTGAGCTGGAAGGGAATCAATTTTTGATGGATTTACCCAATAGCAAGAATGGAACGGTTTTTATTCAACGGAGTGAGTTGAAGCCCCGCATAATGTGGGACAAAAAAATCAGTGGATTTTTCTGGTTATCAGCCCAGGCGGGATTGCGGTATAACTGGCGCTTTGATGTGATGGATTCGTACAATGCCCGCAATAAAAATCAATTGTATTTTTCCAGTCAACTGAGCAATCCTTTATATTTTAATATCAGTATCAACTTTGTTTCCCCCTAATATTTGAAACAAACCCCCCATCAAAAAAGCCCTGTAAATCAGGGCTTTTTTATTGGTAGCTAGGTATAGAACAATTATTTGGCTATCTGACGAGTCCATGTATCGGTTCTTCCAATTAGTGAAACCCCAATATAACCTCTTACGGATATTGTGTTTGCATTTTCCATTCTAATGGTGCAGGAATAGGTATTCCCATTTTTGGGATCATAGATATTACCATCATCCCAGAGATTATCTTCTTTAAACACAAAGCCCCAAACATTGATGAGTCCTAGAATAGGTCTCGTTCTGGTTGCCTCATCCGGGTGATTTTTATCTACTTTCGGCTTTTTCGTTTCGGGGTCGTTGGGCTCTTGTAGCCATACAATTTTGCCCTGGTATTTTTCTCCGTTTTTATAAATACGAACCATCGCAGTTCCTTCTCCCGTTTTCCAAACGCCCACAATGGCATCAGAATTATTGGGGATCGGGGTAAAGGAGGAAAATGCTAATAGGCAAACAAATGCTGAGAAGAGGACAGCTATTTTTTTGAAAGAAAATAATCGCGGCTGGAAGTTGGGTTGATTTTCCATTTGTCTATTAATTTAAGGTGAATTTGTACTGTCAAACTTATAATTATTTCACTACTTGGGAGTGAAAACTTTCGTTAAAGGATATAATAATTTTATAGCACTATTTAATTAGGTACCACAAAACATTAATTTCAGTTGTTGCATGCTAGTATTATTGCTTTTTTTATAGTAATTATATGGTAAATTAATGTATGAGTGTAAACACTCAGTATTTTTTCCCCTGAATCACGCACTGGTTTTGCAGATGGTTCGAATGAGGATATTAAATTCTGTGCGTTACATATTACTTGAATATACCCATTCAACTGTTTAATTCTTACTAGTTTTTTGATGTGCAACCTGATAAACCGCCTACTTTTTCTTAGGGCTTATGAAAAATTATATTGGGGATTATTGGCTTAGTTAATCAGACTTTTTGGGGTTATACGAATACCATTAAAAAAGCCCCTTCGCATTCGGCGGAGGGGCTTTTTTGATACAATCGGTATGCGATTAATAGCCGGGGTTTTGTTGGCAAGATTTATTTACCAATAATTCGGCGATAGAAATTGGCCAGATATATTGATCAGTTGTTGGGGCAATTGAACTTATTGTTCCTTTTGCTGGGAATGTTGCATTGGTGCGAGCAATATCAGAGGTTCTGAGACCTTCTCCTAAGAACTCAATTCTTCTTTCGGTTAAGATCAGGTTTACCAGCGCATCCTTATCAGCAGGAGTAAAATCGGCAGCGGTAGGGTCGGAACGCTTACGAACAGCATTTAAAAGGGCAAGTGCGCGCGCATCAACAGCAGTACCGGCAGCATTTCTTGCCAGTGCTTCCGATAGGTTCAGCATTACTTCGGCATAGCGAATAACCGGACTAGGATCTGCTGCGTTAACCGGATTAGGAAATTTACTCAGCCAAGTTTGTCCACCAGATACCACGAGGAAACTACGACGGGCATCTGAAGTTCTCCAATCGGTATTGGCTGCAATACCTTGACCAGTTGTGTTAAGAGAAAATTCACCACCTCCAACAGGACCGGGATTGTAATAATGTCCCAAAGAATTTTGTCCGCCTGGTCCATCAAGGGCTGTAAAAGGCATCGACAAAATCATTTCGCTATTGGTGTAGTTGGTAAAGATGGTTGAGAAAGTAGGAACCAGCTCATTGGCAACTCCCGATGCGGCTCTCCAGGGAGCACCTGCAGGAACGATTTTATTGGCCTCAGTAAGAACATTCGCCCACTGTCCCATATTCAGGTACATGCGTGTTTTTAAAGCAATAGCCGTATTGCGGTGAGCTCTGTTGGTATTAAATGCAGCATTGGCACCATAGGAAATAGGGAGTTCATTTTCGGCCTCATTCAAGTCCTTAATAATTTGCGCATAAATATCTGCAGCAGCTACCCGTGCCTGATCTTGATTGCCACTTGAAGTTTCTGGTTGCAATTTTAAAATCACACCCAATTTAGTGCCATTACCATCTGTAAATGGTCTTGCATATAACTGCATTAACATAAAATAAGAAATCGCACGAACTACTTTGGCTTCTCCTATCAGATTGCGTTTAAGTGCAGCGCTTACGGGAGAAGTATTCAGTCCATTGATAACCACATTGCAACGGTTAATGGTTGCATAACAAGCAGCCCAAAAGCCCTGTACTTCATTGGCACTGGCTGTTAAGTTAAATTGCCAAGTTAACCAAGCAGTTACTGCATTATTGGTACGGTTGAGAAATTCTTCACCTCGTACATCTTGGTATACCTGATAACGACCTGCATACATTTGACCTTGTTTCAATGCAGAATACAATCCGAATACCTGTTGAACACTTCTGCTCGAGTCACTGAAAGCAACAGCATCAGACAAGGCAGTTTGCGGAATTGGGTCTAGATTTTCCTTACTACATCCTACAGCCACCAGCGCCAGTAGGAATATAGAAATTATTTTAATTTTCATGATTATTTTTTTTTAAAGATTTAGAAACCAACATTCACGCCAAAATTTACGCTTCTTGCCTGAGGTACTGAGTTTCTGTCTACGCTAGGATTAGTATTACCATTACCATTAGAAGAAATTTCTGGATCAAATCCTGTATAGGCGGTGAGGGTAAAGGCATTCATCACTTGTCCGTAAAAGCGGAGACTATTGATACCAATTTTATCAGTAATATTCTTAGGAAGCGAGTAACCAAAAGTCAGATTACGCAGCTTAAGGAAATCACCTTTTTCAACGTTTTCGCTGATTACTACACCAGATCCATTGGAAATATTATCTCCGAATACGATGCGCGGGATATTAGTAATATCACCTGCTTTCTGCCATCTAGTTAATGCTTCTTTAGAATTATTCCAGCTTCTCATGTCGCGCATACCGGCTTTGGTACCGTTGTATACATAATTTCCACCTGAAAAGAAGAATAAGAATTTAACGTCGAATGATTTCCAGCGGAAGGTATTATCCCAACCCCCAGACCATTTCGGTAGGGCTGGTCCGATAAGAACTCCATCATTGGCCTGATCTGCAACACGGGGCGCTACTGCTCCGCTAGAAACCAGTGTCCATCTAGATGCGGCTGGTGCAGCTAGGTTAAACTGAACAGCAGTGCCATCACGGTAGAAGAATATCCGCTGACCATTAGCTGGGTTTACTCCACCTGTACGAACTGCGTAGAAACTTCCTATAGATTCACCAACGCGAACAAGACTTGGCCTTTCCAAACCAGAAGTTGCTGGATTAATATCAGCATTGCCTGCAGCTAGAGCAGTTACTTCGTTTTTCATAAAAGTAATATTGAAGTTGGAAGTCCATGAGAATTCCTTCTTCTGTATCAGATTCATATTCAATGTAAACTCCCAGCCTTTGTTGGTCATGCTACCAATATTGGAAAGAATTGAGTTACCGGGAATACCTCTGGAAGGAGATTGCGGCTCTGCCAGAACCAGGTTATCAATATCATTAAAGAAGTAAGTGGCTTCAAGATTAACGCGGCCTTTGAAGAATCCCATTTCAACACCTATATCTGTTTTTTTGCTGGTTTCCCAACGCAGATTACGGTTACCTGCTTGCGAGAAAGCCAGGGCTGGATTGGCGGCATATAAACCACTGCTAAAGAAACTCCAGAAAGCGAAGTTGCCAATACCTTGGTTATTTCCAACTATACCATAGCTACCTCTTAATTTGAAATTGCTGAAAACCTTATCCAGATTGGCTTTTTCGAAGAATTTCTCTTGGCTAATTACCCAACCCGCAGAGGCACCCCAAAAGTTACCATATTTGTTTTCAGGAGCGAAAGCAGAGTAACCATCGCGACGGCCATTTATTGAAAAGAGGTATTTTTTCTTATACTCATAGTTGATACGACCGAAGTAAGACACCAGGTAGTTCTCACCCAAGAAGTTGCCAGAAGGTACAATGGTATTAAAGCCACCTTGGAACTCATTGTAGAATGGATCCGTTACGCCTTGGCGGTTGGCACCCCAGCCTTCTTCAAAGGTATATTGTTCTTCCGTTCCAACTAAAGCTGCAATGTTATGATCACCGAACGTCTTGTTGTAATTCAGCACATTGGTCCAGTTCCAGCGGCGGTAGGATTGTAAGGTATTAAAGGAATTACCGCCATTGGTTACTCCATCTCCGTGTAGGGCATTTTGAAATGCTTTGTTAACCGTATTCAGGTTATCAATTCCGTACGTAGAGCGGAAGGTAAGACCATCGGCTATTTTAAATCCTACATACGCATTACCTATTACGCGATTAGATAAGGAACTGAAAGTATTCAAATCTAACAGTACTTGTGGGTTGGTGAACTGCAAGGGAGTTAGGTTTGCACCTTGACCAATTGTGTTACTCACTCGGTTGATATTGTAACTTCCATCGTTCAGGTAAACGGGAACATTGGGCATCAGGTTAAAACCTAAGCGACCAATACCAGATGTTGCGAAAGCCCCACCGGGAGTAGAACCTGAGTTTACACCTGTATTATTACTGTTCGCATATTGAAATTTACCACCAATTGTGAGACGATCATTTACTTTGTGCTCAAGGCTCATTGTTGCATTCAAACGAGTAAAATCATTAGAGCGAATAAAACCCTCTTGCTTTGTATAAGCAGCACTGAAGTAGTAATTGGTTTTCTCATTGGCACCAGATACACTTACATTATGATTTTGCGAAAGGCCTGTACGATAGATAAAATCATACCAGTTGGTGCTTACTGCACTACCATCTGGTCTGAGATATGGATAGAAACCTCTAGTGGTTCCATTGGGGGCTGTACCGGCATTGGTAAGCCCTTCATTTTTGATGGTTTCATATTCACGACCATCCAATACAGGAATCAGGTTAAATGCGGTGGTAAAACCCACCCAGGCATCGTAATTAACCTTAGCACGACCTTGTTTTCCTTTCTTTGTAGTAATTAACAAAACCCCTGCAGAAGCACGAGAACCATAAATGGCTGCTGCTGCAGCGTCCTTCAATACGTCGATACTTTCAATATCTGCAGGATTAATATCACCTAATGGATTATTGGCAGCGTTTCCATTACCCACATCACCTGAGAAGGTTGGAATTCCATCTATAACAACTAGAGGGAAAGAACTTAAACTAATGGAATTGATACCACGAATACGGATAACGGGAGGATTATTTAACACCCCGTTAGGAATGGTGATACTTACCCCTGCTGCACGACCCGATAAACCCTGGTCGAAACTCTGAAGTGGCATATCCCGAACCTTGTCTCCCGTGATAGTTGAGATACTACCGGTGAGGTCTTTCTTCCGCTGGGTTCCATAACCCACAACTACCACTTCATTTAAATTAGAGGCAGCAGCATTACTAAGTTGAACAGAAAGAGCCGTTTTGCCACCTAGCGCAACAGTCTTCTCTTCAAGGCCTACATAGGCTACTTTGATACTTCTAACCTGATCGGTTACACGGATGGAATAATTACCATTGGCATCCGTAACAGTTGTGGAAACAACGGCATTATTGCTACCCAATGCATTAATGGTTGCACCTGATAGGGGTAAACCCTTATCATCGGTAATTTTACCGCTAACCGTTTTCGTAGTCTGTGCTGCCAATTGCACCGAAAGAAGCGCAAGGCACCAGAACAGGATGGCGATTTTTTTCATTTGGTTGGTTTAGTAATTTAAAATAGTGTGTGAATTTTTGTTTAGACAAGCA
>CAMBUH010000095.1 GCA_945870985.1 Chitinophaga pinensis
CACATTTTGTGATATCAAGTATGTAAACTCTTTCTGAGACAACTGGAACATAAAGTCTTTCGGAAAGCGGCTTGCATTTCTCTTGATACTCTGATTTAAAACCCTTGTTTCCACTCCGTACATCTCAGCAAGGTCTTTGTCTAGCATAACTTTTTCGCCGCGGATAAAATAAATTCTATTTAATATCTTTTGCTCTGCAACTAATACTTGTAATTGTTTCTTTGCCATATAATTTAAAAACTATTTACTGATTTGCTATTTAGGATAGTTTCACATTCATTCATACTATTTCTCAGAACAATACTTTTCAACGAAAGTAAGTTTGGGATATAATTCTACAGCTAACAATTAGAATATTGGGTGATTACATCCTACTTTCAAAAATATTTTTATGCATTGTTAAGTTGGCAATTTCGGAAAGAAATTGAATGGAAATAATGCAATAAATACTTAGGTATTTTTTCTCAACAACAACTATTCTGAAGTTGGTACTCACTACTTAACTTGGAAGTTTCCATTGATTTTACCTTTAGTTATTGGAGAGAAGGCAACGATGAGGTAGATTTTGTTATTGAGCAAAAACAATTGATTGGAATTGAAGTAAAAAGCGGAACCACAGAAAACACATCCAGCATGGCTGCTTTTAAAAAGAAAATCCATCCAGATAAAATTCTACTGATAGGAAATACAGGCTTAACCTGGCAAACATTTTTGCAAATGAAGTCGGGGGAATTATTTGGATAGATTTTTACGTTTAAGTAGGCGAATTATAGTGGATTTTATAAAGCAGGGAGAATATGCTGGGAAGGAAATATTTTATTTATCGATGTTTAGTTTAACTCCGAAGCGCAAAGTCTCCTCCTACGTCGGAAGACTTTGCGAGGAAGGAAAATATTTTATTTAAGATAGAATGCGAAGGAAGGAAAAAACAGTGTGAGTGTGAGTTTGAGTGTGAGTGTCAAGAAAAGGCCAGAGTAAAAGCGTGCGTACTCAAACTCACACTCACTCTGGCCTTTGTGCCCAGAACTGGATTATCCCAGATTATCCATATACTTCTACGAGGGGCTTACCCAAGCGCCTGCCAACTCCTACGTCGTGTGCGGTCGTTTTAGCTTGCTCGCTTAGGCGAATGCATTCGCCACGCTTACAAACTAAAACGCCCTCCCATCAAAGATGGGAAGGCGCTTGTGCCCAGAACTGGATTCGAACCAGCACACCCGTGAAGGCGCTGCGACCTGAACACAGTGCGTCTACCAATTTCGCCATCTGGGCAGAAAACCGACAATAACTAGGATAAAATCTATTCAGGTGATTTCATCAGTCGGGTTGCAAATATAGTGCTTCGGGATTTTTGTGCCAAGTTTTTCGCTATACAGATAACAAACTACAACCCCGCAAATCTGAATGATCTCTGCGGCCCCAAACTTCAAAACTGCCATCGGCATACACCCGGCCAACATCATCCGTGGCAATAAAGGCACAACTATACCGATTCGCCAGATCTACCACCTGCAATACCCCCTCCCCCTCTGTTCTCACCAACAATGGATCCCGCTCATCCTGCACCCAAACCCGCATCCAGGGGGGACAAACAAACCGGCCCGCACCTGTGGAGTAGGCCTGACTCAACAACTCCGTCATCCCATATTCGGAATGTACCTGCTTTATCTGAAACCCATCCCGTAACAATTCATGCACCTGCTCTCGTGTTAACTCTTCCCTCCGGCCCTTCATGCCGCCCGTTTCCATTACCACCGTATGTTGCAAAGCCATAGGAAACTGCTCGGCAAAATCGAGCAAAGCATAGGTAACCCCAATCAATAAAGTTCGCTGCCCTGCCGCTTCTACTTGCTGCAATCTATCCGCCAATTCGGCCGTATTATTCAAATAAAACCCATTTAGCGGGTGCTTACTTTGCTGCATCAGTCCATTCACCATATACACCAACGACGAATTTCCCCGCTCCAAATACGAGGGCAATAATGCGAGAATGCACCAGCTTGCCGGCTCGCCATAAAAAAGTCGAAAGCCTTGACTATAACTTTGCTCATACAGGTTTACATCCTTTACCTCATGAAAACTGCTCTGTTGCCCAGTTGTGCCACTACTCTCAAAAACAACCTGCGGGGTAAACTCGGAAGTATGCACTTTTGTCTGTTTAAAAAAAGCAATAGGCAGCGCAGGGATATCGATTATGTATCTTATGTTAGAAACATCCCGGCCCAGCCGCTTGCACCATTCCCGGTATAGCGGATTACTGGTATACTGAAATTCAAAGGTTTCAAGGCATAGGGCTGCAAAATCAGGGGTAGAAACAGAGAAAATATTGTTAACATCCACCATAGACTACCCCGGGTATTGTACTATTTTAACTAAATTTGATGTATGAGCATGCGCAGCGCAAAAATATTACTTATTACCGGGCTTACGTTATTCCTTTTCGGAGGTTGCAAAAAATCTGTCTCTTATGATACCAAACCGCAAATCAATTTTAAAAACATCAACAGCACTTCGCTAAAAACGGGTGATCTGCTTCTTTTCGAGATTAATTTTACCGACAAAGAAGGCGATATCCAGGATACTTTGTGGGTACAGAAAATTTCTAAAACCTGTCCCAACTCCCCCGGTGTGCAATTTATTTCACCCAATAAAGTACCCGACTTTACCCCAACCCCTAATTTGGCCGGCATTTTAGAAATCGGTTTTGCCTACAATGCCAACGTGCAAGGCTACCCAGTAATTGGGGGATGCAGCAACAAAAACGATACCGCCACTTTCAAGTTCTGGCTGCGCGATAAAGGCAAAAATATCAGCGATACCCTCGTTTCTCCGCCCATCATCCTGCAAAGATAAATGCGTATCTCGGGCATCCTGCGCTGGGTTGTTTTCAGCAATTTTTTTTACGGTTTTTCAATATTGGCACTTCAATGGCAAACAGCCATCGTATTAACCCTACCCTTTGCCAACCCTTGGTTTTACCTCGCCACTTTTTCGGCTACCCTACTCTATTATTCCCATGCTTACCTATTTGATGCATCCACCCAAATAACAGACGAGAGAATGCATTGGTACCAGCGCCATACGGGGCGGATTCGGGTTAGTCAGGGCATATTATCTTTACTCCTACTCAGCGCCATTCTGCAACTACTCCCTGACCTTTTTCCTGCCTCCCTGTTGTCCCTTTGGCCGGCAATCGTTTTTCCACTGCTGGCAGCCCTCTACTATGGAGGTATTCAGCCCGGGAGAGCTTCATTCAACTTGCGCAAATATGGGTGGCTTAAACCGATCATCATTGCACTCGTTTGGAGCGGCCTTGGTACCTTCATTCCCGAATGGTGGGCATCCGCCAGTCTACACCAACCTTATATCCCTTCCTCCCCTGCCCTGCTACTATTGCTGCAACAAGGTTTATTTATACTGGCATTGAGTATTTTATTCGACGTGAAAGATTATGCCGCCGACCATAACCTGCAAATCAAAACCTGGGCGATTCGAGTGGGACCGGGTCAACTCCTCCGCCGGATAATCCTTCCCCTGGCTATTATGGGTGTAATTGCAGAAACTTACCCCTATTTCAGCGCAGGTTATCCACCATACTATGCCCTGCTGAACACTATTCCCTGGGTTTTACTGATATTTGCGTGCCAATCGCTAACAAGGCATCGTTCGGTAGTTTATTACCTGTGGGTAATTGACGGACTAATCCCCCTGAAAGCAGCCATTGGCATTATCGCCCATTTATTAATCAATTAGGTACCATGGCCAAATCAGCTACCAGCAAGAAGAAACAAAAAAACATCCTTACCACCCAATCGATGGCTTTTTTAAAAAACTACATCAATACCCCCTCACCAGTTGGGTTTGAAAGTGGTGGACAAAAATTATGGATGGAATATGTTCGTCCGTATGTAGATTCTTTTATCACCGATCCCTATGGTAGCGCTGTGGGCGTTATCAACCCCACAGCCCCCTTTAAAGTAGTAATTGAAGCCCATGCCGATGAAATCAGCTGGTTTGTAAACTATATCAATGAGCAAGGCCTTATCTACCTCAAACGCAATGGGGGTGTAGATCATCAAGTTGCACCGGCTAAACGCGTATGGATTCATGGAAAGAAAGGTCCGGTTAAAGCTGTATTTGGATGGCCTGCTATTCATACCCGTTTATCCACGCCCGATCAAAAAGAAACCAATCCACGGGTGGATAATCTCTGTCTTGACTGTGGTGCCCGCACCAAAAAAGAAGCGGAAGCCCTGGGAATCCATATTGGTGCCGTAGTTACCTATGAAGAAGGATTTGATGAACTGGCCTACGACCACTTGATTGGCCGCGCCTTCGATAATCGCGTGGGTGGATTTATGATTGCCGAAGTTGCCCGCCTGCTGAAGGAAAACAACAAGAAGCTTCCCTATGGTTTATATGTAGTGAATGCCGTGCAGGAAGAAATTGGTTTGCGCGGCGCCGAAATGATTGCACGTCGCATTAAACCCGATATCGCCATCATTACCGATGTTACCCATGATACCAACACCCCCATGATCAGCAAGATAATTGAGGGAGATATCATCTGCGGGAAAGGTCCTTCCCTCGCCTATGCCCCGGCCATTCACAATAAACTGCTACAACTAGTAGAAAAAGTAGCCGATCAAACAAATATACCCGTACAGTTTCGCACGCTCAGCAGAAGTACCGGAACGGATACCGATAGCTTTGCGTATGCGAATGATGGATGTCCGTCTGTACTGATTTCCATTCCCCTGCGTTACATGCATACTACGGTAGAGATGTTGCACAAAAAGGATATTGAAGACACCATCCGACTGATGTATGAAACCCTGCTGGTGATTAATGCGAAAACCAATCTGAGTTATTTCCAATAATGGACATTATCAATTCTGCCGAATCATCCCCCGCTATTCGTATTGCCCTGCTAGACCTCTACGAGGGGGTTCCCAACGAGGGTATGCGGTGTTTACATGCATTAATGCATGAATGGAGTGAACAGCATGCACTGCCCATCGAAGTGGAGGTGTTTGAAGTGCGCAAACAATTGCAACTACCTTCGCTGGAGTTTGATGTATATATTTCCAGTGGTGGTCCGGGTTCACCCCTATCCTCTGAAAAAGAAACTTGGGAGCACCGTTATTTTGAATGGTTAGATGCAGTAGAGCAATATAACCGGCGTGCAGCAGGACCGGCGAAACATGTGCTGTTTATTTGTCATAGTTTTCAACTGGCCTGCCGGTATTATGGCATTGGAAATGTTTGCAAAAGAAAATCTACCGCTTTTGGTATTTTTCCAATACATATGCTGGAACATGGATTAGAGGAGCCGATATTTGCTGGATTGCGGGATCCATTTTACAGTGTAGACAGTCGGGATTATCAGGTGATTGAACCAGACTATCCCCGCATTCGGGCACTGGGCGCTACCATTCTGGCGATAGAAAAAAATCGCCCCCATGTACCGTATGAGCGAGCCATTATGGCCGTGCGTTTTAATCAATGGTTTATTGGCACTCAGTTTCATCCCGAAGCCGATGCCATTGGTATGCAGATGTATTTGCAGCGGGAAGATAAAAAAGCAACTATAATTCAAAATCACGGTGAAGCCAAATGGCAGAGCATGGTGGAACACTTGCAGGATGCTGATAAAATCTTGTGGACCTACCACCATGTAATACCCAATTTTTTAAACCTGGCAACTGAATCGTTGATAGAAAAAGCTGCTTCCTGAGTAATTGAAAATTTATTAGTAAATTACTATTCAAAACTGGCAGCATGATACCGGAACTTCGCAAACAATTCAATGAAAAATTTAGCGAAGTCGCCTATCGTCAATATTTAGAAGATTTACAGGCGCCCTATCCCGGTGCGCTCGATTTTCGGGTGGCAGAAACGCCGTTATTTATTCCTGCAATATTTCGCGATCAAATGCTGGAAGCCTGCGAGCATATCATAGATGTAATAACTGCACCTGAGTTTAAAAAACAAAGTGATTCTGCCATACCTGCCAACTATAGGGTTCCCAATGAAGATGCGCATCCGCAATGTTTGGTTTTTGATTTTGGTATCTGCGAGCAAACTCCGGGTGTGTATGAACCACGGCTGATAGAGATGCAGGGCTTTCCTAGTTTATTCGGATACCAGCTTTGGCACGAGCAGGTAACCCGGCGGCATTTTGCTATTCCGCCCGGTTTTACTACCTACCTGCAGGGATATGATCCTAAATCGTATCGGGAATTTTTACAGGAAATGATTGTGGGTAAACATGTACCGGAATCGGTAATCTTGTTAGAAATATTTCCACACCGCCAAAAAACCCGTATCGACTTTTATTGTACGGAAGAATATACAGGTATCTCTATCGTTTGCCTCACTGAACTGGAAAAAGAAGGGCGACAATTATTTTATAAGAAAAATGGAAAGAAAATTCGAGTTACGCGTATCTATAATCGCATCATTTTTGATGAGCTGCAACAACAACCCGCGGAAGTGCAGGAAAAAGGTAATTTATTATTCGAAGCACTGGATGTAGAGTGGGTACCGCATCCTAATTGGTTTTATCGCATTAGTAAACATACAATGCCCTTTATCCAACACCGGTATGTTCCCGAAACTAAATTCTTATCGCAACTAACCTGTTGGCCGGATGATTTAGAAAACTATGTGCTAAAGCCGCTCTTTTCTTTTGCTGGTCAAGGCGTAATCATTGACCTCACGCTTTCAGATCTGGAATATATTAAGGACCCATCCAACTGGATTTTACAGCGCAAAGTAAATTATGCTGATGCCATCCAAACCCCCGATGGACCTGCCAAGGCAGAAATCCGTCTATTCTATTTCTGGAAGGAAGGTGCCCCCCGCCCCGTTGCCGTTAATAATTTAGCCCGACTAAGTAAGGGTAAAATGATTGGGGTGCGATATAATAAAGACAAATCATGGGTAGGCGGAACGGTGGCGTATTTTGAAGCTTAATTTGAGCCTGCGCGCCTCTGGCGAACTATTTATTAAGAAACTCCAAAAGCTTATTGACCATACTTTAGGTTCCAACATAAAATTCAGCTGTTTCATGAATACTGGTTGGCTGGATGTCTAAAATAGGACGCTCATTGGATATAGCTAGTCCACCAGCCTGTTCAGCAAGAAAAGCTAAGGCATTGGATTCAAATAATAATCTCAATTTACCATTGGGATATTTTTGGGTTCGGGGGTATAAAAATACACCTCCCTTTAAAAGATTTCTATGGAAATCAGCAACTAAAGACCCAATATACCTTGCAGTGATTCTTTCCTCTTTACAAAAACTTATAAAATTCAATACCTCTTGATCCATTATATCAAGACAGAGGGCTTCATTCATTGAAAAATAACTACAGGATTCGCCGAATTGTATGTCGGGATGTGATAAAACGTATTCCCCTAAAGTACTTTCATAAGTAAATCCATTTACGCCATTGCCGGTTGAATATACAAACATGGTAGATGACCCATACAGAATATATCCGGCTGCAATTTGTAGTCGCCCTTTTTGTAAGAAGTCTTGCTCAACTAATGGTTCATCAAGAGGAGACTGTTTTTTATAAATGGAAAATATGGTTCCGACTGATACATTCACATCTATATTGCTGGAGCCATCTAATGGATCAATCGTAACAATATACTTTCCGCCATTATGTAAATCAACAAAAGAATCTGTTTCTTCAGAAGCAATTCCTCCAGCTTCCCCGCCTTTAGATAATGCCCTAGTAAAACGGGTATTTGCTAATAAATCTAATTTCTGTTGATTGTCTCCTGCGCTATTCATCTGACCCACGTAACCCATTATGTCAATTAAACCCGCCTTATTAATTTCCCGATTAACTACTTTTGATGCCAAAGCCAGATCACGAAGTAATTGCGATAGTGCGCCTGCTGCATGTGGATATTGACTTTGATTACTCTTGATAAATCTATCAAGTGTAATGCCAATAGGTAAATCAATTCTAGATTTTTCCATCTGCGGTTATTATCATTATGATTATTTGCTGGGTATGTATGAAAATGCTATGCTGCAAATTACAGGTATTTCAGCAAGGAAAACAGTGTCAGTGTGAGTTCTTTTTTATCAATAATCTGCCTACACAAATAAAACATAACGTTCAAACCGCTCAGTCCCACTCATTTCATTCGCGGTGACTAAGCGGGGAGGAAAAACCAGTGTGAGTGTGAGTTTGAGTGTGATTTCGTTCCCCACACAGTCTACGTAGCGTTAGCGGAGAGAGTGTGTGGTTTGAACGATATTCATTACTACAGTTTATTTTGAAACGAGCGGTTTAGGTTTCCGCAAAAACAACCACTCCATACCCAAAAGCCACCCCTCAGTACCCATTCGCCGCATATTTCCGGATAACTGATACCTGTATCCGAAATTCACTTTAGCCTGACTATTAAAAATAAATTGCAAGGCAGGGGCAAGATCAGTGAAGTAGCGATTATCATTGGTTGATTTTTGTCCTAATAATTCTAAATACAGATTCACATTAGTCTGGTTATAATTTTTATAGGTAACCGGAAAAAGTAAATAGCCAGCAGAAAGAGAATAAGAGACTGCATTTCTTTTATTGGGCGTAAGATCCCCTGCTGAACGTTTTCCGGCTACTGATATATAACTACCCGTAGCTGATATGGCTAGCTTATGGAGTAACTGCGTAATAATTAATCCAGACTGAAATCCGCTTTGATCGCCTTCTAAGGATATTTCATCGAACATTAATGGATTTTGGCTAAGGGAGAATTCGGCAAAAGCGGCCATACGTAGATGCTTGTACAAATCATCTTGAGAAAAAAAGCGATATTTTCCAT
>CAMBUH010000096.1 GCA_945870985.1 Chitinophaga pinensis
CCGCGAGTGCTGGTATATGATCGACTCATCGTTTATTACTACCTTACCCGACACTTGGGGTATTGGAGAAAAATTTCTCATGCTCCCCATTAACAAATGGGATAATGAATACCAGCGGGTTGTGTTGGGAGGTATCACCTGCGATAGCCACGATTATTACGATTCAGAGGAACATATCAACGAAGTATTCCTTCCCAAACTCAAGTCGAACAATCCCGATGATGCAGAAAATAAAGAACCCCTCTATGTAGGTTTCTTTCATACCGGTGCCTATCAAGATCAGATCAGCGGCTATGGTGGCATCAAGCATTGTCTGATACCTTCGCCTAAGCACGTAATTGTTGAAGCAGATAAAAACGGCAAACTAGTAGACTGGGTGTATGCAAAAGAGCAAACGGCTCAGAGTATGCTTAAAATTTTGGGTTACCTGTGATAATCTGGTTATTCTTCGGCTTTATTTTTCAACATCATCAGTAAGGTATAGCTGCCACGGGTTACTATTTTGTCTTTGCGCAAATCCACCCCATCAATCACCTGGGTATATCCGTTTTCGGAGATACCGGTTTGCACTTCCTTCATTACAAACTGCAGTGAATCGCTTTGTACAAAAATGTATTGCCGATTATCGAACCGTACCAACGCATCATCGTTTAATACGGTAGCTGCTTTATTTTTCACTTCAATTTCGGCATTCATAAAGGTTCCGGGAAGTAGGGATAGGTTCTGCTGGTTAAAATGACAATGAATTTCGATGCTACGGTCGGCAGTAATTTCTTTACCCATAAGTATAATACGGCAAGGATATTTTTTTTCGGGTTGTTGATTCGTATAAGCCATTACTGACTGTCCGATCTTTAGGATAGGAATATCTTTTTCAAAAATTTTCAGGGCCAGGTGAATATCATCGGTACTGATAATCTCGAATAACACATCGGAAGGGGTTAAATATTTACCGGCATTCACATGAACGGCGGCAACATAACCCGATAATCCAGAACGTACCAAAATACTGGCTGAAATTTTGTCCTTGGTAACATTTTCGGGCTGAATGCCTACCAGCTTCAACTTTTGAAATAATGCATTTACCAGTACTTGCTGACTGGAAAAATCTGCCGAAGCCATTTGAAACGTTTTTTGTGGTGCCGATTGGGTTGCCAACAGTTCGCTTTGTCGTTTATACTCTTGTTCTAGCCAAACTAATTTTTCTTTTGCCATTAGATAATCCTGTTGCAACTGAATATACTGTTCCCCTTCCACCACGGCAATCACCTCGCCCTGCTTAACCCGCATACCGGGTAAGAGGTTAGATGATTTCAGGTAACCACCTAATGGAACACTTACACTCATTAATTTTTGGGGCGGCACATCCACCTTACCTTTAACGCGAATCAGGGCAGAAATTTCTTTTTGCAAAAGGGTGCCCACTACCAGATTGGCATTTTTAAATTGCGCCGGTGAAAGCGCTATCGTATGCTCTGCGGGTTCTGGCGAAGCTGGCTCGGTATTAACCGGTTGATTACAGGCCAGAGCAAGTATAATATAACAGGCTGCCAATATTGGGAAACCATGCTTATAAGTTAGTTTATTCATTTTCATACGAGGGTACTTATTGAGCGGTTAAAAATTGTAATTGAATAATAGACTCGTTGAGCTTTTTTCCAGCTTCCAGATAATCACTTTTTATTTGGATAGTCTGGTTTATCAGCTGAACCCATTCTAAATAATGAATACTACCTGTCAACAATTGCCGGGAGGCGGTTTCCGCAATTAGCTGCGCATTAGGTAGGGCTTCTGATTGGTAATACTGTGCGGCTTTTTGATGTTTCAGGTATTGCGAAACGGCACTCACATACTGTGATTGAATTTCCTGCAGACCTGTTTGGTAATTACTTGCTGCTATTTGCTTAGAAAATCGGGTGGCTTCCACCATATTCTTTTGGGCTTTTCCAAAAACGGGAATACCGATTCCTAGCTGAACAGAGCCGAAGCGGTTAGATCCATCATATAACTTATTATCGGCCCCAATACCGCGGATAGTAGTTGAGTTATAATTCAATGATAAATTAGGCAACCGCTTACTTTTCTCCAGCTCATAGGATGCCAGAGCCAGTTGCTGCTGCTGACGAATACTTTGTATTACAGGATGCGCTGCCAAAAAAGAGGTATCTGCCAAAGAAGTAACCGAAGGGGATAACCCTTTTTCGTTGGAAACTGGTAGGTAACGTTCGGTGGTATTCAGTAATACTTGTAATTGTATCAATGCCAAATCTTCATCTAATAGTAATTGCTGCAGCTGTTGCCGGATATTTCCCAATAAATTTTGGGCACTGGTTTTTTCTAAAATATCCGATTCACCCGATGTAAGTCTACGAACGGCTTTATCTAGAAAAAAACTATACAAGCTATCTGCATACAAAAGCAGTGTTCTCTTTTGCTGGTGATACAAAAGCTGGTAATACAAAACAGAAACATCGTGCCGCAAATAGGCTTCTTTAACTGCCACGGTTAATAGTTTTTGTTTCCATTCCTGCTCCAGCAGTTGCTTTTGCCGGGTATACACCGTGGGAAACTGTATCGACTGACCAATAGAAATTCGATTATCACCAAAAGCACTGTTATAATTTCCAAACTCAGCAGATAACTGTGTTTGAGGAATGAGGGTGGCTGTTTCAATCAGCTTTTGCTGATACGTAGCTTTCAGTTGTTCATTTTTTAATTGGGCATTGTTGCGCAATGCAGAATCCATCGCTGCAGATAAGCTGATGGTTTTTTGCGCCTGAACAGATGTACTAAACAAACCAAGTGAAATCAGTACTCCCAAAATGGAAGCCATACCACAGCCGGTTGAATTTTTGGTAGATTTTTTTTCGAATAGCATATACAAAATGGGTAAAACATACAGCGTTAACAAAGTAGCAAGTAAGAGTCCGCCAATTACCACGGTTGCCAATGGGCGTTGCACTTCAGCGCCAGCTCCATTGCTGATAGCCATGGGCAAAAAGCCCAAGGAGGCAACGAGTGCCGTCATCAATACAGGTCTTAATCTTACTTGTGTTCCTTTCAACACAATAGCAGACAAGCTGGTTTCTCCTTCATTTTTCAGTTGGTTAAATTCTGCAATCAACACAATACCATTGAGCACAGCCACCCCGAATAAGGCAATAAATCCTATCCCTGCGCTGATACTAAAAGGCATACCCCGTAAAGCAAGCAAAAGTATACCGCCAATAGCAGATAGTGGTATAGCAGAATAAATTAACAAGGCTTGCCGAATCGAGTGAAAAGCAAAGTACAACAAGAAAAATATTAATAATAACGAAACCGGTACAGCAATCATCAGTCGATTTTTAGCAGCCGTTAAATTCTCAAATGCGCCTCCAAAGGTTACATAATAGCCCGGTGGGAATTTTATTTTTTGGGAAACTTGTTGCTGCAACTCATTTACAATACTCTGAACATCCCGATTGCGCACATTAAATCCAACTACGATTCGCCGTTTGGCATCTTCGCGTTGAATCTGGTTGGGCCCATCTTTTAATTCAACAGATGCTAACAGATACAGCGGAACCTGTGTACCCGATGGTGTGGGTATCAGCAACTGCCGAATATCTTGCAAACTTTTTTTCTGTTCAGCTCCTAAACGAACTACTACATCAAATCTCCGTTCCCCTTCGAATAACATGCCAGCAGATTGTCCGGCAAAGGAGGCATTCACCACCCGATTTACAGCTCCAATAGATAGGTTATACTGAGCAATAGCATCGCGGTTATAGTTGATAATAACCTGGGGCATGCCAGAAACCTGCTCTACATACAAATCCACTGCACCGGAGATTCCATTTGCCAATACAGCCAACTGCTGTGCATAAGCAGACAGGGTATCCAGATTTTCACCAAAAATCTTGCAAACCACATCCTGTCTTGCCCCCGTCATCAGTTCGTTGAAACGCATTTGAACGGGAAATTGAAATCCGGCAGTAATGCCGGGCACTTCTTGTAATGCTTCACCCATTTTTTCACTCAACTCATTAAATGTTTTGGCAGATGTCCACTGTTTTTTGGGTTTCAAAATCACCATCATATCACTTGCTTCCATGGGCATAGGGTCGGTGGGTACTTCGCCACTACCAATTTTGGTAACCACTTTTTCTACTTCCGGAAAACGGGTTAACAATATATTGGCGGCCTGTTGGGTAGAAGCTATGGCGGTTGGCAAGCTGCTACCGGTTAATACCCTTGTATCTACCGCAAAATCTCCTTCTTCCAATGCCGGAATAAATTCGGCCCCTAAGCGGGAGAGTAATAAAACAGCTCCAATAAAAAATACCAACACCAAGGTTAAAATCATTTTCGGGTATCCGATTACTTTTTTCAATGAGCGGTGATAAATGATTTCCAGCTGATGAATTATCCGGTTGCTCCAATTATTATGGGCCCCGGTTTTTCTACTCAGAAAAAAAGAACTCATCATGGGAACATAGGTTAGGGAAAGCAGAAATGCCCCTAACAAAGCAAAGGCAACCGTTTGTGCCATTGGCTTAAACATTTTGCCCTCTATGCCCTCCAGCGTAAATATGGGCAGATAAACCACCAAAATGATGATTTGTCCAAACACCGCGCTGTTCATCATTTTACCCGCCGTTTGCTCAACTCGTTCATTCATTTCGGGCTTCGAAATGGTAGTAAACCCAGGCAAGCTTCCACTAACATGCAGCTTCGCTAAAACAGCTTCCACAATTATTACTGCACCATCTACTATTAGTCCAAAATCCAGTGCGCCCAAACTCATCAGGTTGCCACTTACGCCAAAGAGGTTCATCATGATTACTGCGAACAACATAGCCAATGGAATAATTGATGCTACCAATAGTCCGGCTCGCAGATTGCCCAAAAAGATTACCAATACAAACAAAACGATCAAAGCTCCTTCCAGCAAATTATCGCGCACGGTAGATATGGCGTTATTCACCATTTTAGAGCGGTCGATAAAGGGTTCGATGATAACCCCTTTGGGCAGGGTTTTTTGAATTTGTACCACCCGTTCTTTTACCAGTTTAATTACTTCACTGCTATTAGCCCCCTTTAACATCATCACTACGGCTCCGGAAACCTCCCCTTTATTGTTGTAGCACATTGCCCCATAACGCGTAGCATAGCCCGTTTCGATAGTTGCCACTTCCCGAATGAGTAGGGGAGAGCCATCGGATAGTTTCTTTACAGAAATGTTTCCAATATCTTCTATATTTCCCAATAATCCTTCGCTTCGGATATATACTACAGAAGCACCTTTCTCGATATAGGCACCCCCCGTATTTTGGTTATTCTGTTCCAATGCAGCAAATACATCTGATATGGTAATATCATACGACTGCAACCGGGCAGGATCAATTAGTATAACATATTGCTTAACCTTTCCACCAAAACTGCTTACTTCCGCCACTCCTTTAACCCCCAACAGTTGGCGGCGCACTATCAAGTCTTGAATGGTTCTCAGTTCCGTTTCAGAATACTTCGGTTCATAACCGGGTGCCGCCCGAACCACGTATTGATAAATTTCTCCCAATCCGGTGCTGATAGGGCCCAGTTTGGGAATTCCAATATCTTCGGGTATAATACTTTTTACGTCACTCAATCGCTCGGCTACTTGCTGACGAGCCCAGTACAAATCGGTGGCATCATCAAAAACAATGGTAACCAGAGATAACCCAAAGCGGGAAAAGCTTCTGATTTCTTTAATACCGGCGATATTGCTATTCGCCTGCTCAATCGGAAAAGTAACCAGCCTTTCAATATCCGTAGCCCCATAAGAAGGGGCCACCGTAATCACCTGTACCTGGTTATTAGTAATATCCGGCACGGCATCAATGGGTAATCGGGTTAATTGATAACTTCCGTAACCGATTAAACCAAAAATGAATAACCCTATGATAAGTTTGTTCTTTACAGAAAAATGAATAAGCGCATTCAACATAATGAATTGATTTATACACATACGGTTAACGAAAAGCTAGCCGACGCGTATGCTACAAAAAAAAGTAAAAAAAGAGTAATTATGCTACCGTTCGGGGAGGTTGCCAAATTTTTTGTACCCAAGAAGCACCCAAACCTCGAGAGCAGGGTATTTTGTTGATGGGCTGTAGACTAATCTGCGGACAATCCATCGTTAATTCAACTGGCATACTATCTACCGGAATAGGAAAGAAAGAAAACACATCACCCGTTGATTTAAATGGCAGCTTCATATCGCGGTCGTAATCCTGATCAAAGGGGCTGCCATGCATGTAGTGCATATCTAAAAAAGCAAGCAGGGATAAATGGTTGTTTTCAAGTCGGTGTTCGGCATAGTGCTGAAAAACAACGGGAATCTTAAAAAGCTGTTTTGCCTCAGTAGATGCAAAAAAATAGCCCAGTAAAAACAATATGGCAATCAACTTTTTCAATACCTAAAGATAAAGAAGAATCGTTGTATGGAAAAATGAAAAAATAGCTATTCAGGTGTATTCAGTTCCATAAGCAAATCTTTCAGCTTATCTAAGTATTTTCCATAGAGCAATCGGATATACCAACGTGCGAAGAAGAATAAGAATATACCGAAAACTAGAATATATAAGCCAATTAGTAAAAGTGGAACAGCAGGTAAGTGCATATAAAATTGCAGGGATTCCATTATAGACTGATTGTTTCTTTCGTACACCGCTGCAATGAGGGAATAAAAAACTACCGGCAGAAAGATTGCCATAGAAAAAATAAAATAAAAACGGGTGAACCGAGCAATCAGCAGGTGAAGTCGCGTTAAGTTCGTTTTTACGGAAGATAATTCGGGACTTAGTTGATAGGTAGAACGAATCAGCCATCCAAAAATTGGTAAAAACAAAAGAGTAATGGCTAAAAAAATATTGAAATAAATTTGCATAACGTAATTACCAGCGAGATATTTAGCATACAAAATAACCACAACTGCCAGCAGACTAATTATAAATTCAATCCATAAGTTTTTACGGATTCTGTGAACAATACCAATCGACTTATTCCGAAGAATAGCACTGATTTCCCCAGAAGATTGCAGGGGTGATTGCTCTTCTAGTTGGCGGTTCAGATAATTTTTCAGCTCATCTAATTCCATAATCAATTATTAAAACGCATTTGGGAAGTAATAGTTTGAAGTTTAGTTTTTATCCGATTCATTTTCACAGCTACATGATTAGCAGTAATACCCATCATCTGGGCGATATCATCATAGGGATAATCTTCTAAATACAGCAGTACCAGGGCTTTATCTACTTCCGACAGTTCGCCAATGGCCTTATACATCAATTGAAATTGTGCATCGGTTGGGTCGGAAGGGGCTTCTTGTATTTCGTAATCGGTAATATCGGAATGGGTTATAGGATTTCGTTTCTGTTTACGATAATAGGTAATCGCCGTATTTAGGGCAACCCGGTATAACCAAGTGGAGAAACGGGCATTCCCTTTAAACCGGGGATACGATTTCCAGGCCTGTAAGGTAATCTCCTGAAACAGATCATCGCGGTCGTCGGGTCGCTGCACATACATGCGACACACTTTATGAATAATGCGCTGGTGTTCTTGTATCAATTGAATAAACTCGCTTTCAGCCACCCGGGTTACTTTAGTTGGCATTTAGCCATGATTATTGAATAAGTATCCAAGTAATCAAAAATATTACAAATAACAATAAAAAACCCCTTGTAAAAACAAGGGGTAATTAACCAAAAACCCTGCTGCAATGCAGCATACCATCTTATTGAATCACAATCTTTTGTTGAGCTGGTGGAAGCGCTTCTTTTTTGGGTAGTACAATGTGTAATACACCATTTTCATATTTCGCCTGAATACCTGCCGTATCAATTTTATCATCCAGCGAAAAACTCCGCTTGAAACTTTGAAAAGCAAATTCTCTGCGAATAGTTTTTACTTCCTTCTCCAGTTTTTCCTCTTTCTTTTCGTAGCGAATGGTGAGTAACCCATTTTCCGCCTGCATGGTAAATTCTTCTTTGTTTCTTCCCGGCACATTCATATCAATATGATAGGCCTCGGTTGTTTCCGTAATGTTGGCTGCCGGTGTACTGGTTAAATACTGTTCATCTTTTCCCCAGTTTGTAGGAAAATTATACAACCATTCATCTAACAAATTGCCCGGAAATACGGGATTGCGTTTAATAATTGACATATACATTTGTTTTTAAGTTAGTTAATCAAATACGGTAAACTATTTTCAAACTACATACCAAACCCATTTTTCGCTTTTTAACAAGCAGTTTGTCATTTTGGAATTCATTCTATGCGTCATAATGGCACCTTAAATAAATACAAATGCCACAATGTCGCTTTTTGTATTTTTTTGAGACCCCGAAAAACATGTACTTTTGCAATCTAAATTGAATAACATGTATCCAGCAGAGATTGTATTACCCATGAAAGCCGAATTAACGGATGGCGGGTTTGAAGAAATGACGAGTGCAGCAGCAGTAGAAGAGACCTTGAAAAAATCGGGAACTACTTTAGTGGTTATTAATTCAGTATGTGGTTGTGCGGCAGGCACTTGCAGGCCAGGAGTGCTGATGGCGGTGCACAATGCTACTAAGCGTCCAGATCAAATAACCACCACTTTTGCCGGCTTTGATATTGACGCTGTTCAGGCAGTTCGTGCCCATTTATTGCCTTACCCGCCTTCTTCACCAGCGATAGCCCTATTTAAAGATGGACAATTGGTTAGTATGGTAGAGAGGCACCAGATTGAGGGTCGTCCGGCCCAGGTGATTGCCCAGCATCTGATTAATGTTTTTAATGAACATTGTAATTGATTATTTCATAAACTT
>CAMBUH010000097.1 GCA_945870985.1 Chitinophaga pinensis
AGTTTTTGTTCATTTTGCCAATTTTTTGGATTATAATCCAATAAAATGGCAATTTTTTTGGAATAGAATCCAAATTTTACTGCAGAATTTATAAAAGCATGCAATAATTTAAAATAAATAATTATATGTATTTTATTAATTAATAATCTATTTAAAAAGTATCATGAATTTTGTAAGCAGTACTTACAGAATACATGCTTTTTGTAAGCTGTACTTACAAAATACTTGATTTTTGTAAGTGACAAACTAATAATGGGATATATGTAAGTAATGCCCTAGAAGAATTTTTTAGATAGGCTATGGGCAGGAGAAGTATTGTAGTTCATTCTTTTCCATATTCATTACCGTTTTGAATTAGTGAAGCTGTAATAATCAATAGGTTGGTTGTTTACTTTTCTTCGAGTACTTTCAGTTTTTGTAAAATAATATTCCAATAGGCAGCTTGCATTCTTTCGCTTAAAAAGGATGCATCAATCAAGCTTTTTGCTTTTAATTTATTTTTAAAAAATCTGTCAAAAGCCTTTACAATTTGTTTGTTGTTCAAACCGAGACCCAATCCAAATCTTTCAAAATGTTGCCGGGTAAATTTTCTTTTCTTGCCCTCCATTAGTAGCGCCAATTCTTCATGGTCTGATGGGTTAGCTATACTTACATTCAGCAAATCATATGCAGGAGAAAGTGACCATTTGCCTTCTTTATTTATCATGGAAAAGTTTTTTAAATGCATATCATTATTCCCTGTTAAAAAGCAAAAGACGGTCAATTCAAAAAATTTTAATTGATCCATCAGTGTGTCTGCTGAATACACGCGAAGCGCCTTGCCCACACGTTCCATAGTACTCTTATACTTATCTACTGCTTCAGTAATTTGAAACATGTCGAGCATATGAATTTTTTCACCATCCGCAGTTCTGTCAATTCTTTTGGTGATATACGCTAATTCACCGGAATGAAGCCGAATTAAACTTGTAGGAACCGTTTGAATGCCAAGTGCCTCTGCAAGCTTCATAGTCAGGTGTTCATTTTCCGGCATTTCAGGATAAATGTTCGACGGTGGTTTGAGAATATAATTACCCCCTAAAGCTCCTACAACGGTAAGTCTTGGATGCGCAGATTTGTTCAGTGTATCATTTATCTGTGAAAGAGAAAGTTTGGGTTGTACTCCGGGAATTACAATTCGATTGCTAACAACTTCTTTAGCCAACTCATTCATTTCACTTAGTGAGTAATTGAGTGATGGGGGTTGCTTGGTTCCAAAAAAGGCCAGACTACATTTTGGATGGAAATCAAGCTGTTCTAATTCGGCCAATTCATTATAGCAGTATAAACATTTTTTACTCATTTGCATTACTTAAAGGTTTTACACTCACAGCACCAATACAGTTTTGGCAACAGGCAAGTAATAAGCCCATGCGATCATTTGAGTTAATTTTGTAATGATTTTTCGCAACGTCTAAAAGCCAACCTTCAGGTATAAGACCTTCAAAAAATGGGAATAGGTGCTTATCGTGATAGGAATTTTTAGAAACCGGCATGGTGAACGTTACAAACTGATTAGGATAATCTTTTACATATAGTTCGTCATATTGAAAAATAAAATGCCCTTCATCGGTCTCGGTTAGTAAACCGGCTAGTTTGTGATGGTAAAATACTTCAGCGGCTCTCATCATCCTGAATTTGAGGTTCAATATCTTTTATAGCAACAGGTGCCAGGGTATGTCCAAACATAGAAAGCACATGGTTCACCTTTTCTAAATTCAAATTTCCCTTGCCCTGTTCGATTTTTCGGATTACCGTAAGCGCAACACCCGCCCTATCGGCAAACTCTTCTTGCGTTAATCCGGCTTGGTTTCGTTTTTCTTTAAGAAATGTTTTTAGTATTTTCATTATATGCAATTACAATTAATTTATTCAAAATTAATAAATTATATGTAAAATAATATAAAGTTTGTGAAGAACATTAATTATATCTAAAAGCATATAATATTTAGTTATTCAATTTGTTATTTTCAATCAATAGTGAAAAAATTGGAATTAGTTACTCGATTACCTGATAAACAGGATGCGCTGGAACTGAGGTAATGGCGGTTTGGCAAAATCATAATCCCCCTTCTCATCCTTAACTACAAGCTCCCACACGCACCAATCTCAATGGTATGTTTTTCCCGATCTGGCTATTGTAAAAATGGCTACGATTTTTTGAATATTAATTGGTTTTTATCGATGGGCCATCGATTTTATTACCCCCATTTTTTTATTTGCCTGAAATTGAATACATTTTTTGATAGGTGTTATTTTTCATGAATATTGCAAGTAAGGCTTACAATATTCATGATTTTTGTAAGTGGCAAACTAAAAATGGGAGATAGTAAAGTAATGCACTGAAATTTTTTTAGATAAGCTATGGGCAGGTGAAATTGTATAGCTTATTTTTCTTCCTTCTTCACGATGAGCATTATTGAAATACCGGTAATATATTAAAGAAAGCCCCTCTCATATTGAATTATCAACTCATTTAGTTTTGAGAATCGTTTTAAAGCTGATTTTTTATCAAATTTTTCCGGATGAAATTTTGCACCTACATAACCTAATGTTGCTGCATATTCCTTGTGTTGAACATTTTTCAAAATCTCTTTTATCTCCTGATAACCATGTGTTCCGCCACAATCTTCGGGTGGACAGGCATTTTTACCATTGAGTAATAAGGGGAGTACCAGATATTGTGGATCATTTTCAATAGCCATCAATTCTATTTCATGCTCCCAATCATCTCCATAATCGTAGAGGTAGTCTATTTTCTGCCCCACTTGCTGAAAAATATCCTCCAGCATATAGTTTTTATCATCAACAGGATTCATTCCCATTTCATCATAACCGTCACTGAGGAGCAAGCGTAGGTCTCCAATAGTCAATTTTTCCACTGTAAAATGATAGAGATGAGAACATTCCCAACCCATGGCCTCTTGAATAATGTGATGCAACAAATACAGGGAACTTTCTGAAGATACTTGTACTGTTCTTTCAATCTCCGGTTGTATATCTTTTAAGGTAATTTTGAGTGTATAAGTGGCCATATTCAAATATTTGCCATGTTCATGTAAATGAATCTTATGAAATTTACCATCACTATTTCTTATCCCCCAACAAAGTAAACACACCCACAAATCCTCCCATACACAATAATCCCCCCAACAATAATCCCATCCACCACTTGGTTTCATTTTTCTTTAACGGCATCTCCGGCCGGTCTACTACCTGAACAGTAGGGGTTTCTTGTATGAGGGAGGTTTTACTGATTTCCAAATTCTTTACTATTTCTGCAAACACAGTACCCTGTAAATATTTATTGCGGGTACTGATTTCTGCGTCTACCTGTGGGGAGGCATAGGCAGGATTGGCATCCAGCAATCGCTGCGTGGCAGCGGCGGTTGAGTAGGTTTTATTGTCCAGTACAATGCCCAAACTATCCGCCCGCTTCTGCAGTCTTTCTATATTGGCAGTTAGCCGGCGGGTTTTGGTGTTGATGTAGAAGTCGGTAGTTACTTTTAAGAGGCGTTCGCAAATTTGCTGACTAAACCATTCATCACGCGTAGTTGCCTGCAGTTGAAAAAAGCCCAACTTTTTATCGGTTTTTACTATCGTTATTTCTTTTTCCAAAAGCCGCTCAATAATGGTGTGCAGCAAACTATCTGTTAACCGATTGGTTATATCTTTTTCGGGGGTAAAATGAATTTCGGTTCCTATTTCTTTAGCGGATTTCCATTTTTCGGTTAACCCATATACCTGTGCATACCGATCTGCCAGCGACGCCTGATTGTTTACTGCGGGGGTTAGTAAGGCTTTCTTAAGCAGACTCCTGCTTTTCAGCAGTTCCAGCACATTATCTCCCGCTAATACGCCACTGCCTCCTCCGGTAAGAGAGCCTACGTCAAAGCCAAATTGTCCGGCCAGCGCAGAGGCGATGGATCCACCCGAACTCTTCGATTCCTCCACCACAAATACTAATTTGGCGGTGTAGGTGGTTTTCTTAATCAGTGCATAACCCGTTCCTAATAATGCACCCAATGCAAACGCAAGCCCTAACCACTTTCTTCTGCTCAAGGCATATAAAAAGCGTTGCCACAGATCTTGCAGTAGGTTGATAAATGAAAAGCTGCGCTCTTCCTGATTAAAATCGTTTTCCTGTATGGGCGGGTTACCTGCCATAGGGTGGGGGTTGTAAAAAAATTATTTTTGTAAAACAGCAATCAAACTAAGTATGGTAGCCAAAGAACCCACTAATGTGGAAATCTCAATTACACTCAGTCCTCTGCCTGCGGTTTCGGATTTTTCGGGTACAATAATTTTACTGCCGGGGGTTACTTTCGGATAGCGACGGAAAAACAGAAAATGATGAATTTTTCGGTTGATACCATTGCTGTATTGGATATATGATTTTTTCAAGTTGCCCTTATCCGTAATGCCTCCAGCATCGGAGATATAAGATAAAAATCGCTGTGAATCGTGTCGGAGTATCTGGGGATTAAACACCGCTCCCTGCACTTCTACAAAACTTTGTTTTTTGGGTACATAGATACTATCGTCTGGTTGCAGCAGAAACTTCTCTCCGCCAGCGGCCGGATTTTCTGATAACACATCGGTACCTACCCGCAGTCCTCTTCTAAATACCTGCACATCCGCCATTGCAGCAAATGGAGATATTCCGCCCGATCTTTGTAATACTTCCTGTATGGTTTCATTTCTCTTCTCTAAAGCATAATCGCCTGCATACAGCACTTCGCCCCGCACTTTAACTTTCCCCAAATTCCGGTAATTTAATAACTGCGGAACAAATACATAGTCTAGCGGTGCCAGCAGTGTTTTATTGCTACGTGAAACGTTTGCTGTATCGTATTCCACCGTTAACACCTGAATCAATGAATTGGCCAGGGTATCTGACCGGTTATTTTGTAAGCGGGAAATTTCTATTTTATGGGTGGCAGCATCGTAGGTAAATCCACCGGCTATTAAAATGGCATCTTCTAGGGTTAAGCCTTCTTTATAGGGAATGGTGATGGGTTGATTTACATTTCCGGCAATTACTACCCATGGAATATCCCGTAGGCTGTCTTTCGATAAAATAGTTAGGGAATCTTCTTTCTGCAATACAATATCTTCTTGTTTACCACTTAATAAATCCTGCACATGAAAAGATATTATTCTTCCCTCTGTACCCGGTAATTTTCTGGTAAGATATCCTCTTTGTAACAAGGCATCCGGTCTTAACCCTTCAGCTTGCTTAATCAGTTTAGCTGCGGTTAATTGATCAGTTAGTTCATAAGTTCCTGGACGCAACACCGCACCGCTTAGTATTACTCGATTGGAGTAAGTAGAAAGTATTTTCCCTATCTCTACCTGATCGCCGTTTCTGGGAATAAAATAGGCAAAGTCTGCCGCAGCCACATCCCGTACTTTTCTTTCCTTCTCTCCCAACTGTATTACTTTGGCTGATCCCTGCACCGCACCCGATTCAAATCCCCCTGCCCACAGTATCACATCCTGTAAGGTTTCTTTATCCTGCAATTCGTAAATCATGGGGCGTTTAACTTGGCCCATTACCGAAACCCGCTTATTGTAAACAGGAATATGAATCACATCCTGGTCTTGTAGTTTTACTTCTCCATTCATTATACCCTTTTGCATAAATGCATAGAGGTCGATGGTTTCTATAACTTGATTGTTTCTAATCAACTGAATCTTGCGCAATGAACCATTTTCGGAGGGTCCGTTTGCTTTATACAGCACATTAAAAAAACTGGCAAGCGATGAAACCTGATAAGTGCCGGGAATTTCCGCTTCGCCAACCACCGTAACGCGAATGGTTTTAAAGTTGGTAACGGTTACCATTACCTGGGTTTTTCCAGAGCTGATGGCCGGATAGGCAACTTTCATCTTGGATTTAATCAGTCGGGTAGCTTCTTCTAATGTTAACCCACTAACGGTTAAAGAGCCTGCGTAGGGGAGGATAATCTTTCCGTTGGCATTTACTGTGGCGTCTACACTTGCCTCATTAAAGCCGGTATAGTTAACTGCTAATTCATCATCCGGCCCCAGTCGATAGTTTTGGGGGGTGGTGATGCGCATATTCGGCTCGAAACTGATAGCCGCATTGTTAAAGAAATCGAAGCCATAATACTGACTCTTTCTTTTTATTGCCGGAAGCTCCTTAACCCAGGAACTATCTTTTAAAAAGTTGGCAGTATCTCTAATGAGGGATTGATTGCTACCCGATTTTGACTTCGATTGCATCATCACCAAACGCTTCTTAAGCGAGTTCACTTCGGTAGCGGGCATACCGCGCTTTACGAGCAAACTCATGGCGTCTGCCTCCGACAACCCACTTCTTTGCGCCTGTTGCCAGATTTGCAAAATCTGCTGGTCGTTCAGCTGGTCTACCCGGGCACTGGAAAGGTTGGTAGCATTAATCTGCTGCGCCGCCACTTGCATAGTAAGGGTGCAGCTGAACAGCGTAATCAATAAAATATTAAATAAATACCTAATTTGTAATTTCATTGCAGGAAATTGGTAGGTACAAATATCCACATTTTTCCCTATAAAATGGGGAAATCTATCTTTTTACGCTTATAAACCGAAGGTAAAGCCAATACTGGCCATCTGGTTGGTAGTCCAGGTAGCAGCCGGTAGCGTCTGCTGGCGGGTTTGGGAATACCAACCCATCAATTGTAGGTTATTAATTAGCTCATAAGAACAGCGGAAAGTGATTTCTTTTCTATTAAACAGCGGGTCGAACAAAAAACCAGGCTGGGGTTGTTGAAAATACTGCTGTTCTACCGTTCCGGCACCTCCTTTTCGGATAGATTGGTAACTAAGCAAACATTTTAATCGTGGAATGGGAGTGTAGCGAATAGCCGCAAAAAACCGGTCGAAATTATTACCCATCCAATCGCCCAAACTATTTTGATAACTGGTATACTCTTGGGCCGGAATGAGGTTATTATAAACAAAGGGATTTACCCGGGTATATTCCAGTGAAAGCGTAAGATAAGGCAACAGAAAATCAGTAACGCTTGCCCCAAATGTATAACCCAGTTGATTGCGACTTTTGTTTTTATCGAACATCGAACTGGTTCTTATTTCATCAATAAACAAGGAAGTGTATAAATGGGTATTGGGAAGTTTATTGCGGCTGCTTAACTGAAAAAATAGTTGTCCGTTCGACCCTGCCAGGATATTTCCATTATTAACAATATTATCATACACCTTAAAAAAGTTAACCGGAATTAGGTACCCTACATCCATTTTATCGCTATACACAATCGATTCCCCTGCGGTAAAACTGAGGTGCCGGTTAATTTGCAGACTAATACTATGGGTAGCCATGAATTTGGGTATGAACCGAATTCTTTCTCCCCCATACACGGTGTTTCCCGTGCCATAAGTACTTAAAGAATCTACGAGGTTCGAATTCAACCACATATTTGAATAATGGAAATTCAACCAACTGAATGGCCGATAATCTAACCGTACATAAGGATTGGCGGGTGCTTTATCAGACAGCACGATTTTTCCCGATTGGGCATATCCCCAGGTTTGTTGATCGATACCCACACTTACGGACCCATTTTTAAAAGCATAGCTTACACTTCCCCGAATACGGCTATAATTCTGACTGCTCCGGTTGCCGGTTTGCTTTAACACAAAGCCGGTTTCGGGGTTCCATTGGCGGGTACTGTCTAAGCCCGTTCCAGCTTCGGTAATATCGTGGTACGAAAATTGAAATCCCCATCTTTTTCCGCCATAGGCCCATACATGCACACCGGAGCTTGACTGTAAATAATTGCTATTGGTTCCACTGAATTGCACAGCGGTAAAAATGGGTTCTGCCTGTATGAGGGCATTTGCGTTTCGCGCGGAGAAAGGTCGCCACCTTTTGTAGGTGTCTTTTTTAAAATACAAGATAGATTCTTTTAATTCCGGATGAACAGTTGTATCGGTTTCGAACCCATACTCGCGCATATAAAAAGCCCATTCTTTTTTTTCTACTGCAGACAATTGATTAAAATGATGTGATAAGCTATCCAAACAAGCCCCCAGATATTGCCGGCTCAGCGGTTTAATCAAATCATTGAACTGCAATAACCCTTTTTGCGCCATCCGCTCGAGGTAGGGGTAGATTTCTTTCTGTGGTGCTTCCCAAACCAACTGTGCCGAAAGTTGCGTGGGTTGGCTAAAAACGGTGACTAAAAATAAAAGAATACCGGCGACGGCTTGTTTCATAATTAATAGGCATTTTGGTCTCCCCGGATAATATTAATGATGGTTTGCAGAATAATCTGACAATCCAGCCAGAAAGTCCAGCGGTGGATATAATACAAATCAAAATTAATTCTTCGCTGCATAGATCCGGGCATTTTGGTTTCTCCACGATACCCATTTACCTGTGCCCATCCAGAAATACCCGGCTTTACCAGATGGCGTAACATGTAATTTTCTACAGTGTGCATCGACTCTAGGTTCAGCGGGGTGGGGTGGGGGCGCGGACCAACCACACTCATATTACCCAACAATACATTCCAAAACTGCGGAAGTTCATCCATATTGGTTTTGCGTAGAAACATTCCCAAACGGGTAATCCGCGGATCTTGTTTGCTGGTTTGGCGGTAAAATCCGTTTTCATCAATGTCTGAGCTTTCAGATACCATGGTTCTGAACTTATAACATATAATTTGTTGGTTGTTCAGCCCCCAGCGCTCCTGTTTAAATATAACGGGTCCTCGGG
>CAMBUH010000098.1 GCA_945870985.1 Chitinophaga pinensis
GTCACCGAGAAAAAGCTGTTCGGAAAATGCTTTCATTTTTACAAAGCAAATAAAAAAACGTTTAACTGTTCCAGATTCTCCAGCTTTCATTTGCTTGCTCAATTAACATTTCCCATCCGTTTTGAAAACTGGCACCTTTCTCCTTTCCCATTTTTATAAATCGAGTTTCAGCGGGGTTATATACCAAATCGTATAAGTGGTGTAAAGGGGTTAGTAGATCATAGGGTATGGGTGGGCAATCATCTACCTGGGGAAAGGTACCGAGGGGGGTAGTATTGATGATCAGGGTGTGTTCAGCCAGTATCGATTGCGTTAGATCTTGGTAAGCAATGGTATCTCGTTCCGTTGAACGCGACACCAGCAGATAAGAAATACTAAGTTGTTTCAAAACATACACCACTGCCGCCGAAGCACCGCCTGTGCCCAGTACCAGCGCCTGTTGATGATGGGGTTGTAGAAAGGGGAGTAATGACTGCCGGAATCCAACAACATCGGTATTATGCCCAATTAAAGCGCCTTCCCTAATTTGAATACAATTACAAGCACCAATCGCTTCAACTACCGGGCTTATAGATGATAGATAAGGGATGATTGCCTTCTTAAAGGGAATAGTTACATTGATACCCTGCAAATCGAGATGCTGCTGTAAGAGTTCGGGAAACTGGTTAATCGCACTGATGGGAAAATTTTCGTATAAACAATCTAGTGTATTTTCCTTTTCAAATTTTTCTGAAAAAAATTTTTTTGAAAACGAATGCGACAGCGGAAACCCAATCAGGCCAAACCTACGCATAGTTATTTTTTGTCGAGATAAAGATCAAAAGTATCTCCCCGCAAACCAATCCGCATAGCTTCCAGTGGAATAATTTCATGGGGGGCAATATTTCCCAGATTCACATTACAACCAATCAATTCTAGAAAATAAAGTTGCTGGGCTTTTTGAGGGGCTTCCCAGATAATTTTCTCAGCAGGTATTTGGGTTAATATTTCTTGCACCAATCCTTCTCTTACTTCACCCGAGCCTCTATAAATACCCACATTGCCAGCTTCTCTAGCTTCGGCTATCACATAAGTAGAACCGGCTTCCAATTCTGCACGCATGAGTTCAATCCATTTATAGGGGGGAATGATATGTGCAGCATCTTTACTGCCCACTTCGCTTAAAACGGTAAAGTGTTTGGTTAATTTTTCGATATATCCACATTTTTCAGCATGGGGAATGGTGATAGAACCATCGCTAATTTCTACATGAGTGATTCCATAATCTTTACAAACTGCTATAAAATCTTCCATCTGGTTTCTGATGAGAAATGCTTCAAAAAGCGTTCCGCCAAAATAAATGGGCATTTGATGCTGATGATACAAATTTATTTTTTCTCTGAGGTTAGGGGTAACATAAGAGGTTCCAAAGCCCAGTTTAAGCAAATCGGTATGGGGTTTACCCACACTCATAAATTGTTCTACTTCCTGGATGCTTAGCCCCTTATCCATTACCATCGTTATTCCGGCAACCCGGGGCTTGGTTGTTCTCTCGGGCATTTGTGTTAAGTGAAAATTCATAAAAAGCTATTTTTCCAGCGCAAAATAATGCAAACCAGCCATTAAATAACGGCTGGGGCCATTATCCCCTTTTCTTTTTAAGCATTTTTTTGTGGCGGGCCATGAGGTCAACCACTTGTAAATTGCGGAGAATGGAGGGGTTCAGGTCGATAAATTTTTTCAAATGCCGGGGAGCTTTTTCCATCGCAGTTTCCAGTTGAATCAATGCCTCCTTAATTTTACCTAATGAGAAGAGCGCAGTGCTATAGTAATAAAGAAAAACAGGTTTCCCATCCGTAGCCCGAGAAGCCTGCAAACTGGTTGCCATCATTTCCTCCGGCAACTCGGCTAACAATAAGCATTTTAACAAAGATTCCCATCCCGCTACATTGCGGGGCTTCTGATGCACCACTACGCCAAAATACTGTATCGCCTCTTTATAGTTGCCCAAATTCAGGTAGCATTCACCCATAGCCAAATTATATTCGGCAATTTTTCTGTGAATGCGCATAGCATTTTCTAGGTGTTTTAATGCGCTGCTCCATTGCTGATCTAGCATATACGTTACAGCGATTTTATAATGCAGCTTGCTGTCGTCTGCATTTAGGTGTACTGCTTTTTTATAATGAAAGCGGGCTTGTGCGTAATTGCCCATTTTATGATAGCAATGGCCTATGGCTTCATAAATTACTTCCTCCGGCCGATTCAACTCTAACACTTTCTCCAATACATCAATTGCCTCTTTGTATTTCCGCAAGCGGAGGTAGGCATCTCCCATATTTCGATAGGCGTAATCAAACTTCTCATCAATGGCAACGGCATACTGATAGGCATCAATAGATTTCTCGTATAATTTCAAGCCCTGGTAAGCCGCTGCTAAATTAAACCAGGCCAACTCACTAAATGGGTGGTCTTCAATGATACGCTGATGCAATACAATGCTTTCTTCATTTCTTCCCGTAAAGTCGGTCCAGAAACAAATTTTGTACAGAGCTTCCTCATTCAAAGGATCCTGTTCTAGAATCAGCCGTAAACAATCAAACACTTTGTCGAATTCCTCATAATCATCATACACATCCGCCAGTTCGAACAACAAATCAAGCCGCTCTTCCCCGGAAAATAAATGCAACGCCTCTTCTAATAGGGCAACCGCTTTGGTAGGCTGATCGAGTGCCAGATAAGCATCTGTTTTTAAAATATACAAATTAACATCGGTTGCATCATACAGGGATGCCATTTCCAACACCTCTAATGCCTCCTTGTATTTGCGGGTAGCCAATAACAAATCAGCTTTTTTAATCATGAGTTGAGAGGAATAGGGAAACTGCTGTAAACCAATCTCTGAAGCTTCGAGGGCCTCTACCAATTGCTCTTTTTCATCAAAATAATCTATAATTCGTTCAAAATCATCTTCTTCCAAATAGGGGTGCTGACGTCCCTGAAGCAATTGGCGATATTGTTTCAGCAATTCATTAAGTGATTCCCGATCTTCGCGGTGGGGTTTTTCTTTCATTTTGCCGAGGTTTATACAAGATATGCCGTTTTTTGAAAGAAAAATCGACTTTTTTTGAACATTTACACATTGTTAACAGTTAGTTAATAAAACATTTTTGTGCAATTATTTAGAATTCCATACCTTTGTGTAACATGAAAAGCCTAAATCCTATTTCAAAGGTCCTAATTATATCCCTACTTCTAGGAATACAGGTTACCTATGCGGCTTTCACGCTCACAGGTTTAATAGATGAGAAGTCAAAAAATGCTAAATATTCCCTTCGAACTTTAAGTACTCTTTCTAATAAAGGATTAAGTTTTTCTGCCCTTCGTTATGGAATGCCGTACAAAGGAAGTCAGAGTTTCACTTTTACTCGCCAGGGAAGTTTATTAGAATCGAATTCAATGATGCGCTTCGGTTCGGGGAATACCACTTACATTTATACTTATCATGTAAAGTTGAAAGCTCCCAAATTGAACAAATTCAAAACGCCCACTACTGATATTCGTTAATTCCCGAATATTCATTCACTAGCCCCAAAAGTTTTATTCCAAAGTTTACTTTATTGTAAAGATCCATTTTGCTAAGACTATTTATCCAGTATCCGATAACCCGAAACCGGAATATCAAATCGGGAGGCGGCAACCGGACTAAAACTGATGCGGGTTGCGATGTATCTAACGGATTTATTGGCTTGTTTCACTTCATACTCTAATACAAAACCGGGTATATCCTTAAATTCATAATCAAATTCCCGAACTGATGGAGCAATACTGGTTGTGTAATAGAGGCGAAACTCCGATCCATCTTTCAGCAACAAAGTAGCCATTTTACAATCGTACCCGATTATGGTTTTGGTTGCAGATTGATACGTTATTTTAAGGCTATCGAATTTCTTGTTTTCCAAGATCCAATCAGCTGGAGGCAATCGAGTAATAAATTTGTTGGTACCTAATACCCTTAACACCACAGCCTGCTGATTTGCCTTGTCGTAAATCAGGGATTGAAAAAAACCGGAACTTTCTACATCTACCCTGGCATCATTCCCTTTGATAAAAACCTTTTTGGTTCCCCAATAGGCATTGGATTGATTCATCTGAAAAGATGTATCCGGTTGAATGGAATATTCAAGGGTACATTCAGCTACAATACGCTGCGCATACACCCCCTGAGGAATAAACAACAGGGCACCCAGCAAATACTTTATAAAAGTTCGGTTCATGCGCGCATCGGAATTTATAGCGGCCGGAAACAGCCAATTGCTACTTTTTCTTACCGTCTGTTTTGGACTTCAAATCCTGTATCTTTTTTTGACTTTCCAGCATCTGATCATAGCGTTCCTGCCATTTACTCTTCTTTTTAGGCGCTTTTCTCTTCAGTTCGATATTTGCCAGAATCTTATCGTGGTTAATAATATAATGCTGAATCACATATTGCAGTAAAAGGGTGATAATGTTAGACACCGTATAGTACCAGGTTAAGGCAGCCGGAAGTTTATTGAAGATAAACAACAACATGAAAGGAAATATATAGGGCATATACTTCAGGGCAGGATTATCCTGGGTAGGCGTCATGGCCATATTATAGATAGAAATCAAGAAACTGGTAAGCACTGCTGTGATGGTAAATAAACTCACGTGACTACCATAAGCTGGAATGTTGAAAGGAAGATTGAGAATGGAATCATAGGTGGAAAGATCTTGACTCCAAAGAAACGATTGCCCCCGCAATGCGATGTTTGAATTAAAAAAACTATAGAGGGCAAAGAAAATAGGTATCTGCAGCAATGCCGGAATACAGCCTCCTAAAGGATTTACGCCGGCCTCTCTAAACAACTTCATTTGCTCTACAGCAAAACCCTGTTGATCATCACCGAATTTCTTTTTTAAGCCATCCAACTCCGGTTTAAGCACCTTCATTTTGGCACCGCTCAAATAACTGGAATAGGTAAGCGGAGAAGTAACCAAGCGAATAAATAAAGTTAACAACAATACCACCCATCCGTAATTGGATACCAAGCTGGCAAAAAAGTTGAACACGGGAAGGATAATGTACTTGTTGATAGGGCGAACAAACGAGTACATATCTCTTCCTAGGTTCACAATTTTCTCCATTTCTGGAGCCTGCTTGCTTAACAAGGCAAAATCGTTGGGCCCATAATACAATCTCAGCGGAAGTACCAACTGACCCTGATTGTCGGCAGCTGCCTGCAAAACCACTTCACTGCTCGCCAAATTACTGGTTGAGTCTGTTTTTCTTTGCCAATTAATTTGTCCACTTTTAAAAGGCTTATCCGTAATTAACGTTATATTAAAAAACTGTTGCACCAATCCAACCCACTGAACTGGCTTGCTGAAAGTCCACTCATTCTTTGAAGAAATATAATCAAACTGGTCTCCCTCTGAAAAACAGATGTTCGACATTTGCCTTTCATATTCCGCAGTGCCTTCTTGCTGAACACTGGCTCCCTGCCAATTTAAATTCAGGGTTCCGTTAGAAAGCAGTTGCCCGGCCCCCTGAATTGCAATATTCCAGTTTACCTGATAAGCATTCTTTGAGAGGGTAAATTGGTGTGTTATGGTTTGACCGGCGGCAGAACTAATTACGAAGCTGGCCGATTGAGCCCCTGCAGCGTCGGTTATTACTGGTTGGGGAGTAAAATATAGTGAGGAAGAAGCGGCAGATTGATTTTGTGAGGTATTGATGGAATAACTGAATCCATTGTTTTCTCCCAAAATCACCGGTTTCCCTTTGGCGGTGGCATATTTTTTTAATTCAACCTGCTTAACCTGGGCACCCTTGCTGCTTAGCGTAACTTTAACAAACTCATTTTCCAACACTACCAAAGATTCCTGACCCAATGCGGCAGAAGTAAAACTTCCGGCCGCAGAAATCTTGGCAGCTGAATCGCGGCGAAGAGAATCTTTACTGGCAAAAGCAACATCAGTTGTCTTTCTTAAGCGAGCCTGGGCTTGCCGAACGGAATCTTCCTGCTTCTGGCGAATTGCTTGCCACTCTCCATTTTGCTTATTGGTATACCAGAAATAAACGAAAAATAAAATTCCGAGTAAAATAAAGCCTATGACTGTATTTTTATCCGTGTTCATACTAAGTGTAATTGAGCGGCAAAGTTAATGGTTGGCGCCAAGATAATAGAGGGAACTTTGGGGAAATCAGGCGAAAAACCCCTCAATCAGGTTAGATGGAAGATTGAAAGGATATACGGCTATCGCAATACCTAAAAAGGGTAAACAGCGAGAACTAGGAAAGGGTTACCGATTTACGCTGGCCAGTTCCCTTTTGCTCATTATATTTTCTAGCGGCCGCTATAAAACTTACAAACAGGGGGGCAGGCTTTTCTACCGTACTTTTCAGTTCTGGATGGTACTGTACCCCGATAAAAAAGGGATGGGTAGGTAATTCCATAATTTCCACCAGACCGCTCTCCGGATTTAATCCACTGGCAATCATGCCATTTTTTTCAAATTCGGCCAGATATTGATTGTTGAACTCATACCGATGGCGGTGCCGTTCATGAATTACTGCATCCCCATAAATGGTATGTGCCAATGTATTTTCCTTTATTGCACATGGATACGATCCCAGTCGCATGGTTCCTCCCATCATACTGATTTTTTTCTGCTCTTCCATCATGTTAATCACCGAATGAATCGTTTCCGGATCCATTTCGGTTGAATGGGCATCTTTTAATCCCAATACATTTCGAGCAAATTCAATTACAGCCATTTGCATACCCAAACAAATTCCAAAAAATGGCAGTCCATGGGTTCTGGCATACTCTACAGCAATTATTTTGCCCTCAATCCCACGATGCCCGAATCCGGGTGCAACCAACAGTCCATCGAAATGACTCAACTTCTCCGCTACATTTTCACGGGTAATAAATTCACTGTGCACATTTACCACTTCAACCTTTACTTCATTCACTGCACCCGCATGTACAAAACTTTCTAAGATAGACTTGTATGCATCTTGCAGTTCGATGTACTTCCCTATCAAACCTACGGTAACCTTGCTGCGCGGGTACTTCAGCTTATCTAAAAATCCAATCCATTTATTCAGGTCAGGTTCGTTGAATTTTGTAATCTGCAGTTTTTTCAAACAAATAATATCCAGTTTTTCCCTAAGCATCAGCAGAGGAACTTCGTAAATGGTGGAAGCATCCATTGCTTCAATAACTGCCTCTTGCTTTACATTACAGAACAGGGCAATTTTACGTTTGATGTCGTTATTTAAAGGCTCTTCGGTTCGGCAAACCAAAATATCTGGATGCACGCCGGTTTCGGAGAGCATTTTTACACTGTGTTGTGTGGGTTTGGTTTTTAACTCTTTGGCTGCTTTTAGGTAGGGTATCAGGGTAAGGTGAACCACCATTACATCTTCTTCGGGCAGTTCCCACTGGAGTTGACGCACGGCTTCAATAAATGGCAAACTTTCTATGTCGCCAACGGTACCGCCGATTTCGGTTAAAATGATATCAAACTGATCATTCTCCCCCAGCAATAGCATTCGGCGCTTGATTTCATCGGTAATATGAGGAACTACCTGAACGGTTTTTCCTAAAAAATCTCCTGCCCGCTCTTTATTGATAACGGTTTGATAAATCCTTCCGGTAGTAACGTTATTTGCCTGACTAGTAAATATACTCAGAAATCTTTCGTAGTGACCCAGATCGAGATCGGTTTCAGCGCCATCTTCGGTTACGAAACATTCCCCATGTTCGTAGGGATTTAGGGTACCAGGATCTACGTTGATGTAGGGGTCGAATTTTTGAATGGTAACGCGTAAACCCCTTGCCTGTAATAGTTTGGCGAGTGAAGCGGCGATGATACCTTTTCCTAAACTACTGGTAACTCCTCCGGTAACGAAAATATACTTAGACATACTACTATTTTCAAAAAAATTAGGCGTGTAACTATAGGAATATCCACGTTCCTGCTGCAGTCAGCTTACCGAATGGTTCTAGTCAATTCAACCGTCTGGAAGTAGAAAAATGGATGACCGGAAGAAATGTTCGGTTTGGAATATTTCGGAGGTCGTACAAACCTACCTCAAAAACGGCTAGTAAAAAAATATGCCTACTATTTTCAATACATACCCTGATAAAGTGTTAATTTAACGTGTACATCTTTTCCGGGAACCAATAAAAAGTCCAAAAAAGATGTTTAAACCTGCATGTATGAAGAAAATTTTACTCCTGCTAACCGTTTCTTTACTAACGGCTGCTTTTTTATCTAATAAGCCAACCCCTCAATCTGCCGAATTATTAACCCCGGATTGTTACATCAGTTGTTACAATGGCGACGTAATGGAGCAATTTCGGCAGGAGGCCAATACAGCTGCATTTGGAGCCATGCATCCCCTACCCCGAAAGTACCAGGTAACTCATGCAACAGGCAATCGAATTACATTTAAGGCTTCGGATGGTACAGAAGCATATGGTTATGAAATCAGATCCTCGAAGCCATCTAATAACTGGTTGCTGGTTATTCAGGAATGGTGGGGCCTCAATAACAATATCATTCGGGAAGCTGAAGAATACGCCGCTGCTCTGGGTAATGTGAA
>CAMBUH010000099.1 GCA_945870985.1 Chitinophaga pinensis
TAGCGAAGATCAGTAGGTCTCTGGTAAAATAAGATACTCAAATTAAGTAAAACAATAATAGCAGTTGCCAATCGAACCAAACATACCAGGGTTTCGGTTGCATTTAAAGCATACAACCACGAAAAGACTGCCCAGAGGGCGAGTGCTAAATACACCCAGATTAGGGCAGTAGAAAAAATCGACCGAATGGCAGATTGATAGGTGTCTTTTTGACTATAAATAAATCCTAAAACTACAAAATTCACCATCATCAGATAGAGCCACTGACTACCCAAATATTCAATACCATCCCAAGGGCCTATCCATTCCACCCCAAAATAGAGCGCAACCAACAATAACGGTATCCAACGAATCAATCCCGGGGTGGCTTTTCCTTCAGTAATTGGCCTCACAGCCGATTCAGAAACGGGGGATGATTTAAGGGTATTTTTCTTATTTTTTTTCATGTAAATTGCTTGAACAAGGAGAATACAAATCAGGGGTAATCGCTTACAAATTAAATAAAAAAATGCTTTCACGAACTGGTATCGGGTAATTTCAGCCCGGGCTGTGATTTTCGATACCCTTACTGAGTTGAACGAGAAGGGTAACACCGGAAACAAATGCCAAATATGTAGTATCTTTGTAACCCGAAATTGGATACCCCCATATGAAAAAAGAAAGGGAAGAAGACTTAGAAGCGAATCTCACGGGAGAGCAAACTACGGGCGACGAGGCTGCCAAACCACGGTGGTTCAATCGTATCCGAAAAGGGATTCTTACGTCTACTGCCGACAAAAAAGAAACACCGGAGGGGCTTTGGAATAAATGCCCCGAATGTAACCATATCTGCACTACTTCCGAATTGAAGGAAAATTTGTTTGTGTGCCCAAAATGTAGCTACCATCACCGAATTGGCAGTCAGGAATATTTCGACTTGATTTTCGACGATAGTGCTTATACCGAATTGTTTGATGAAATAAGAAGTGTAGATGCCTTAGGTTTTACTGATCTGAAATCTTACCAGAAACGCCTGAATGAAATTCATGCAGCCACCGATTTAAAAGATTCTATGCGGGTGGCTGTTGGTGAAATTGAAGGAAATAAGATGGTAATTGCCTGCATGGATTTTGCATTTATTGGTGGTTCACTGGGAAGCGTAATGGGAGAAAAATTTAGCCGGGCGGTTGATTACTGCATAACCCATCGCCTACCCTATATGGTAATCAGCAAAAGTGGGGGTGCCCGTATGATGGAAAGCGCCTTCAGTTTAATGCAATTGGCCAAAACCAGCGGTAAATTATCGCAGCTAAGTGATGCTTCCCTACCCTACTTATCTCTCCTAACCGATCCAACATTTGGTGGTATTTCAGCTAGTTTTGGTATGTTGGGCGATTTAAATATTGCCGAACCAGGCGCCCTAATTGGATTTGCCGGTCCGCGTGTAATTAAAGAAACCATTAAAAGAGACCTTCCTGAAGGATTTCAACGGAGTGAATTTTTACTGGAACATGGTTTTCTCGACTTTATCGTTGAAAGAAAAAATCTGAAAGCAAAACTGGCCCAACTCATTCGGCTATTTCAACAATAACCCAATAACGGGTAAACCCATTCTAAGGTAAGGAACTGATTTTCCTAAAGCACCCTCGTTTTTTATGGCACAGGAAATGAACAATCGACAGGCGTTTTTCCATTACTTCATAGACGATCGCTATGTGGCAGGAATCGTACTGCTTGGTTCGGAAGTTAAATCTATCCGCGAAGGGAAACTGAGTTTCAATGATGCGTACTGTTTATTCGATCATGGAGAACTATGGCTTCGGGGTTTATATATTGGAGAGTATTCTAAAGGTACTGTAAACAACCACCTGGCAGTGCACGACCGAAAACTTTTGCTCAGCAAAAAAGAATTGAAAAAGTGGGAAGGGAAAATGAAAGATAAGGGGCTTACCATTGTACCACTACGTGTATTTTTTACCGATAAACAACTTGCTAAAGTAGAAATTGGTTTAGCCAGAGGTAAAAAACTGCACGATAAGAGAGATACAATTCGTACACGAGAAGTGGACAAAGAAATAAAAAGACTATTAAAATAACTATCTAGCCGTATATCGAATTTGATAGTTACTCAGCATCATAAATATTTTACCAGTTTTAGCGCCTTCGGATTTTAATTTCTCTTTGTCGATCTGCGTTCCCTTGCCCATAAAATTAAGCGGTATTCGAATCCGCTCGATTTCAAAATTTACTTCCACCCTATCGGGAAAGATATCCGGTGCCTGAAGATAATGCATTTGTAAAACATAAGTACCATCTTTTGAAGTGCTGATTTCTGCTGATTCAACTCTCCGAAGTGAGGTATTTAACCAAAGGGTAGCAATGGTAAAGTCGGCCCGTTTATCCGCAGGAATTACATTGATTTCTTTTACTGTGTAGCCATTTTTGAGGGAAGTACTTCGAACAAGGGTAACCACGGGATATTCCAATAAAGAACGTAGGGAAAAATCTAGGCCTCGCTTGGGCAATAAAACAAAGTCACTGGAAGAGAACTGAACCGGCTTTCCTTTTTCAAATTTCATAAGTGCTCTTTTTACTGGCATATGCACAAAAGAAATATCCGTTTCTAATTGCAGATTCGCTTGAAAATATACCACAGAGTCTAAACGCTGTTTTATGCGCAGTAAATCTTCATCAACCCCTTGTGCAGATAAGGCGAGGCTACTACAAACTAAGCAACAAATAAAATATGCTCGCATCATCCTATATCTCTTTTATGAAACACATATATACCGGCAACTGCCATAAAGATAATATACCCCACCAATATCCACCAGTTAATCAGAATGGTTCGATAGGGTATAGTAAACTGAAAAAAGTATTGCCAGGTATCATTTAACTTAACAAAGGAATATTGATTGAGCCAGGCATTACCGAGATCAATTTTTAGCAACAGATTACACACAATCAGAAATAATGAGCAAACAATCCAGGTTTTGGTTACATCCTTTAACCATACTGCTAGCGTTAAACTACTTACAGCAAAAAACAACATAGAAAGCGATCCGGCTACAAATGCCCAACGAATACGATGGGCAGCTTCTTTAGCAGGGAAAAAATTTAATCCGTCTAAATAAACCACTAAATCGCCTTCTCCAAACAAACCTTTACAAAGCCAATATGAGGTTGCATATAAAGCTATCACCACCAAAACTGTAAAAAGAATAGCTACGATGTATTTACTGAGTATCCATTGCCATTTTTTAACGGGTTGCAACATAACGGCCTGAACAGTTTTGTCTTTGTATTCAGTTGTGAGTGTACCAGAAACAACAATCATGATTATCAGCGGCAAATGAAACCAAAGCGTATTGAGAACCAAATACTGCAAAAGATTCCCATTCAACAAACTCCCTTGAAAATAAAATGACTTACGTAAATTTTCCAGCAACAGATTAATAATATTGGTACCCTCAAAATAAGCACTGAGTAGAATAATTACTTCTATAATTAAAATGGAGGCAAGTGCATAATAGGTTTTACTCTGTTTTGCCAACTTGAAAATTTCAGCATAGATTAGTCTTTTCATACAGCTCCTCCTTCGAATAATTGAACTAAATCGGGTTGAGGAACACAGGCCGTAACCTTGATATTTTCTTGCTGCAGCGCCGCCAACAATATGGAAAGTTGGTTGGGCAAAATATGAATATCAGCAGTATTACCGGATATAGCATGCGGCCACGCTTTTATAGCTTGAGCAGCGCCCATATTTTCTCCCGTAATAAAATATTGATGCGTGCAAGAATGCATGATTTCGTGTGTGTTTCCCTCGCGAATGATGGAGCCTTTACTTAACACGTACAGTCTGTTACATAAAACATTCAGGTCATCGAGCATATGGGAAGAAAGAAAAACAGCCAATTGAAACTGACTCGTTAGGTCTTTTATCAACTGTCGCAAAGCCACTACACCCATTGGATCGAGGCCGGTAAAGGGTTCATCTAATATTAAACAGGCCGGATTATTTAATAAGGCTATGGCAATGCCTAATCTTTGCTTCATGCCCATAGAGAAATTGGCAACCGGATCGTTTCGGTCAAGGGGCAACCCTACTCTTTGTAAATGATCTCGAATAGCAGCTTTGTGTGCAGGTAATCCTTGCATCCCACAAAAAATTCGAATATTATCAGCGGCAGACAGGTAATCGTACAAGGCAGGTTTTTCGATAATTCCTCCCACTGACTTCACCGATTGAGCATCTTTGGAAATATTCCCAGCGTCGGGCGTAACCAAACCAAGTAATATTTTAAAGAGGGTAGTTTTACCGGCACCATTGGCACCCAGTAAGCCGCATATTTCACCGGAATTACAATGAACCGTTACTTTATTAAGTACCGTGATTCCACCATATTGTTTGGTTAACCCGATACCCGAAATCATACAGCCAATGAGGTATTTTGCAATTGATGAAAATCATACCGGGGAGTATAATGGGGCTCTAAAAATGTTCTCGACCAAAATTTTCGCCGAAATCCGAACCAAAAATCATTCGTCATAAAATAAGGCACAAAATGATACCATTTTACACCACGGGCGATATAATGTGCTTCAATTTCATTTTTTAATCCCAACTCAGTCGCTGCCTCAATGGCTGCCATCCGCTGACATTTAGAAACAATATAGCGACCGGCAATTCGCGGATGGAATCCGTGCAGAAAAAACTGGTCCTTCGCCCGCTTATAATTCTGGAATCGCGACCAGCCATCTGCCAGTACAAGAAAAATATGTAAAAAAGAAAAGAGAAAACACCAGATCCAGAAAAAAATCCATCCCAAATGACTATTATCTACCAAAACAGCCTGTAATTTTTGCCAGTAAAACCAGGATTCCAACAAAAAAATTATTAGAGACCAATATAACAATCGGCCTACTCTTAGATAAGAAACAACCAAACTAGGCTGGGGAGGGAGCAGGTTCATGAAATAAATATAAATAAAATTGCTGAATCACATATGAGTAATCCTTACTCAATGTATTTCTTCTTTATGGGCTCAACATACTCCATTTGCTCCAATAAGGCTTCTGGTGTTGGATTACTCGTTACTGCTCTAGCCAACTGAAATAACAAAAAGATAATCAACATGCCGCCCAGTAATTCTTGCCAAGTAATCCAATACCCCCACCAATGATATACGGCAGCTTTTTCAGGCATGGCTGCTTCATAAATCACTGTAACCCGGTCACCCGGCTGATATTCCCGAAAAAGATACAGCGCATTAATGGCATATTCTTTGTAGCCGGTATGATAGACTGCAAGGGGAACACTTTTCCCTTTTTCATTGGTTTTCCATTGAATAATGCCAGGCGCAAATTCTCCATCCAAAAAATCGGGCTGACGGGTGGCTATCAAATATGTGCCATAACAAACCAGGAATAATATAATTACAATTCTGCTCAGGTAATCAGTTATCAGTGTCTGAAAAAATCTTTTGGGATTTCGATTAGTTAGCCAGACTTCTAAAATCAACTGGCACCAATTTACTTACGCCGGGTTCTTGCATGGTTACACCATAAATCACATCCACGGCACTCATGGTTTGTTTATTATGGGTTACAATGATGAATTGTGAATTATCGCTAAACTTTTTTATCATTTGCGTAAACTTACCAACGTTGGCATCATCCAAAGGCGCATCTACCTCGTCTAAAATACAGAAAGGTGCAGGCTTAATTAGATAAATAGCAAATAAAAGTGCTGTGGCGGTAAGTGTTTTCTCTCCTCCGCTTAACTGGGTAATAGAAGAGGGCTTCTTACCTTTTGGCTTTGCAATAATTTCGATACCAGTTTCTGCCAGGTTATCGGGATTTACCAGCATCATATCAGCGGTATCTTCTTCTGTAAACAATGCTTTAAACACTCGTTGGAAATTCTCACGCACTTTATTGAAAGTATCCAAAAACTGCTGGTTGGCGGTTGCTTCTACTTCCTGGATGGTTTGTAGCAGACTTTCCTTTGCCGAAACCAGGTCATTCTTTTGTTCTAAAATAAACTCATACCGCTTTTTCATTTCCGTATATGCTTCAATGGCTGTTGGATTTACCTCACCCATATTTTCGAGTCGCTTCCGCATGCGATCGGCAGCAGCTTGTAATTCATCTAGCGGTGTTTCCGTTTTCCTACCTTCCTCAATAATCTCATCTAAATTAACTTTAAATTCAACCTGCATTCTTTCTTTCATGCCGGCCAACTGCAATTTCAGTTCATTCAGTTGATCTTTGAGTGCATTCACTTGTTGATCTACCTGATCTTTGTTTTTAACGCGGGCACGGAGGGCTGTTTCTTTATCCTGCATAGCATTTCTCAGCACATAAAATGCCTGATCGGCCTCATTCAAATTTTTCTCTTCCTCTTCTTTCCGTTTCAGCATTTCTTGCAGTAATGTAACGGCATTTTGTAAGTGTTGATTACTCTCTGCTATGGCAGTAACCGATTCTTCCAACAACGCACTGTTATTGGTAATCTGCTGTTGCAAATCGGTTAACTGATTCTTTTTAAAATTCAGTTCCTGTTGTAATGAAGTGATTTTACTTTGCTGACGGGTTAATTGAAGGTTACTTTCATTTAATTGAAATACATGTAAATTATATTCCTGTTCGGATTGCTGATAATCGGCTTCCACTGATTTTAGGGATGCTCCGGTCTGTTGCATTTCTCCACTTAAAGATCCCAATAATTCTCGGGTGGCGGCAATGGCTGCTTGCTCATCCTGCAGTCGTTTTTCAATTTCGTTCAGGCGTTGCAAACCATTTTGCTGCGCCACTTGCAAATTTTCAATTTTATTTTTAGCAGCAAACACTTCGTTGGTAAATCGGTTGATTAACTGCTCGGTTTCCCGAATTGCTTTTTCTTTCAACTGATCGTTAAAGGCAATTACTTCCTGGTGTTTCGCGTGGATATCCGATTTCAACAAATTAACCACTGCTTCCTGATCAGCAATTTCCTCTGCCAGTTTTTCGAGGTTTTTAGCACGGCCAATTTTTTTACCTTCAAATAAACCTATACTGCCACCGGATAGCGTATATTTTCCCTTTACATATTTACCCGATTTTTCTAGAATTACCGCTCCTGTTCCAGCTGCACTGTCTAATGCAGTATCCTGTGTAGCAATAAATACATGGCCCAATAGATACTCGGCCAGTTTAGAATATCTCCCATCCACCTCTACCACATCCAGGGCACGTATAGTATCTGCCGGTTGAGCTACATTACCCGAATATCCGGCAAAAGCTTCGAGCAGGAAGAAATTGGCCTTCCCTTTTTGATTTTTATCTAGCAATTGAACTGCCTGTAGGCCTTCCTGCAAATTGGCCGCTACATAGTAGTTTAGGTAAGGTTCCAGCACATTTTCAACCGCTGTGCGATAATCTTCTTTCACGTAAATGATATCCGACAATACGGGAGCGGCATGGTTCCACTCCGGATTTTTATGCAAAAACTTGATGCTGTCGGGGTATCCTTCCATAGAGTCGATCAAACTCTTCAGCAAATTATATTCGTTGCGCTTGGCATCTAATTTTCTATTTTCATCATTCAGATCGTTCCGTAACACTTCTAAAGCTGCCTGGGTTTCGAAAATCAGTGTCTTCGTTTTCTCATGCTGTTCTTGCAACTGTTGAAGATTTACACGATGTTCGGCCAATAATCCATCCTTTTCAACGGATTCTTGCTGCAATTGCTGGAGTTGGTTTTCGCGCTGCATTTTTTCTTCGCTCAATTGCTGAAAGGCTCTTTGCAAATTTTGAATGGAAGTGTCGGCCACCGCAACTTTCTTTTCGGCATCAAATTGCTTTAACTGCAACTGCTGATATTGGCCACGCATGGCATCCAATCCACTTCGCTTTTCATCAAAAACTCTTCGTTTTTCTTCCATGCCAGATTGCCCCTGTAGCACCAACTGCTGCATGTCGGCTAACTTTACTTCTTCCTCCGATAATTGTAACTGGGTATATTCAATGGAGTCGCCAATGGTATTTAATTGACCATTCGCCTTTTCTAAAAAATCTTGTAAGCCGGTTTCTTTCTCGCGCAGGTAATGCAATTTTTGGGTAGCCAGATTTTTTTCATTTTCGCTGGTTCTCAACTCTTGTAAAAACTGGTTATAATTTTGTTGCAAAAGCTGTAAAGCGCGCTCCTGATTAATAAAAGCCAGTTTCTCGTGTTCCTGTGCCGCTTCCTCTGAAGCAATGGCCGCTTCTAGTTGCATCCGGTTATCCTGAGCAGCTTCTTGCTGTTCAATAATTGATTTGTAGTTGGTATTAAACCCTTGAAGCGATGCTTTAGACAACTCAATGGCAACCTCACGATATTCCTTTTTAATCTCGAAAAATCGCTCGGCTTTTCGTGCCTGACTTTCCAGCGATTTTAGCTGGTTGTTGATTTCGAAAAGCAAATCTTCAATTCTTGCCAAATCTTGTTCCGTGGCATCCAGTTTGTTTTTTGCTTCCTTCTTCCGGGTTTTATATATGGTAATTCCAGCCGCCTGCTCTAACA
>CAMBUH010000100.1 GCA_945870985.1 Chitinophaga pinensis
GTGCGAGCTATTTCTCGAGAATCTTCCGGCAAGGGTTCTCTGGAAGAAGGTCTGCAAATTATTCGACATTTTTGGAAAACACGCGGTATTGAACCAGGCGCTATTCGCATGATTGATGGGAGTGGACTAAGCCCCCAAAACCGCCTCACAGCCGGCACCCTGGTAAGGGTATTGCAATATGCACAAAAGCAGTGGTGGTATGGCCGGTATCTGGATGCATTTCCAATCTACAATCAAATGACCCTCAAAAGTGGCACTATCGGAGGGGCAAAGTCATTTGCGGGTTATTACACTACTTCCGGCGGAAAAAACGTAATTTTAGCTATTCTTATTAATAACTATGAGGGTTCTGCTACTGCAATTGTGAGCAAAATATTTACCCTGTTAGATGAATTAAAAAAGTAAAGTTTTTATTAATTAACAATCATAATCTTTAGAATGTCATCGCAAAATTATAAAAATCACAGGCGGCTTGTAACCGGATATCACCGCATATTACTTCCGGCTTTACTGATTTTATTTATCGGTTCATTGGTTAATTTGTTTACGTGTACTCCCGGAAACTGCTATGCTGCCTCGTTAATCAGTTTTGCCACATTGCTATTATTTGTGATGGCTTATTATATTCGTATGTTTCCCCTGTTTGCGCAAAACAGGGTTATTCGGGCCGAAGAGAACCTTCGGTATTATGTATTAACTGGAAAATTATTGCCTGCTGAAGTTAGTATGTCGCAGGTAATTGCTTTAAGATTTGCTCCAGACGAAGAGCTGGTAGATCTGGTAAATAGGGCAATAAATGAAAACCTAACTCAAACAGATATAAAAAAAGCCATCAAAAACTGGAAAGGTGATTATCACCGCGTTTAATTGGTGAAATAAGGAGCAAATTTTTCAAAAAGATACTCGGGCATCCTAGTGCGTTTATTCGATGCGATATCCATAAATAATAAAGTTACTTGCCCAGTGGTAAGTAACTTTTTTCTTTCATTAAATACCTCATGATGAAAGGTAATCTCATACTTTTCGGGTAATTGGCGAAGCTGGGTTTTGATGGTAATCAGGTCGTCGTACCGGGCCGGTCGTAAATAATTGATTTGTAAACTGATTACTGGCATCAGTATACCCCGTTCTTCCATGATTTTATAAGAAAAACCTAAGTCGCGGATAGATTCCGCCCTACCCACTTCAAAATATTGGGCATAATTACCGTAATAAACAATGTTCATCTGATCGGTTTCGGCATACCGAACCCGTAAATTGGTAATGTGTTCGTACATAATCGCCTGAATGCCTGTAAAGGTACAATATTCCATGGGTACAGTACGTTTGCAGTAACAGTTCTTCTCCTGCCCGCAACTTTCGATATTGAGGAATTAACCGCCTGATAATGCGTAGGAAGGGGTGTTTGAGGGAATGATAATGAATTTGACAACTGTTTTGTATATTCGTGTGTTCAATTCCTATATCTAACTAAAGGATGCAGCATCTCCTCTATAAATATCTTATCCTACATAACCGGTTAAATATACCCTCTTTGGGCAGTTTCACCGTTTCCTATTCTCCTGCTCAATACAATGCTCAAGACGGTACCCTGCTTCCCAAACAGCCAATACTATATTTTAAAGATGGGCCTCCCGCTGTTGCCGATACCGGTTTATTACCTTTTCTTGCTGCTGAATTAAAAATAAGTACTTCTGCAGCCGCCAATGAGCTGCTGAATTTTTCCTTGCAATTGATGACTGAAATGGTAGAACACAAGCGGGCTCATCTAAAAGGGATGGGCATGCTTACCAAAGATTCCTCAGGTCAATTGCACTTTAATCAAGAACAATCTGCTGCTCAGTTGCAACCTGCTGTTGCCACTCGGGAAGTTAACCAAAGCAATGCGGCTTCAGTGCCACAACCTGTAGCACCAACATCTGCTCCCATAACTCCTCCGGTAAATACAGTATCAGCGCCCATTTCTTTGGCAGCTATGCCAGAAATGCCGGCTCCTAAGCCAGCAGTTTCCGCAACTAAAAAAGTTTTACCCGAGGGCAATCTCGATCCAACCCTCGATTATGCCGGAATACAAAATTACCAAGACTCCCCAGAGTTAATGAAAGTACGCCAGCAACTGGCACAAAGAAGAGAACAGGTGAATGCTGAATTTGGTGATTTACGTGCCGCAAGAGAGCGCATGAAACAAGTTCCTCTCCCCGGAAAAGAAGGAGAGTGGAACACGGGAATTACCGCTGGCTCTTCGTTGCCCCCTGCTCCACCTTCCAGTAGTTTTACTCCCTCCACACCCCCATTACCAGCACGCAGCACAACACCCGTTCGCAGACCTAATCCCTTATTGGGAAACGAGGTAAACAGGGGAATTGGAAAAACAGATTATCCACCCATAACACCCGCTTTATCATCTGCCAGTAATACATTGGCAAATCTGCCCATAGATGTTCCCAAAAGAACAGTAGCACCCCGGGAAAATGCACCACTGCCCGATGTAACCGGGAAATGGACGCCCGCTCCCAGACCTGTAAAACCATTTTCAACGGAAGGGAATACTGCAATGCCTTCAGACCCGTTAACCGTTCGCATGCCCAAAAGAACCTGGCAAGCACCGGAAAGGCCCGCTGCACCTGGATTTGCAGGAAATCGAGCTTCAACCCCCATGCCAATTATTGGCATGCATGGCAAAACTTCTGGTACCCCCCTTTTTAAAGACCAACAACCTTCTCGAGCAAACCTGCCTGCTCCTGAGGAACCTGAAGAAGCACCCGCCAAAAAATGGCCTTGGCAAAAATTAGGAAAAAGCTCGGAGGAGTCAGAGCATTTACCTGCAAGGTTTTCGGAAGAAGAAGAAGAACCTCGTCCCGGTTTGTTGGCAAGATTGAAAGGATCCATAACTGGAATTTTCAGCAGAAATAAAAACATCCCTACCACCCTTGTAGAAGAAGACGACCCTCAAATTGCTGAAAATACACTGGGAGGTATTTTGGCAAAAGCCAGCACTAAGCTGGTAGAAATGAAAAATAGTGAACTGGATACTTCCGGCGAACCCAAAAAGGATTATTGGTGGGTCTATAGTATTTTCATGGCAGTCGCAGCTACTATTGCCCTGATTATTCATATGTTTTAATACACTGGCTTTATTTGATTATACCTAAGTATGGAAGATTCGATTGCCCAACCCCTTGCCTGTGTATGCTGCGGAAATTCGAAATGCACTCCAGTTTTATCTGCTAAGGATTATACCGTTTCTCAACAATCTTTCACCCTACTCGAATGCGGTAATTGTAAATTCCGGTTTACTGAAAATGCTCCGGGCTTTACAGACATCGGCAAGTACTACGCGGCTGAAAACTATATCTCCCATACCAACACTAAAAAGGGGCTCATCAACCAATTATATCACTGGGTACGGTCATATACACTCGGTGCTAAACGGCGACTGATTATCCGCAACAGTAAATTGGCGCAGGGTGATTTGTTGGATGTAGGTGCCGGTACCGGATTTTTTGTAGAAGAAATGGCAAAAGCAGGCTGGCGGGTAACGGGTTTAGAACCCGATGATCAGGCCCGCGAACGAGCAATGGAAAGGGCAGGTATTCAATTGCAAAATCCGGAGGTACTCTGGAAACTTGCCCCCGCCAGTTTTGATGTAATTACCCTCTGGCATGTTTTAGAACATGTGCACGACCTCGAAGGGTATCTTCGGCAATTTCATCATTTGCTGCGGCCTAACGGATTATTGGTTATTGCGGTTCCCAATTATCAGTCACATGACGCAGCGCATTATCAGGCTTCTTGGGCAGCTTACGACGTGCCACGGCATCTCTACCATTTCTCTCCCCGCTCCATGGATTATTTACTAAGGGCACATCAATTTCAATCGCCCCAACTGCATCCCATGTGGTTTGATGCTTTTTATGTTTCGATGCTTAGCGAAAAATATACAACCGGGAAAGATCATCCGATTCGCGGAGCATGGGAAGGATTGGTATCCAACCTAGCTGCACTTTTTGATAAGAAAAAAACTAGTTCGCTTATTTATATTACGCGTCCTCTTTAAAAAGTACCCGTGTATTCACCGAACGCAGAGAGAGACTACACGAGTTGGAAGAATCTCCGTCACGAATGCCCGCAGTACCTCATTATCATTCGGCGACTACGCTTGGAACTATCATAGAAAGTACCCGTGTAGTCATCGAACCCAGTGAGAGACTGCACGGGTCTGTTTATTGAAAACGAATCTCAAACATCGCCGGCCAGTATTTGCCGGTAACAAAAAAGCTTTTCTTTTCGGGATGATAGGCAATGCCATTCAGCACTTCGGTTTTAGAAGTGGGCGCAATATTGTTTTTACCCATTATACCCGATAAATCGGCACGGGCTACTACCTGTCCTGTTGCGGGGTTTATTTTTAAAATAAAATCAGTAAGATATTTATTGGCATAAATAAAGCCATCCACCCATTCCATTTCATTTACATTTTCTACATACCCATTATTATCATTAACCCCCACCGTTTTTTCTATTGTAAAGGTTTCAGGATTTACAAAATACAGATTACTACCCCCTGTATTAATAATCAACTGCGTTCCGTTGGTAGTCATTCCCCATCCTTCATAGGGCCATTCAAACTCTTGGGGTAGTTTGCGAAACTGCAAATCGTACACAAATACCTTATGTTCTTGATAGGTGAGTTGATAAATTTTCTTATTTAATATGCAAATGCCTTCCCCAAAATATTGAGGTGCGAGTTTTACCTGTTGAAGAATCTTTCCTGTTGTAAGGGCAACCTTCAGCAGCTTACTTTCTTTATACATCCCCGTACCCTCATACAATTCATTGTTAAAGAATAAGAGTCCCTCCGTATAGGATGTGGTATCGTGGGGATAGATGTTCAGCACCGAATAATTCATAGGCTGCACTTGCAAAACAGCTGGGGTAGCATTTTCTGGGGTAGAAGGGGAAGTGCCGTTTTCACAGGCAGCTAATAATAGGATCCATCCAATTGCTACTATTTTTTTCATGATACCGGATTTACACATTAAACCTGAAATGCATTACATCCCCATCCTTCACTATGTATTCTTTTCCCTCTATCCGCAATTTACCATTCTCGCGGCAAGCAGCTTCACTGCCATATTTTACAAAATCTTCAAAGGCGATTACCTCTGCTTTGATAAATCCTTTTTCAAAATCGGTATGAATCACTGCGGCGGCCTGAGGCGCTTTCCAGCCCTTGAGAATCGTCCAGGCCCGAACTTCCTGCACACCCGCGGTAAAATACGTATCCAAATTCAGTAAATGATAGGCCGCATGTATCAGCCGGTGCAATGCAGGCTCCTTCATGCCAAATTCTTCCATAAACATCTGCTTGTCTTCCTCCGTTTCCATTTCCGCAATTTGTGCTTCAATATTATTGCACATCACAATTACTTCCGCTCCCTCTTCTTTGGCGGCTGCTTCTAAGGCACGGGAATAGTCATTGCCAGTATGCATACTGCCTTCATCTACATTGGCAACATACAAAACCGGTTTATCCGTTAATAAAAACAAATCAGCCACCGCCACCTTTTCTTCTTTGCTCAAATGAAGGGTATGAACATTCTTTCCCTGCTCTAGATGCGTTTTGCAGCGACTCAAAATTTCGAATTCTGCTTTTGCTTTGGTGTCAGTTCCCACCCGGGCCATTTTTTCTACCCGATGCCATTTCTTTTCTACACTATCTAAATCCTTCAACTGCAGCTCGGTTTCAATAATTTCCTTATCCCCAATCGGATTAATTTTTCCTTCTTCGCGTAACACATTTTCATCCTCAAAACACCGAATCACGTGAATAATGGCATCTACCTCCCGGATATTCCCTAAAAACTTGTTTCCCAATCCTTCCCCTTTGCTTGCTCCCTTAACTAGGCCGGCTATATCCACTATCTCCAGTTGGGTAGGTACAATACGATCGGGCTGAACCAGGGTTGCCAGGGACTGTAACCGGCTATCCGGAACGTCTACTAACCCTACATTTGGTTCGATGGTACAAAAACGATAGTTGCTTGCCTGTGCCTTTGCACTATTGCTAACTGCGTTAAAAAGGGTTGATTTTCCCACATTGGGTAAACCTACTATGCCTGCTTGTAATGCCATGTTGCGCTTTTTTCAGGGGAAGCCCCCATTTTCAGGCTGCAAATATAACGGCTTTACCGGCAAGGTTGCCCGAATTCGGTAAGCCAGACTTGGAATTTTCACTTTTTACCTGCTGCCGAAACCGGATGGGTGAGGGGAATTGATTATTTTCAACCTATAATTGTTCTTATGGCACTGAATTATGTATGGATATTCTTTTTTGTAATTGGTTTGATCATCGCACTGGTAAAACTGATTGTGTTTCAAGATTATGAGATTTTCCGTAAACTGGTAGAAGGCATTTTTGATGCTTCTAAATCGTCGGTAATGGACATCGCTTTGCCGTTAACCGGGGTAATGGTGTTTTTTATGGGGTTGATGAATATTGGCGAAAAAGCCGGTGCCATTCAATTCCTGGCACGTATCTTAAACCCATTTATGAAGCGACTTTTTCCGGAAGTACCCGAGAAACACCCCGCTATGGGTCAGATGGTGATGAATTTTAGTGCCAATATGCTGGGTTTAGATAATGCCGCAACCCCCTTTGGATTAAAGGCCATGGAAAGTTTGCAAACCCTCAATCCGAATAAGGAAACCGCTTCTAATGCGCAAATCATGTTTTTGGTATTGCATACTAGCGGACTAACCCTGATTCCTCTTTCAATTATCGCATATCGGGCAAGTTCCGGCAGTACAAATCCTACTTCTGTTTTTGTTCCACTCATGATTGCCACGGTGGTGGCTACTATTGCCAGTATCATTATCACAGCCCTTTATCAGCGGCTGAAATTTGATTGGGTGATGATTGTCTGGCTCGGATCAATTATTGGTGGCATCCTACTGTTTGCTTATTTTATCTATCACCTTCCTTCACTAAAAGATGCCCCGCAGGGTGGGTTGTTTACTAAAGAGACTTTTAGCAATGTGCTGGGCAATCTGATATTATTTTTGGTGATATCCACTTTTATAATCGGCGGCTGGGTGCGAAAAGTAAATGTATTTGATGCATTTATTGAAGGCGCCAAACAAGGGTGGGAAGTGATTATTAAAATTATACCTTACCTGGTAGGAATTATTGTTGGGATTCGTGTTTTTAGAGATTCCGGAGCACTGGATTCGATTATCCAGGGCATTTCGTGGGTATTTCTTCACATAGGCATCAACAGCGAATTTGTACCCTCACTTCCGGTTGCAATTATGCGGCCTTTTAGTGGGGGCGGTGGAAGAGGATTAATGCTGGATGTATTTAAAAATTACGGAGTAGATAGTTTTCTGGGTCAACTAGCTTCTATTTTTCAGGGAAGTGCCGATAGTACTTTTTATATCATTGCCTTGTATTTTGGCAGCGTGGGAATTAAAAAAGTACGCTATGCCATCTGGGCGGGAATGTTGGCAGATTTATTAGGGGTAATTGCTGCTATCGGCATTGCCTACTTGTTTTTCAAATAATCAGTTGATTACTTCAATATCCTTAAATCCAACTACCGCATATTCTTTGTTGCGATACACAATTCGATAGGTACCCTTGTGCAGGTAGAGATAGTAAAGTCCATTGGGAGCAGCTTGATACGTTTGGTCTGCGGGAATGCAAATACCTGTTTTTAATTTTTTTATTTCATCCAGATGATAAGCCTGAATTAAAAAACTATTCTTAAAAGCAGCCGGAATTTCCATTTCTTTTCTCCATCCCTGCATGCTCATCCAAACCGGCCGGTTATTTTGGTAGGCAAGGGATGGATGCCATATCATGGCACTATAAAGTTCCTCCTCCATAGCTCTCAGGGGTTTTTCATCCAGCATCGGAAGGGTAGGCTTATTAACCGGATTTTTGTATTGCAGCAGTGAATATAAAAAAGCTCCGTATTCATTTAGACTATTCTCCGTTAAAAAACACTGATCTATGCTTAGCAGTTTTTCCTGCAGCCAGGCCGATAAATACACTCCCATTGGCACATCGGTTGAGTCGCTGTATGCAAGAGCATTATTTCCGGGCTGGGTGATTACTAAACATTTTTCTTGATTAGGCAGCTCGCGAATATATTCTCCCAATTTAACTGCCTGCATTTTTCGTGCATTGTTGGGAATGGTTTGGGTATAGTCGGGTGCACAAGAAGTAACCTGAAACCCTAATGCAATGGCTTTCCGGATGCAGGCAGCTACAACCGGCTCCGTAACAAAAATGCCTTCCTTTAGCGAAATCTGCAGCAGGGGCTTAACAGTTTTGCCGAGTATTTCCACTGCTAGGTGCCGGTAGCCTAGTTGATACAAAGAATCTAGTAATCCTGCAATCCACCCTTGAGGAATTCCACCTGGTCAGCTCCATGCACGAAGCTAATGTGGGGGACGGGATTGATGAATTCCCTCGGGTGACTGGCCATATCGTTGGCCACCGCGTAG
>CAMBUH010000101.1 GCA_945870985.1 Chitinophaga pinensis
GATATATCCTCGGCTTCGCTGGTTACTGGTGGGTGGGGGACGAAACCGAGAAGAACTTGAACAATTAACCAGAAAGAAGGGCTTAGAGCAGGTTGTGTTGTTTCCGGGAAGGTTTTCTGCTACTGTTATTCCTTCCCTGATTGCCAGAGCTGATGCAACCTTACTTTCACTTAAAAAGGAGCCCATTTTTGCCATCACGGTGCCCAATCGTTTACAAAGTTATATGGCCTGTGGCAAGCCCATTATCGCTTCCATCGATGGTGAGGCTGCTAAAATTATTTCCGATTCCCAAAGCGGTTTGGTAGCGCCTGCCGGAGATTTAAAGGGATTTATTCAACTGGTAAATAATTTCATCAACTATTCTACAGAGCAAAGGGAGCAGTGGGGGAGCAATGCCCGTTCTTATTTCCTTACTCACTTTGAACGCAATCAGGTGCTGGATCAGCTTAATCAATTACTCCTGCAAGAAGCAGGTGTAGATAATCTTTCAGGCAAATGAATAGTATTTTTTTAACTGGCGGAAGTGGTTTTGTAGGAACCAATCTTCAATCTTATTTATCGCAGGGCTATCAATTTAAAAATTTTAGAAGAGGTGACCAGGTGGATGTTAAAGAAGATATTGTTCTTCATTTGGCTGGTAAGGCACACGATACTAAAAATATTACTAACCCAAATGAGTACTATCAAGTAAATACTGAATTAACAAAACAAGTCTTTGATGCTTTTCTTCAATCAACAGCCAGAGTTTTTATAACACTCAGTTCTGTGAAAGCTGCTGCAGATAAGGTGGACGGCATATTAACCGAAGAGATAGTGCCAAATCCTCAAACGCATTATGGCAAGAGTAAGCTACTTGCTGAACAATACATCCTCTCTAAACCAATCCCACCCGGTAAGCGAGTTTACATCATCCGTCCGTGCATGATTCATGGACCGGGAAATAAAGGTAATCTGAATCTACTTTTTAATTTGGTAAGTAAAAGACTACCTTGGCCCCTGGCAGCTTTTAATAATAAACGCTCTTTCTGTAGCATCGATAACCTTTGTTTTGTAATTAAAGAAATTGTAGAACGGGAAGATATCCCTTCGGGAATATATAATATAGTAGACGATCAACCGCTTTCTACAAATGAGCTCATTCGGTGCATAGCTAGGTCTCAGTCGCGCAACCCTTACCTCCTGTATTTACCGGTAGGTTTCATAAGTTGGATAGCACGCTTGGGCGATTGGATTCATCTTCCCCTAAATACTGAGCGCCTAAATAAATTAACGCAAACCTATATGGTAAGTAATCAGAAGCTGCATAATGCCATAGGTAAACCATTTCCTTTAACAGCTGAAGAGGGTCTTATGAAAACCCTTCTTTCTTTTGGTGCAAACAAGAATCATAACATATGATAGTGATTCGCCTATCCACATTATTCATTCCTATTCAGAATTTTATAAAAAAACGAAGCAGTTAATCAGCTATTTTTATTTTCAGTATAGTTTCGGAAAAGTTATTTTCATTGAAAAACTACGGAATTTTTTATTAGTCAGTCTATGAGCCATGGTCATTGGAGTTATATTATTTATTTAACTTTTTTCTATGCGGGCATGATTTTTCTGTATATCATGATTGCCAAAAAGTTACAGTTAATTGATGCTCCTTCCCTACGAAGTTCTCATCAGGATATTACTATTACAGCAGCCGGATTTATTTTTCCGATTGCATTTTTTCTGCCTCTAGCCTATACTGGAGAATTCATTCATTATAGATCTACATTAACAGGTCTGCTACTTATCTCACTGGTGAGTTTTTCGGATGACCTAAAATCTGTTCATCCGGTAATTAGAGTAACTGTGCAGGTAATTGCTGTTTCGCTTCTGCTTTGGCAAACCGGTGGATTGTTCAAAATGAAGCCTTGGCAAATTTTACCCGGATTTATTCTAGTTGTAGGAATTATCAACTCATATAATTTTATGGATGGTATTAATGGAATGAATGCTTTATATTCAGTATCGTTGATTGGAATTTTATGGCTTTTAAGAGCTTCCGGAATTAGTATACTTCCGGTTCCCGAAGTTTTTTATAGTTTGATGTCTGCTTTACTAGCTTTCTCTTTTTTCAATGTGCGAAAGAAGGCACTTTGTTTTTCTGGGGATGTAGGAAGTATATCCATTGCTTACATGGTTTCATTAATGATTATTCAGGTAATGATTGCAACTGACAGTGCTGAATGGATTTTACTTTTTGGAGTGTACGGACTTGATTCGGTAGGAACAATTGTGTTAAGACTTATCCGTGGAGAAAAAGTATGGTTGCCCCACCGCACCCATTTCTATCAGTTTCTGGTAAATGAAAAAAAGTATCCCCATGTATTGGTTTCACTCATCTATGCCATCAGTCAGTTTATTTTATCGATTATTTTATGGAAATGCGGATTATTCTTTGCACTATTATTCTATATATTATTAATACTACTTTATGTTTGTGCCCGTCTTGTAATGGAGGGTAAAGAAAGATTATTTGCCAACTATTTTACTCAAACTACTGAATAAATGAAAAAAGCAATCATTACCGGTATTACTGGTCAGGATGGTGCCTATTTAGCTGAATTGTTACTGAAGAAGGGGTATGAAGTGCATGGAATAAAACGCCGAAGTTCTTTATTTAATACCGGAAGAATTGACCATCTGTATGAAGATCCGCATGTGCCTCATCGGAATTTAATTTTGCATTACGGTGATCTAACGGACTCTACTAATCTTATAAGAATTATTCAGGAGGTTCAGCCGGATGAAATTTATAACCTGGCGGCTATGAGCCATGTGCAGGTTAGTTTTGAAACACCTGAATATACGGCCAATGCCGATGGAATTGGTACTTTGCGTATTTTGGAAGCTGTGCGATTACTAGGGCTAACAGATAAAACACGCATCTATCAGGCATCTACTTCTGAATTGTATGGTAAAGTTCAGGCAGTTCCACAAAGTGAAACGACCCCTTTTTATCCACGTTCTCCTTATGCGGTTGCAAAAATGTATGCTTACTGGATTACAGTAAATTATCGGGAGGCCTATCAGATGTTTGCCTGCAATGGAATCTTGTTTAATCATGAATCTCCATTACGCGGAGAAACCTTTGTAACTCGGAAAATAACAAGGGCTGCAGCTAAAATTGCGCTTGGTTTGCAGGATTGTTTGTATTTGGGTAACCTGGATGCCCAGCGCGACTGGGGACATGCCAAAGATTATGTAGAGGGTATGTGGCGCATTTTGCAACATACTGAGCCCGAAGATTTTGTGTTGGCAACTGGGATCACAACGCGAATTCGGGATTTTGTGAGAATGGCATTTGGAGAATTGGGAATTGAGTTGGCATTTTCCGGAGAGGGCATAAATGAAACTGCTACTGTCAAAGATTGTTCTGGTAATTATGCTTTACCAATTGGTAAGGTTGTTGTAAAAGTAGATTCCCGATATTTCCGTCTAACAGAGGTTGATTTATTAATTGGAGATGCAAGTAAGGCATTCAATAAATTAGGATGGAAGCCGACCTATACTTTAGATGGAATAGTAAAAGAGATGGTTATGGCAGATATTCACTTATTTAAGAAAACAAATTTTCTTCGATCGAAAGGATTTGATGTTACAAATGAATATGAGTAAAAGTAGATTGGCTTTATGGAACTAAATTCCAAAATATACATCGCTGGCCACAAAGGAATGGTAGGAAGTGCCATTCTAAGAAATCTTACAGCAAAAGGTTATACGAATCTAATTACCCGAACATCTACTGAATTGGATTTGTGCAACCAGCAATCAGTTAATGACTTCTTTAGTATAGAAAAACCCGAATATGTATTTCTTGCTGCTGCCAAAGTAGGCGGTATTCATGCAAACAATACCTATCGTGCAGAATTTATCTATAATAACCTGATGATCCAGGCCAATGTTATGGAAGCTGCTTACCGAAATGGGGTTACCAAATTATTGTTTTTAGGATCTTCCTGTATTTATCCCAAATTAGCTCCCCAACCATTGAAAGAGGAGTATTTGTTGTCTGGATACCTTGAGCCGACCAATCAATCCTATGCCATTGCGAAAATCGCTGGAATTGAAATGTGCGATGCCTACCGTGCTCAGTATGGTTGCAATTTTATTTCGGCTATGCCAACCAATTTATATGGCCCCAATGATAATTACGATTTAGAAAATTCTCATGTTTTGCCAGCTTTGTTAAGAAGAATTATTACAGCCAAGCGAGATCACCTCCCTTCAGTGACTATTTGGGGAAGCGGAACGCCCCGACGAGAATTTTTACATGTTGATGATATGGCAGATGCTTCCGTTTTTTTGATGAATCATTACAATCAAGGGGGGCTGGTAAATGTAGGTTGTGGAACAGATGTATCTATCCTTGAGTTGGCTCAATTAATTGCTGGGGTTGTTGAGTACAACGGAACCATTGAAACCGATCCCTCCAAACCCGACGGTACCCCCCGTAAGTTATTAGATGTGAGTAAGTTACATGCTTTAGGCTGGCAGCATCGCATCCAACTTCCTAACGGAATTGCGCAGGTGTATGCCGGGTTAACGGGAGTTGAGTGGCAATAAGTTTTTTTTCATATTCATATATTGACTTATCATTTTTTTCGTTTTTATGGGTATAACTTAGTAATTTTTCTATGGTTTCGAATGTATAAAAAACTATCTTTGCCGCATATACAAATTAGTGATAAAACATATTTATTTGTATAAGTATTTGATTGATTATCAATTGAATATATTGTAATAATTCTATTTCTGCCTTTACCAAGTGGGTAAGTCATCATTTAACTGTGATTGACAAAGGCAGCGCCATATTTTTTTGTAACTTTTCGTACCCGATTGGCAAAGAAATTTTCATTAATGAATATCAATAAATTGTTAAATACATTGAGGTTTTCTCAATTAATGAATTACAATATGATTAAAAAAATCACGCTGATTTTCAGTCTTTTAATGGCAATTGGAACGATCACCATTGCACAGGATATTTTAAAAGGGAAAGATCTAAAGCAGGTTCGGGTAGATGAGCTCAGTGATGGAGATATTGCCAAACTAAAGGCTCAGTTAAATGCAGCAGGCATCACCATCGATCAAGCCGAGCCAATGGCCTTATCCAAAGGGATGAGTGTGACGGAATTCAACAAGTTGAAGCAAAGAGTATCATCTACAACCCCTAATTCAGGAACCGGAAAGCTTAAACCCGGAGCAGCAATCCCACCTCCATCTGCAGATCGGCAATATAATGGAACCGATAGCTTAGATACAGAAAAATATGCAGCAAAAGCTGCGAAACCCCTAATCAACCCGCTCATTTTTGGGGCAGAACTCTATACATCCCTGTCTCCCAGCTTTGAACCCAATATGAAAATGGCTACGCCGCTCAATTATATTTTAGGCCCGGATGATGCTATTCAATTATTTGTATTCGGCATCCAGGAGTATAACGGAGAATTGACAATATCGGCTGAGGGTTCAATTACTGTACCCAATGTTGGTCCGATAAAGGTTGCAGGTATGTCTGTAGAAGCTGCCACCCAAAAAATACGTGCTACCCTGGCCAACTCGGTTTACCGAAGCCTACAAACTGGCGGAAGTAAGATATCCCTTAGCTTAAGTAAAATCCGCTCCATTAAAGTAACCGTAATTGGAAGCAATCGACCGGCCAATTATAATCTGTCTTCTTTGTCTACCATTTTCAATGCCTTGTATGTAGCCGGTGGACCCAACCCTTACGGGAGTTTTCGGGAAATTGAATTGGTGCGCAATAATAAAGTTGAACGTAAAATCGATTTGTATAAAATGTTGTTATACGGCGATCAATCCGACAATGTTACTTTAAAAGACAATGATGTAATAAGAATTCCTGCCTACAAAAAACGCATTGAAATTCAGGGCCAGGTAAAACGTCCCGGAATTTTTGAGATACTCCCGGGTGAAAATTTTCAATCGGTTTTACAATTTGCCTCAGGATTTACCGATACTGCCTACCGTTCTTCAGTAAAAGTGTATCAGTTTTCTGATAAGGAGCGCACTGTACTGGATTTAGCCGCGACTGATTTTACCAACTATCAGCCGGCCTCCGGTGATTTGGTGGTGATAAATAAAGTGTTGAATCGGTTTCAGAATCGGGTGAAAATTTCGGGTGCCGTATTTCGGCCAGACACTTACCAGTTAACTCCTTCGTTAAGAGTGGCCGATCTGATTAAAAAGTCAGATGGATTAACACAGGATGCCTATACTGGCAGGGGACAAATCATCAGGTTAGAAGATGATTTAAGTAGAGGAATCCGTTCTTTCGACGTTAAAAAAGCATTAGCCGGAGATGCCGATCATAATTTGCTCCTGCAAAGAGAGGATGAAGTGTTAATTAGCTCCGTTTCCGATTTACGGGATACATTTAAAATCAGCATTCAGGGAGAAGTTAGGCAACCCGGGCAGTATGATTATGTAAATAGTCTTACATTAAAGGACTTGATTATTCAAGCAGGGGGCTTTACCGATGCCGCCTACAAGAGCATTGAAATTGCCCGATTGATTGAGCGGGATTCTATTGCCGCCGGCGATTCCCGCGCCAGTGAAATTATCAATACGGAGATAGATGGCGATTTAGCATCCTCCAATGCAAATCTGCCCATGCGACCTTATGATGTAATTACCATTAGGCGAAAAGCTGGGTATCTAATACCTGAGTCGGTGCAAGTTTCCGGTCAGGTTCAATATCCTGGACCCTATGCACTTAACAACAGAAGTGAACGGGTAAGCAGCTTATTAAAAAGGGCCGGTGGATATACGGCTGATGCCTATCCAGAAGGAGCGTATTTGAAGCGTTACAATACAGAGCAAGAAAAAATGAAGGCTAGAGATGCACTAAATACGTTGCAAAAAAATGTGAATGATAGCTCCAGTGCTAATAAGCAGTTGGTACAGGAAATTACCAGGGAATTTGATAAAATACCATTGGATATCCCCGCCATTTTACAATCTCCCGGTTCAATTGAAGATTTGGTGTTACGGTCTAAAGATGAATTATACATACCCAAATTTGATGGACAAGTAAAAGTAAGTGGGGCAGTATTAATGACTACCCAGGTGCCGTATCGAGAGAAAAATAGTCTAAAGGACTATTTAAATGAAGCTGGTGGATTTAGTTCCAGGGCATTGCGTAGAAAAACTTACATTGTATATGCCAATGGAAAAGCGGCTACGACTTCTCATTTTCTATTTTTTAAGTCTTATCCCAAAGTCTTACCCGGAAGTGAAGTAATAGTGCCGGCTAAGCCAGAAACGAAAAAAACTTCCACTGCTGAAATAATTGGCGTTTCCAGCGCTATTGCTAGTTTAGCAGGTGTAGTAATTGCATTATTAAGACTTTAGTATAACTCAAATAAATACTATGCAGCCTACTGAACAAATAGCTGATGAAATTTCGCTTAAGGAGCTTATTCAAAAGCTTGGGGAATGGTGGAAATACCTGCTTTCTAAATGGTTGGTGATTATATTTTGCGCTATGATAGGGGGAGGAATTGGTTTTTTCTATGCATATAGTAAAAAGCCGGAGTTCAAAGCAGTTGTAACCTTTGCTTTGGAGGATGATAAACAAGGGGGTGGGGGTTTATCGGGTGCTTTGGGATTAGCCAGCTCCTTAGGAATCGATTTGGGAACCAGTGCAGGAGGTGCATTTAGTGGAGCTAATTTGATCGAATTGATGAAGAGCCGGAAAATGGTAAAGAAGGCATTATTGAATGCGTATATTCAGAATGGTCATTCTAAATTATTAGCCGATCAGTTGCTTGAAATGACAGAAATCAAGCAAAAATTAATAAAAATAGGGAATTGGAGAGGCGAATCTTTTTTTCAGGTAAATGCAGAACCAAGTAGCTTTAGTTTGCAGCAAGACAGTGTTATTTCTGTTTTATATGATTTGGTTACCGGGCCAAATGGTATTTTATCAGTAGCCCAAAAAGATAAAAAAATAAGTATCATATCGGTAGAAGTAAATTCAAGAAATGAACAGTTCTCGAAATTTTTTGCAGAAAGTATTGTTAAGGAAGTGGCAGATTTTTATGTGGAAACCAAGAGTAAAAAAGCAAGGAATAATGTGGCCATCTTGCAGCGACAAGCCGATAGTATTCGAAACGAGTTGAATCTGGCTATTACCGGGGTAGCTACTTCAACGGATAATACATTTAATTTGAATCCTGCGCTGAATGTTAACCGAGTTCCTTCTACTAAAAAGCAAATTGATGTGCAGGCCAACACCGCCATTTTAACTCAACTGGTAACCAATTTAGAAATGGCCAAAGTAACATTGTTGCGCGAAACCCCCCTGATTCAATTGATAGATCGGCCCACACTACCCCTAAAAAAAGACATGCCGAGTAAGGCAAAATCCCTTTTGATGGGAGGATTTTTGGCAGGTTTTTTAACGGTGCTTTACCTGATTGTAAGGAAAATGTTGAAACAGGTAATGCAA
>CAMBUH010000102.1 GCA_945870985.1 Chitinophaga pinensis
CATCTGGGTTACCATTGGTTTAATACTGGCGAATATCCAATACAGCCGATTAAAAAAAATGCTACCTTTTCTTCCTTAGCCATTTTTTACGCATGGAGATTTCATTATATACTATCATTATATTGTGTGCATTTGCTTTTCTGGCCGGATGGGTAGATGCAATTGCGGGAGGCGGTGGCTTGATTCAAACACCGGCTAGTTTAATTATTTTACCACAGTTTCCGGTGGCTTCAGTAATTGGAACTTTAAAAATTCCCGCATTTACCGGAACATCCATGGCGGTTATCCAATACTTGAAGAAAGTGCGCATTCACTGGCAAGATATGTGGTGGATGTGTGTAATAGCATTTCTGAGTGCTTTTGCTGGCTCTGAATTACTGAGCATTGTAGGAAACAAATGGATGAAACCAATTATACTGATTGTATTAATTGGGGTAGCCATTTTTACGTATACTCAAAAACAATGGGGACAGGAAACCAAAAAAGATTCCGCGAATCCACCAACAAAACTTACCAAATGGCTGATTTGCTGTATACTTGGCTTTTATGATGGATTTATTGGCCCAGGAGCCGGAAGTTTTTTAGTTATGGCTTTTATATCTCTACTAGGCATGGATTTTCTAAGGGCGGGTGCTCATGCGAAAGTGATAAATTTATGTACGAATCTTGGCTCTATTTTACTGTTTGTATTAAAAGGATCTATACTTTGGTCGGTTGCAATACCTATGTCGGTTTCGAATGGATTAGGCGGTTTTTTGGGAGCAAAAATGGCTTTAGCCAAGGGGAATCAATTTATTCGTAAACTTTTTTTGCTGGTTATTTTACTCACCCTCATTCGGTTTGGGTATGATGTTTTTTTTCCTTATTTTATATCCCACAACTAGTAATCCCTGCCTTTTTCGTTTTTTGAAAGTGAATGAAAGCGATTGGTTAACTTGCCGTATCATTTAGGATATGAATTATTCTCAAACCCTTAGTTTTTTATATGAGAAATTGCCCATGTTTAGCAGACTGGGTGCAGCAGCGTATAAACCAGATTTACTAAATACGCTTGCATTGTGTGAGCAATTGGGTAATCCTCAACATGGGTTAAAAACCATCCATATTGCAGGTACCAATGGAAAGGGATCCGTTAGCCATATGCTAGCGGCTATTTTACAACAAGCCGGCTACAAAACCGGATTATATACATCTCCACACCTCAAAGATTTTAGAGAACGAATCCGTATCAATGGAGTTCCCTGTTCTCAACAATTTGTAATTGATTTTACCCAAAAAATTGCAGCCGTAATAGATACTATTCAGCCCTCTTTTTTTGAGATAACGGTTGCCATGGCTTTCGACTACTTTCGGCAGGAACAGGTAGATATTGCCATTATTGAAACTGGATTGGGGGGAAGATTGGATAGTACCAATGTGATTCATCCATTGGTTAGTGTGATTACCAGTATTGGTATGGATCATATGAACTTGCTGGGGGATACGCTAGAAGCAATTGCCGGTGAAAAAGCAGGTATTATTAAAAAAGAGGTGCCTGTAGTAATTGGTAAAATGGATGCCACGCTGTATCCATTATTTCGGAATGTAGTTGAGAAAGTATCCGGCAGCAGTTCAAGTTCGCTTATTCATTTAACTGAGCAGGAATGGGAAATAGTGGCAATTCAACCTAGAAATGTATTGGATATTCAGGTAAAAGAGACTGGAACGGGTAATTTATTCCGGTATACATTGGATCTGCCCGGTATCTATCAACAATACAATCTGCTATGTGTGTTAAGCACAATTCGAATACTGCACCAAAAAGGTTGGAATATTTTGCCCGAGCATATAAAACAGGCATTGCAACAGGTTGTTAGTAGTACAGGTTTACATGGCAGATGGGAAACCTTACAGGAAACTCCCCGTGTAATTGCTGATGTAGCCCATAACGAAGATGGCATCCGGCAACTGGTTCAGCAATTACAATTTATATCCTACCAACAATTATTTTTGATTATCGGAATGGTAAAGGATAAAGACGTTAACCGAGCTTTATCACATTTACCCAAAAGGGCAGCTTATATTTTTTCTCAAGCAGCAATTCCCCGGGCAATGCCAGCAGACCAACTGAAACAACTAGCCCAAGCATATCAATTAACCGGGGAGGTAATTCCAGATGTAAATGATGCCCTACAATTCGCTTTGGCAAAGGCAACTAAGGATGATTTGATTTTGGTTTGCGGAAGTGTTTTTCTAGTAGGAGAATTGAATGCAATTGAAACCTTCCATTAATAATGTAGTTTCCCCAATTTTTCCAAAGCTTTTACAATGGTATGCACGTGCATCGATTGGATAAAGGTGTTGTTTTTAAATAGGTGCAGTAATTCATCCATCGAAACCAGTTGTACTTCAATGTCTTCCCCAGGGTCTAGCGTTGGTTCCTGAATTTTCTCGCCTCCGGTGGCTAAAAACATATACATCAAGTTGCTGTTGGTTGATGGGTTGGATGAAGTTACTCCCAGCAACTCATAATTATCAAAGCGATAGCCCGTTTCTTCGAGTAATTCACGGGCAATGGCCATTTCTTTGCTGGTATCGGATTCATCTACACACCCACCCGGTAATTCGAGTCCGGTGTATTGCAGTGCATGTCGGTATTGACGTTCTAGTACAATCTCCTGATTTTTGGTAATGGCAAAAGCATTCACCCAATCTGGAAACTCATATACATAATAGGGAGAAACAATATTTCCATCTGGCTTTTCGCAGGTATCCACCCTAATATTCAGCCAGTTTTTTTGGTATAAATAAGTTGAGTCTATTTTTTTCCAAGTAAGGTCTCTATCCATTACCAGTTGTTTCTGTTTCTCAATGCAGTTATATGGGCTACGTGGTGTTTACTATGCCAGGCATACAGACTAATTAAAAACCATACACTCATATCTCTCCCGCTAACCGGATGATGAATTGTTTTGGTAAGTTGCTCTGGGGTTAATCCTTTTAATAAGGTGCTCCACCTATTGTGAAGGGCATGTAAAAGCGTTACCGAAACATTCACAGGTACTTTTTGAACGTCGTCCAATAAACTCCAGGCATTTTCATCGTATGCTTTTAAGGTTGGATTATCTTCGGTTAGTGCCAATTTCAATCGGATAAAGGCATTCATATGACTATCCGCAACATGATGTACCAATTGGTTAACCGTCCAGCCACCTTCTCGATAGGGCGTTTGAATTTGTGCTTCATCTAGATTTAGTAATGCATTTTCTAAATTTTCGGGAAGTTGTTCAATTGCCAACTTACATTGTTCCAGTGCCTGTTCGTTAAAGGGAATTGGGGTAAACTTTCCAATGGGGTACTTCAGTTCTTCACTCATACTTGCTTATTTAATTTTCACGTAATACATGTCCGGTTAGTTGAATAAATACATCTTCTAAATTTGCTTTTTTAACTTCCCCCGGCTTTTCAAATCCCGATTCAACCAATTGGTCAATCAATTCGCCGGGCGCATTTAATGCAATAATTTTACCCTGATCGATAATGGCAACCCGGTCGCATAATACTTCTGCTTCATCCATATAATGGGTAGTGATGATTACCGTGGTGCCCTGTTCACGAATGGTGCGAATCAGCTCCCACAAATTTCTCCTTGCCTGCGGGTCTAAGCCGGTGGTAGGTTCATCTAGAAAAATGATTTGTGGCTGGTTGATTAAGGTGGTGGCTATGGAAAAACGCTGCTTTTGCCCCCCACTCATTTCTTGATATTTTGCCTTGCTTTTGTCTCTTAGATTTACCTTATCCAGTAATGCAAGCGGATCAACCGTTTGATTATACAATCCGGCAAATAGGTTGATCAGTTCAATCAGATTCAGGTTCGGATAAAATCCGGAGGTTTGCAGTTGTACCCCAATGATTTTCTTAATCTCATTGGGCTGGGTATCCAAATTAAACCCCTTTACAATTACTTTACCAGAAGTTTTGGTTCGTAATGTTTCAATGATTTCGAGGGTGGTTGATTTACCTGCACCATTTGGGCCGAGTAGTCCAAAAATCTCTCCTTCCATCACTTCAAAGCTGATACCTCGCACTGCTTCAAAATCGTCGTATTTTTTATGCAGGTCTTTAACCCGAATGATTGGTTCAGTCATTTTTTTGAATAATAACAGGGATAAGAAAACTCCTTAAAGCAAGTATAAAGGTATAGAAACCCTGCAAGAATGTAAAGAGGAAATGGATAAATGGAAAATACCTTAAAATAGTACATATTCCCCCTTGGGATTTATCCCAATAATTGGTAATTTTTTATTTTTTTCAAAGTAATCGAAGGCTTGCTGTAATCGGGCAGAAAATCGATGGTATTCGAAGTTATCCCGGGTAGCTTTTGCCATAAATTGTTCACTGCGGGGGGTGTGGTAGCGAATGGGGAAAATATGAACGGGAATAAAATCTTGTCCTAAATCTCTCGCCTGAGCTGCCAACAGATAAACTTCCTCCATTGGCTCGTCTTTTATAGGTATGCATCCGGTGGTTACACAACTACCATGTATAAAAATCCCCCCGCCGGGCTTTACAGAATCACTCAGTAAACCATCAGACGCATTGGGATAGTTGATGCCTAAAGCCATATGAAATTCACTGCGAGGCCGAAATTCATTGATGTAGTAAAACCCTTCCGGAACCTGATAATCATTTTCAAATCTTTTCGGTCCCAACGCCCCAGAAAGCGTACAAACCTTATAAGTTTTGAATAATTGAAAAGGTTCAGCTGGATTATTTCGCACCCATAATTCTAATTGGCTATCGTACTTAAAACTACGGATATAGAGCTGACGGGCAGGCCAAACAAGGTTTTTTTCAGCAAACTCTTTTTTTAGTAATTCTTCCCGGCCAACAAAGGGTAAAGCTCTACTTTCTGGAGTACCCAAATAGTTAACCGCATAGGCTTGTGCCTGGGTGATATTGGAGGTTAGAAGGAAACATATGACTGGCCAAATGCGCTTCATCATTGCAAAATTACACATACTAGAACGATTCGTTTGATAAAATATTATTAAAAAATTGTGCAATAAGATATTTTATATCTTTAATAGCATTATTTGATTCCCTTAGAAGACATGATTGGGGGGTTCGGATTATCTTCGCATTTTACAGATTGGCAATCATGGAATTAAACAAATTGATATGATAAAAGCAGGCATATTAGGGGGTGGACAATTAGGGAGAATGTTACTACAGGCTGCGGCCAATTATCCAGTAGAAACTTTTGTAATGGAAAAGAGTACCGACTGTTCGGCTGCTCATTTGTGTAATCACTTTGTAAAGGGGGATATTACTGATTTTGATCAGGTATATGCTTTTGGTAAGGGGTTGGATGTATTGACCATTGAAATTGAAAAAGTTAACATAGCTGCCTTGGAGCGGTTAGCGTTGGAAGGTGTAAGGGTAATACCCCATCCTTCTGTAATTAAAACCATCAAAAGTAAAATTGCACAAAAGGAATTTTATACGCTGCATCAGATTCCTACACCTGTCTATGTTGTAACTGGGCAGGCAGCTGATTTGGCCGAACACCTGCATCGCCTTCCGGCTGTTCACAAATTAAGTGAAGGAGGCTATGATGGCAGGGGGGTTCAGATAATTGAACAACCCGCAGATGTAAGTTTGGCATTTGATGCCCCAGCTATTCTGGAAACCAAAATTGATATTCATCGAGAATTGTCTATGCTGGTAGCACGAAACGATGCGGGGGAAATTGTAATATATCCACCCGTTGAAATGATGGTAAACCCCTATCTGAATCAGTTAGATTATCAAATCAGTCCCGCCATCTTACCCGATGAAGTTTATTGGAAAGCAGAAGCGATTGCCGTTAAAGTGGTTCAATCTTTTAATAGTGCAGGTTTATTTGCAATTGAATTGCTGGTGGATAAACAACAGGACGTATGGGTGAATGAAACAGCACCTCGGGTGCATAACAGCGGACACCATACCATTGAAGGAAATTACAGCAGTCAGTTTGATATGCTTTGGCGAATTATGCTCCAATATCCACTGGGTAATACCGATCCGATTTTGCCAACAGCCATGATTAATTTAGTGGGTGCAGCGGGGTATTCAGGGCCAGCCATCTATCTAGGCTTACAGGAAGTGTTGGCAATGGATCATTGCTTTGTTCACATCTATGGTAAAAACCAAACACAACCCGGCAGAAAAATGGGGCATGTAACTATTTTACACAACGATCGATCTGAATTATTACATCTCTGCAATAAAATTAAACATACAATTCAGGTAATTGCGTAACTACTAAACTTTACACAAATATTAGCGAGGATTGGTTATTAAACGCTTTTTCACGTTCAAGCTCTTGATGTAACCCAAGCCAATCAAGCTTTTTAACTGTAAACCGGGGGATTTTTTATCGGGGCCGAATAAACGAACATCATCATCATAAATCATGTCGAGACTATACGTTGCAGAAAAATTCTTCGCAACTTTCACGGTTAACTGATTCGTCATAAATACATCTACATTCCCTGGATTATTTAGGTAATTAGAGAACAAATCTAAACGGGCCTTGTACACGAGATTTTTTGAAAAAGCATTGTTGTAGTTAAAAGAAGCAAACGCACCTACTTCATTTAAAGAAATACCGCCCACCGGAACCCCATACGAACCCTTATCCGCTAAGGCTTTATTCATTACCAACGTAGTTCTCGATGTTAGGGGAGAGATAAACATTGAAAATTTATCATTCGGCTTATAATCAAAACCCGCAGATAAAATAATGTAAGCAGGCGATAAAAAGGTAGACGAAAATGATCCTATATTATTGTTATAAGTATACCCATCAAAAAATTGTGAACGGAAATTGAACAGTGCCGATAAAAACCATTTGCCCGTTGTATCCATTCTATAACCATACTTACTTAAAATGTCGAATCTATCATCATTCTTTCTGCTGCCAGCAGAAGTGGTTTGCACATACCCAAGATTAACATCCAGGTTATTGTCCCAATTATGCCGGTCTTTTTTATAATAAGTAAAATAGTTAAAATACGCGTTTAGAGTCATTGAAAAATTATCCCCCCCAGCTGCCCAGTTACTCAAAGAGCCCTGAGCTAAATTTACATTGAAAACACCCCCCTTTTTCCAGTTCCATTTGGTGGTATCTTCCTCTTTTTTAATTTCTCTGGAAGTTTCCGACCGCAACTTAGTAACTACATTATCCTGCGCCAAGGAAAACTGAATACTTGTGAAACTAACAAAAACGAATAATAATAAGTTTTTCATTGTTATTTTGTGGGTTAAGCTGCAAAATAATTTGGTTTTCGTAGTTCTACCAAATAAAAACCCTCGATAATTGTAGTAAATTATATAATTATAACTTAATTATAGTCAGTTTAGTCATTTTGATGCTGACAAATTGACACTTGATTTAATAATTGACTATTTTTGTAAAAATTAGGAAGGGGATGAAAACGGCAACACTAGAGCAAGTTCATGATGAGGCCCGGCAAGGGGAGGTATTTTTATTCAACCAGGAAAAGCAAGCTTTTTCCAAGCATTTTTATATAGAGAGTTATGGTTGTGCGATGAATTTTGCAGATAGTGAAGTAATTGCCTCATTGTTGATGAAAGAGGGGTACGGACCTATTGCACAACCGGAAAATGCGCAGTTAATTTTACTCAATACCTGTTCGATAAGGGATAAGGCTGAACAGACCATTCGCAAGCGCCTTATGCATTTGCGGCATGTAAAAAACCATCGATCGGGAGTTTTGATTGGTATTTTGGGTTGTATGGCGGAGCGTCTAAAGGAGCAGTTGCTGGAGGAAGAACAACTGGTAGATATGGTGGTGGGTCCGGATGCTTATAGAACCTTACCCGATTTAATTTCGGCAGCCCAGGAAGGAAACAAGGCTGTAAATGTATTACTGAGCCGGGAAGAGACTTATGGGGATATTTCTCCCATTCGCTTAAACTCAAATGGGGTTTCTGCCTTTATATCAATTATGCGGGGTTGCAATAATATGTGTAGCTTTTGCGTAGTACCCTTTACCAGAGGCAGGGAAAGAAGTCGTGATTTACCCTCTATCCTATCTGAAGCCCGTCAACTGGTAGATGCGGGTTATAAAGAAGTTACTTTACTGGGGCAGAATGTAGATAGTTATCACTGGGTTGATGGACCAACCGCTACTCCCATAACTTTTGCGCACCTATTAGCCGAAGTTGCTTTGATTTCTCCAAAGCTGCGGGTACGTTTCAGTACTTCCCATCCTAAAGATATTACAGAAGAAGTGTTACAAACGATGAGGCGGTATCCCAATATCTGCAAGTATATTCATCTTCCGGTGCAAAGTGGTAGCAACCGCATATTGCAACTGATGAACAGAACCTATACCCGGGAATGGTATTTATCAAAAAT
>CAMBUH010000103.1 GCA_945870985.1 Chitinophaga pinensis
AGGTTAAGTAATGCCTGATGTTCTGCAACACTGGTTTCCCCCAATTCCATCATAGCTCCCAACATGAGTATTTTTGCAGATCCTGGGAGCTGGGCAAAGTTTTCGATGGCTACCTTCATACTGGATGGGTTGGCATTGTAGGCGTCTAATATCACCTGATTTGTACCCCAATTGATCCATTGGGAGCGACTATTCGAGGGGGTATAGCTTTCGATGGCCGATTGTATCTTTTCAGATGGAACCCCAAAATGGTTTCCGATGGCAACAGCACATAGTACATTGGGCAAATTATAGCTTCCCACCAGTTGCGTTTGAACAGAAAGTTCAAGGGCGCCTGTAATGACCACTTTTAAAAAGGGCATACTGTTTTCAATGCTTCCCCGAATACTGCCCGAATGAGTGCCATACCAAATTATTTGTGGCACTTGCTTGGCCAGCATGTGTAAGTAATCGTAATCGGCAAAGGCAAAAGCGGTTCCGTGATGGCCGCTTAAAAACTGAAAAAGTTCTCCCTTACCTTTCCGAACTCCTTCTTCCCCCCCAAATCCTTCTAAATGGGCTTTGCCACAATTGGTAATAATTCCATGGGTAGGCTTAACATATTGGCAATACCCTTCAATTTCATGCTGATGATTAGCGCCCATTTCAATTACAGCCATTTGGGCATCTTTTTGTACTTGTAGCAGCGTGAGCGGTATTCCAATATGGTTATTCAGATTTCCTTGGGTTGTATATGTTTTATAATGAGCCGATAAAACGGCTGCAACCAACTCTTTGGTGGTGGTTTTGCCATTACTTCCTGTTATCGCAATAAAGGGGATCGTAAATTGTTCTCTATGATACCCGGCTAATTGCTGAAGGGTAGTTAACACATTTTCTACCCGGATAATTCGATGGTTATCTGCGGCTATGTTCTCATCTACAATTGCATAGGCAGCCCCCATTTCCAGCGCCTGCAAGGCAAACTGGTTTCCATTGAAGTTGGGTCCCCGAAGGGCAAAAAATAAATCTCCGGATGAAAGTTTCCGACTATCTGTTTGTATTTGCGGATGATTGCAATAAATACTATAGAGTTCCTCTATATTCATACCGCAAATTAATCAATAAAAAATCCGCTACTGAGTGGGTAGCGGATTTTTTATAGGCAATTAAAAAATTTTATCGCTTGTTTCTTCTGGTAGGAAAAAATAAACCCGATTTAGTTTTGGCTGAAGTAGATTCCGGAGAACCGAAATGCGACATGGCACAACGGAACCCAATGGTATTGTTGCTCTCATTTTCATCCAGATAGCGACGAGTACCTGGACTTAACCAATAGGGACGGTCGTTCCAACTTCCTCCCTTGTAAACCCGTGAATTGTCGGAAATCAGTGTGGTAATCCCATAATTATACTGGGCTGCGCTCGAAGAATCACCATCTAAATAATTTAGCGCATATGCTTTTTGATAGTTCATTCGGTTTTTAACTTCGTCGTTGGTTTGTGGTATGGTTTTAATACGTCCCTTATCATCTCTTAAGTTTCCTTGACCGGCAGACATATCAGTCTTCGAAAAAATATTTCCTCTAAAGGGGTTCAAGTCATCATCCGTAGCTGAATTTAGCATAGGGCGATATACGTCCTGCACCCACTCATTAACATTGCCACTCATATTATACAATCCAAAGCCATTGGGGTAGTACGAATCTACTTCTGCGGTGTAGGCGGCATTATCGTTTAAGCCCCCGGCAACTCCCATATTATCTCCTGCACCTCTTTTAAAGTTCGCCAGAAACTGACCTTGTAATTTCCCTTTTTGAGTGTAGCGGAGGTTATCGTAGCCCTCGTTCTTCCAGGCATACACTTGTTTATTGGCAATAATTTCCTCCCCACGATTGGCAGATCCTTTCATTTTTCTTTGGGGATTTTGCATCATATAGCCATAAGCGGCATATTCCCATTCAGCTTCTGTTGGTAGGCGATAATCACCGTACAAGATGCCATCTTCTACCTTAATGGTAGTTCTCGGGCGACCCTGTGCATCTTTAAGCGGATTGCTTTTAGAGGTAACCTGCTTGCCAGGGGTAGCCTGGTATTCGCCCATCAGATAGGCTTTTGTATTAAAATTATCCGATCCAGCTCCATTCAATTCCTTTTTAATCTGAGTTTTTGCATCCAGGAAGCCGGCCTTAATAGCAGTAACCTCATTTACCCGGTCGGTGCGCCAGATACAAAAATCGTTGGCTTGCTTCCAAGTGATACCTACAACCGGATAGTAATTAAAAGCGGGGTGACGGAAATAATATTCCACCATCGGCTCGTTGAAACTTAATTCCGATCTCCAAACATTGGTATCTGGATAGGCGGCAGCAACAATGGTATCCATTCCGGCTGTTCCAAACACATTCTCCAGCCAGTAGAGGTATTCACGATAATGCACATTCGCAACTTCCGTTTTATCAATAAAAAAGGAGTTAACCGTAACTCTTCTGGGGGCATTGTTCCAGTCTGCCATCACATCTTCCTGGGTGGCACCCATGGTAAAAGTACCTCCCTGCACAAAAACTAGTCCTGGAGCCGTTTTTACGTCCTTGGGTTTCATTACGCTAAAATTGCCCTGGGTTTTGTCGTTATAGTTCCATCCGGTTACAGCCGATTTTTCGGGTTTTTTCGAAAAAATGCTACAGGAGGATATCGTGCCCATAATTGCAACTAAACAGGCAGCATTACCAAGGAAAGAAAGTAGTTTCATGATGCTAAAATTGATGGTAAATGTTGTTTTCACGAATTGGATTGTTACAAACCAATGCGAATATATAAGTTTTACAGGTGGTAGATTCCGTTTAGGGCCCTTGACTTTGTTAGCAAAAACCTAATTTTAACTCTGTTAACAATTAACGCTGTTCCGGGGGGCATTATTATTAGTAACCGATATATTGTATGATTTACAGGATGTTTTTGGTTATTCTGGTGGGTACTTTGCTAGCATCTACTAACCTTTTTGGGCAGCGGGTGTATGCTTCACATTCGGTATTGGCAACCGGAAATTGGACTCAACTGGCGGTTACCCGCGAAGGGGTGTTTAAAGTAACGGCTGTTGCTTTGGCACAGGCAGGCATTTCATCTGGCAATCTTTCGAGTAATTCAATTCGTTTATTTGGAAATGGAGGGGCAATGCTTCCCGAAAATAACAGGGAACCTCGAGCAGATGATTTAATAGAAAATGCCCTGGAAATGGTGGATGGGGGGGATGGCATTTTTAATGGCACAGATTATTTTCTCTTTTACGCCCCGGGTCCGCATCCCTGGATCAAAGATACCCTTACTGAATTATGGCAACACCAAACCAACCTCTATTCCGACACAGCTTATTACTACTTAACCATTGGGGGAAATGGAAGAAGAATAGCCCTTCAAACGGCGCAATCGCCTGCTACAGTAACTGTTCGGGAAATGGACGACCGATTTTATCAGGAGCTCGAATTGGAAAATGTATTGTTTAGTGGAAAAAACTGGCTCGGAACTAAATTGGGAGCGCAACCCGGACAATCCCTTTCTACAACGCTAGCTATCCCTTTTACTTTACTAAATACCCAGCAGCCGGTTACCCTTATCAGCCAATTGGCAGCTCGTTCGGTGGGCGCTCCCACTACATTTCGTTTGCTGCAACAAAGTCAAACAGTTCAGGAAACGAGTTTACCTGCAGTGAGCGGACAATTTTTAGAAACCTATGCTACCCAGGTTAAACAGCTTTCCCGATTTTTACCAGCAGCTTCGGGCAACCTGTCGATACAAATACAAATGGCTTCCAACAATCCTGCAGCTATTGGATGGATTGATTGGATTGAAGTTTTTGCCCGCAGGCAGCTGGCATTTGTTGGCAGTGGAACTTTATTTTTTAGAGACACCCGTTCATTAAATTCCGGAGCCACAGCCGCCTTTGAAATTCAGCAGGTTCCGAATGGAGCAGGTGCATTTGTTTGGGATGTAACGAATCCATTCAACCCGGTAAAAATGAATACCACGCAATCGGGTAATCTGATGCAATGGGTGAATGGGGCATCCACCTTACGAGAGTATGCTGCGGGAATTTTAAGTGCTTTGCCAGAGCCTATTTTATTGGGGAAAGTTGCTAATCAAGATTTACACAATAGTTCGCCCGTGCGGATGTTGATAATCACGCAGGCAAGTTTATTGTCGGAAGCTAACCGGTTGGCAGAATACCATCGGGTAAGGGATGGAATTTCGGCAAGTGTTGTAACTACGCAACAGATTTATCATGAATTTTCTGGTGGCAATCCCGACCCAACTGCCCTAAGGGATTTTGTAAAAATGTATTACGATAAAGCCCGAAGTACCGGCAGCCTTCGTCCGGAATACCTGTTGCTATTGGGTGCTGGCAGTTATGATTACAAGCGTAAAAAAATACAGGAAGGAAATTTAGTGCCGGTATACGAAAGTCCGGAATCCTTGGATCCCCTGCGAACCTATACTTCGGATGACTTTTTTGGTTTGCTGGATGATGGCGAAGATTTTAGTGCTATGCGAGCGGGCGATGGATTGGACATTGCCATAGGTCGGTTGCCGGCTGTTAATTTAGCAGAAGCTACCCGGGTAGTAAACAAAATCATTCGCTATCAACAACCCGTATCTCAGGGATCGTGGCGGATGCAAACGCTGTTTATAGGAGATGACCGGGATAATAATTTGCATTTCAATGATGCTCAACAAATAACGGCCAGTACTTTTCAAACCAACCCGTTGCTGAATATTCAGAAAGTATATTTAGATGCTTTTCCGATTATAAGTAGTAGTGGCGGCGATCGGTATCCGCAGGTAAATGAAACCATCGTAAATCAATGTTTCCGGGGGGCATTGGTAGTTAATTACACGGGGCATGGAAATTATCTGCGACTAGCGGATGAAGCGGTTTTTACGGCAGAGGAAGTGAAGCGATTCAATAACCCCAATCGGTTACCCTTATTTATTACTGCCAGTTGTGATTTTGCTCCGCACGATAATCCGGCAGTAGTTTCCCTGGGTGATCGGGTATTAAAAAACGATTCAACCGGAGGCATCGCCCTGTTAACCACTACCCGTCCGGTTTTTGCTTATAGCAATCTGCAAATGAATGATCAGTATCTGAAGGTAGGCATGCAAAAAGATGCCGGAGGAAATTACCTTTCCTTGGGTAAATCGGTATTGCTGGCCAAGAATACCATTTTAAGTACTACCGGGGATGTATTGAATAACCGGAAGTTTACGCTGTTGGGCGATCCGGCCCTTACCCTGGCGTTTCCAAAAAACAACATCCGGTTAACCCGGTTAAATGGAAAGCCAATAACCGGTAACGATACCCTGAAGGCATTGGGTAGATATACCTGTGAGGGAGAAGTGACTGATTCCCGAGGCGTACAATTAACAAATTTCAACGGGATGGTAGAACTCAGTTTGTACGACCAGCCACAGGTTTTAAAAACACTGGGAAACCGGAGTGGAAGTACGGCAGCGGTGTATAATCAACAAACAGCGGTGCTTTTTAGGGGCACTGCCACTGTGCAGGGGGGGAAATTTCGCATCAATTTTGTGGTACCCAAAGATATCAGCTATGCGTTGGGAAAGGCAAGGTTTAGTATGTATGCGATGGGGGAGAATGCTGATGCCGGAGGGGTAGATACCAGTATATCGATTGGAGGGATATTGCCGGTTGCGGGTAAGGATGAGGAGGGGCCGGCTATTCGATTGTTTCTAAATGATACTGCTTTTCGGGAAGGGGGCTTAACCAATGAATCGCCCTTGTTGATAGCCCTTTTAGAAGATAGTTCCGGAATCAATGCTTCCGGCAATGGCATTGGTCACGATATTACTGCTTGGCTGGATGAGAATACCCAAAATTCCTTTGTGTTTAATGAGTATTATCAGGCGGATATAGACAGCTACCAGAAAGGGAAGCTCGCATTTCGGTTGCCGGAATTAGCGGAGGGTAGGCACCAGATTACCCTAAAAGCTTGGGATTTGGCGAATAATTCATCTGTAAAAACATTGGAATTTTGGGTAAAAAAGCAAGAAAAGCTGGTGTTGGGAAGGGTGATGAATTTTCCCAATCCGTTTAGTTCGGGTACTACTTTTTCGGTTGAGCATAATCGGCCGGGCGTGGCGATGCGATTGGAAATTACCATTTATGATATCCTGGGGAGGTTGGTGCGCCAGATTCAGCAGCCTGTAACTGGGTCGGGCAGCAGAAATATTCAGGTTCAATGGAGTGGAGAGGGGGTGTCTGGAGCAAAATTGGCAAAAGGTATTTATATTTACCACCTGAAATTGATCTCCGAACCCGAATCAGCATCGGCCAGCGGCCAAATGATTCGATATTAAATAGTTTTGAATGCATTGATTTTTACTCTTTTACAGTATTTACGGAGGCAGCAAAATGATAACAAGGTGTTAATACCTGTTAGATTTCTGTAATAGTCGGAAAGCGGAACCTGTATTTTACTGCTCTATTAAAAGAATTAAAAAGTCAAAAAACGGAACGGATGAAAAGAAAGTTTCAATTATTAGCCTTTTTTTGTGGTTGCTTATTGGGAGCCAATACGGTGCAGTCTCAAACTGGATCCATCAATATCGTATCTACTGCAGTGCCTTTTCTGCGCATTAGTCCCGATGCCCGCGCCGGTGGAATGGGTGATATGTCGATTGCAGCCACCCCCGATGCCAATGCCGCCTTCTGGAATCTGGCCAAGATTCCCTTTGCCAAAAACAGGGATGCCGTTGCCGTAAATTATACGCCTTGGTTAAAAGATCTGGGCTTATCGGATGTGTATCTGGCGAGTTTGGCTGCTTATCATAAGTTATCTGATGAGTCTGCTATTTCCACATCTCTAAGGTTTTTCAGTTTAGGAAATATTCAGTTGACTGATTTTTCGGGGAACGTTTTGAATAATATCAAGCCCAGTGAGTTTTCGGTAGATTTTGGGTATTCGCGTATTTTGAATAATAAATTGAGTTTGGGAGTAGCCATTCGATATATCAATTCAAGGTTGGTAATTGGGGATGTGGGAACCGGGGTAGTGTATAAAGCGGGAACTTCGGTGGCGGGGGATGTGTCGTTGTTTTATCGTGGGGTTGATGAATCGGGGGCCGGCTTAAATTGGGGTGTTAGTTTGTCTAATTTAGGAGCCAAAATTGGATACACGAATGATGCACGTAACAGAGATTTTATTCCTGCCAATTTAGGAGTGGGTGTAACGTATAATTTTGTGATGGACGAAAATAACCGACTTATGTTGGGGTTGGATATCAATAAATTATTGGTTCCGGTGGTGCCTCCTGCAACAGGGGTGTATGCAGCGGATTCGGCCAGTTTGGCCAATTATCGCAGCACTAGTGTACTTTCTAGTTGGTTTAAATCTTTCAATGATGGAACCAATCAGTTGAATTCTTTACAGGCTTCCCTGGGTGCAGAATATGCCTATAATGAACAGTTTTTTGTTCGGGCAGGTTATTTTTACGAAGACAAATCCCGCGGGAATCGTCAATATTTTTCCGTAGGTGCCGGATTTAGTATGGATGCCTTTCAGGTAAATTTATCTTATCTGGTTCCTTCCGGTTCGGGTATCACCCGCAATCCATTATCCAATACGATTCGGGTAGGATTGCTATTTAATATTGGTGGTAAATAATACCCTTGCTCCGATGTATCTTTACCCGATAAAGGGGATGTGGGGTTTGTACATCCTATAAATCAAAGTATATGGCTATCCGAATTGGTTATGGTATCGATTTTCATCAATTGGTGGAGGGTAGGGATTTGGTAATTGGGGGTGTACAGATAGCCCACCATAAAGGGGCGCTGGGGCATAGTGATGCGGATGTGTTGTTGCATGCAATTTGTGATGCGTTATTGGGAGCGGCTTGTTTGGGGGATATTGGGGTACATTTTCCGGATACGGATATGGCTTTTAAAAATATCGATAGTCGCATTTTATTGGCAAAAACAAATGAATTGATTCGCGAAGCCGGTTACACGATTGGCAATATAGATGCCACCCTCTGTTTAGAAGCGCCCAAGATAAAACCCTATGTATCTAGGATGCAGGAGGCAATTGCAGGAATTTTGGGGATAGCTGTAACGGATATTTCTATCAAAGCAACTACTACGGAGAAAATGGGCTTTGTGGGTAGGGAAGAGGGTTTGGTGGCTCATGCGGTTTGTTTGTTGGAGCGGAATTAACTGATAAGTTATGCAAATGGAACGGGGAGCAGAAAAGATTGCTGTTATTGGATTAGGCTATGTTGGTTTACCCCTGGCTATTTTATTAAGCAAGCAATATGCAGTAACCGGATATGATCATGCTGATAACCGGATTGCTGAGTTACAAAATCTGAATGATAGGAGTGGAGAAGTAACTTCTGAAGAATTA
>CAMBUH010000104.1 GCA_945870985.1 Chitinophaga pinensis
GAATTGTAAGCACACTTTAAAGCTGCCGGTATCGGCGTATCTCTTTACAGGACTGATTTCATTACCATCCAATATACTGCCATCACCAAAATTCCAGCTTCTTTTAATAATCGTATCGCCGGGAGCCAGGTTGTCTTCTACTGAGCTGAACTGAAAATAACGATCCGCTTGTCTCTTGATAAACACTTTGGTATTGATGGCACAAGGTTGTTCTTTAACCACCACTGAGTTGGTGATTTTACTTTCACATCCTTTTAATGTTTTAATGTATAAGGTTACTTGATAAGTACCCGGACCAGGGAATTGGTGACGAATAGTTGCTTCGTTTCCGGTAACCACCTGCGTTCTATCGCCAAACATCCAGGTTCTGGATACAATACTGTCTCCGGAATTTGCCTCACTTTCTCCGCTAGTAAATAAAAAGGCGAATGGAACAACCGTTGTTAGTGTGTTGGTATATGGCGCAAATTTGAAAGCAGCCCTACAGGCAGTTAGAACGGCAGCTGAACCGCATAGCACAAAATTGCTTTCAATCACTCGTGTACTGCCCGGTATCATCCGATGCAAAAACAACCGACCATTACAATCGGTAGTTTGTACATTGATGTATTTGATTTCACCTGTGCAACGGATGGAGTCAATATAATATCCATTGGGGTTGGTTACTACTTTCCGCTGGATATTGCATCCGGTTGCGGTTGATTCTGAACTGATGTAAACTGTTTTTCCCACAATGGGCCGTTTATTTTCATCAGTAACAGTGCCCTTTATAATAAAGCTCTGCGCCAACAGTTGAGTTTGAAGGGCGAGGCTTACAAAAAGCATCAGGAGGGTTAATAATTTTTTCATAGGTATAGGATTTTCTATTATTCGAGATACCTGCAGGAGAAAAAATGCAGCCTGTTTCCCCCCAAAGTGTTAAAAAATCGTCCCTTTTTTCGATTTTCAGTCCAACAGGAGGCCTAATCTGTACAACATATATTTTATTGTAAAGGGTATAATTTCAGTGCCTTTGCCTACTTTTGCGGCACTTTAGTAATAAAAAAACTATCATATGGCAACAACATCCGATATCAGTCGCGGAATGATTTTGAAGTTAGACGGCAGTCTTTATGCTGTTGTAGAGTTCGGGGAAAACAAAACAGCCCGGGCAGCCGCCAAAGTGTGGGCAAAATTAAAAGGGGTAGATAACAAGCGCTCCATTGAAAAAACCTGGAACAGCGGTGAAAACATTTACCCGGTTCGGGTTGAAAAGAAAGCTTTTCAATACCTCTATAAAGACGATAGTGGCTACAATCTCATGAATAATGAAACATTCGAGCAGATTGCATTGGCTGAAGAAATGATTGATGCCCCCCAATTTTTGAAAGATGGCTCCGAAGTATTTGTGTTTATTAATACGGAAACCGAACAACCCATCGGAGCAGAACTGCCCGAAAAAATAGTGTTGAAGATTACTTATTGCGAACCCGGCCTCCGCGGTGATACTGCCACACGTGCCCTAAAAGCTGCTTCTGTGGAAACCGGTGCTACCGTTATGGTGCCCCTGTTTGTAGAAGATGGTGAACTTATCCGTGTAAATACCAAAGACGGTTCTTATGTGGAAAGAGTAAAAGAAGGGAAAGAATAATACCTCATTTTAATACTTATAAGAAAAACAGAAAGCCCCTAATAGGGGCTTTTTTGGGCTGTTTTTTTAAATTTTAGCTCTTTTTTTAACAATTTTTGAGAAAAATATCATTTTTCCGTTTATCAAAGAAAAAGCCATTTTTTACCAAAAAAAGGCTATTTTGCCCCACTATTTGACCAAAAACCCCCGATTTTACCCCTAAAATTGCAAAACATGGACTTGAAACAAATTCACGAACTGATTAAGATTGTTAACAAAAGTAACATTGGTGAAATTAGTATTGAAGACAAGGATGGCAAGGTAACCATCCGCCAAAAAGAAGAGCCAGTTGTTACTCATATTCCTGCTCCCGCCCATCAAATTTATCATACTGCGCCACCGCCTCCGCAATCTGCTCCCGTTTCAGCTGCCCCTGCTGCTCCGGCTGCTCCTGCTGCAACCCCGGTTGCTGATAAACTGATTACCGTAAAAAGCCCAATGATTGGCACATTTTACCGCCGTACTTCCCCCGACAAGCCTGCGTTGGCAGATGTGGGACAGGCAGTGGCTCCCGGAAAAGTACTCTGCATTATTGAGGCAATGAAGTTATTCAATGAGATTGAGTGTGAAGTATCCGGAACCATAGTAAAAGTATTGGTAGAGGATGCCAGTCCGGTAGAGTTCGACCAGCCCCTGTTTTTAGTAGATCCTACTGCCTGATTTTGATGCAGTAACTTTTAGCTTTCACGCTGTGGAAGAAAATCAACGAACCTTTCGCATAAAAAATATTTAATATGTTTAAAAAAATATTAATTGCCAACCGGGGAGAAATTGCCTTACGGATTATTCGAACCTGCCGGGAAATGGGCATAAAAACCGTTGCAGTTTATTCAACGGCTGATCGGGATAGTTTACACGTAAAGTTTGCCGATGAAGCAGTTTGTATTGGAAAACCTGCCAGTGTAGATTCTTATTTAAATATTCCCCACATCATGGCTGCCGCTGAAATTACCAACGCAGATGCAGTGCATCCGGGATATGGTTTTTTGGCAGAGAATGCTCGCTTCTCGCAGATTTGTGCCGATCACGGCATTAAATTTATTGGTCCTACCCCTGAAATGATAAGCAAGATGGGGGACAAGATTACGGCGAAAGAAACGATGATAAAAGCCGGGGTTCCCGTTGTTCCTGGTGGAGAGGGATTATTGGAGAGTATAGAGCAGGCCAACAAGATGGCAAAGGAAGTGGGCTATCCGGTAATTTTAAAAGCAACAGCCGGTGGTGGCGGAAAAGGGATGCGGGTAGTATGGAAAGAAGAGGATATGGAGAAAGCCTATACCAGTGCCAAAACCGAGGCGGCGGCTTCTTTTAAGAATGACGGTATATATATGGAGAAGTTTGTTGAAGAACCTCGCCACATAGAAATTCAGGTTGCCGGTGATCAATATGGTAATGTATGCCATCTGAGTGAAAGAGATTGTTCTATACAACGCAGACATCAGAAATTGGTAGAAGAATCTCCCTCCCCATTTATGACGCCCGAGTTAAGAAGAAAAATGGGAGAAGCTGCCATTAAAGCCGCTTCAGCCATCAATTACGAAAGCGTGGGTACCATAGAGTTTTTGGTTGATAAGCACAGGAATTTCTATTTTATGGAGATGAATACCCGTATTCAGGTAGAACATTGTGTAACCGAAGAAGTAGTTAGTTACGACCTGATTAAAGAGCAAATTAAAATTGCTTGCGGAGAAAAAATTTCCGGAAAAAACTACGAGCCCCAACTCCATGCTATTGAGTGCCGGATTAATGCTGAAGATCCGTATAATGATTTTCGTCCTTCACCCGGAAAAATTACGGTGTTACATACCCCCGGTGGCCATGGAGTTCGGGTAGATAGTCATGTGTATGCTGGCTATGTTATTCCGCCCTACTACGATTCCATGATTGGTAAATTGATTACCGTAGCCCAAACCCGCGAGGAAGCGATTGATACCATGTACCGCGCCTTGAGTGAATATGTGATTGAGGGAGTAAAAACTACCATTCCTTTTCATTTACAACTCATGAAAAACGAAGATTTTCGCAAAGGGAACTTTACTACCAAGTTTATGGAGTCATTTAAATTGGTGTAATAATTTTTCCTTCATCGCATAGTACGCCTCTGGCGTACTATGCGCTTCGGAGTATAAATCAACATCAGTTAATTAAATTCATTGCTGCATCATATACACAAGTCAATATCGGCTAATTCAATTTATGTAACAACATCACAGATACCTTTTTCCCTGTAAAATAATATTCTGCAAATTGTGTAGATTATTCCTCCGAACCGCATAGTCCCTTCACAATCGTTACGGAGACTAATGCAGAGAAGGGAAATCAAGTATTGTGTTTATAGTTATTCTTATGTTAAGTAGGATGTGTTTTTCTTTTTTTTCTCTGCTCAATTTATCCGGGCGTTAAATAAATAATTACAACTAACGAGAAGAAAAAGCAGCAATTTATATTTATATCAGTATTGATAATACCAGCCCGTTTTAACATATTTCAACCTTAGAAAAACAATCCAAGTCCGACAAAAAATGGAGCAACTGTTTGAAGAAAATTAGTTCCGCAGAACCCAAATCAAACTCATAAACCAGCACCTGATTATTTTTTACATTTCTTTTCCAATTATGAACAACCCCAACAAATTTTTTGGCTTTTTCAGACTTCTGATTAAAGGTATCAATACAGGTATCAATTTGATCGATAATTTGGTCATGGTTCTGCTGCAAATCATTTTTGAAATGCATTTCAATAACACAATCATGGCAAATACGGGTAATCACTAATTCAAATGAAAGGGGCTTAAGTTTAAACGGCAGCCCCTCTTTTGGATATAGCTGCTTAAGGTAAAGTGCGGGATCAATGCCTTCAAACCAAAATTCTATGTCATTACAATCAATGTCGCTATCTCCCATTGTGTAAACCCTTCCGGATTTGGATTTCCAGGCTACCTCTACCTGGTTCCAATTATTAGCAATCCAAATGCCATAGGGGATTTTGGTAACGCCTGAAGCTATATCAAAAACGCCGCTCCCATTTGGGGAAGTACTCATTTGTACTCGTTTGCTTACCTTCAGTTTGGATTTAATTTCAAAATCGCTTCTTAATTTTTTTTCCGCACACCGAACGAAATTTTCTGACAAAATAATCTGATGATTTCTTTTGTAAGATTCTATCATGTAGGGCAATCCCTCTTCATCATATAAAAACGGTATTTTATCCATTAAAATCATTTAAAGTTTCCAAGCAATTCTAATCAATTTATATCCTAATAAAAAACATTGTACATCGTCTGCAACACCCACTCCGGCCGTTAAAAAGACTTCTACAATTACTATTTGATATCCTGTATTCTTATAGAGGGATCTGGATTAAGAAGAACACCATTTTTATACTTTCTTATGGTAATTTCATTGTCCATTATTGACCACCAAAAGCCATATAGAATATAGGAATCTACCCCTCCACAATATTTTGTTGGGGCGGCATTCATACGCTTTTCGTTTCTATCAATGGATTCTTCATAAAAGTTTAAACTAATATTGGGATACTTTGCTTTAAAAGTATCTATAAAATTACTGGCAAAGGCAGTAACTAAAGAGTCCCTGAATGCCACATCTAAATTAGGATTAACGATAAATTCGAAATAGGCAGAGCCACTCGTAATACTATCCTCCTTCGTAACACTCCTACAAGCAGAAAGCTCTTTTATTGTTTCGTTTTTACTAAATGTATTTACATAGTCATCATTTGATGGCCAAGGGCTACAAGAAAAAAAAGTAATTGAAATAATTAAAACCATCAAAATTTTCATAAAATTAATTTACCTGGTTGAAATTAGCCTACTAAGTTTATTATAGGGATATCACAAAGAAACAGTCAAAATAATTTATTATTTATACATATTGCCCCATATATGCTTTTTTATTTTAATAACAGTTTTAAAAGGAACATAATCTCTTCGCTTCTGAAGAATCCACCATGACGGAAACCCGGGATTTTTATCTCTAAACTCTATTACATCATCATCGTCTATTCCAAAATGATCGGTAATGGTTATACTTAAATCGATGCTCCAATTACCTTGCGCATCAATTGTAAAATTATCGCCAAGTATTTCGCCTGTTTCGGTATCATTTATTAAAATCATTAATCCGTGAAACTTATCGTAGGGGGTATTAAACGCTGGATGAAAATCTTTTATATCAAAATTGTCAACTAAATCAATTTTCCCACCAACAGCCCTTAACTTCTTGGAAAGAGCCAAACCATAATCTTTTAAAAAGTTTTTAAACTTGTGACTTTCAAAAACCTTTTCATTTAATTTTGGATTCTCAAATTCCCCTCCAACCCGGCTTTCAAATCTGTTTACCATTTCCCTACCTACCTGCGATAGAGACCAGTCCAATTGTGGAAAACTTAATGTCGCTATAGTCATGTTTTGAAGGGTAAAAGGAAAGAACTTATCAATCATTTCTCTAGAAGCGGACGGCAAAGTTGTCATAAAAACAAGAAGTCGCATCCTAGCGAAATGAGCCCAGGTGGGGTCAGAATCCAAACTTTGATGCCGCCCTAGTACTGATAGATCACCTGATGTTCCGTGTTCCATATCTTTACTGTTTTTTCTATCAAAAAATCCAATTTTTTTAGGATTATTTAATGGACCAACGTTATCTGAAATCGAAATCCCATTTTCTATAATCGGGATTTCAGGAAACTCATAGTAATTGTCAATATCATCCCAAGGATTATTGGGATCAAAAACCGGACTGTTTAAAATAACTCCAACCATTCCAGGCGGTATTGGAAACGGCCCCCAGGGATTAGCTGGCCCATATTGTGAGCTACCCCCGCCTCCACCAAATCCTCCACCCCCGCCAATTCCAACCCCGAAACCGCCGCCAGGCCCCACATTTAAATAACCAGATCCGAAAAAACTCCAAAAATCTATCCCATATATTGGGCTGTCAGTGGGTGGGTTATAAGGAGAGAAACCTCCACCTCCACCTCCACCGCCTCCTCCGCTGAACCAGTCCCTTATATCTCTTTTTATACCTTCTAACCAGTCTGTAAATTTCTCCCAAAGGCTTTTCCCTTTATTAACAGAAGGACAGCCAGTCTTCGGGTTTTTGGGATCACTAAGTGATTTTACAATAATTACCGAGTCGCTACCATTAGGAAGCTTTATAAGTGTTACCTGCTCCACTTCACAGGCTCCGTCGGCTCCATCAAATTTCTTTATTTGTGTAGCTGAGGAAAGAAAAGCCTGATTAAACAGCCCCAGTGAGTCGGGAACAATTTTTGACAATACAAGTTTGTTATTTTCATATACATTAACCCGAAACGATTTTTCGTCCAAATTTGCGAATCCCACTATCCCATTTCCTTTGATAGAATCCGAAACCAATTGTACCACATAGTTTACCTCCATACTGCCATCTGGCCGCCTCTTAAAGTAGAAAGATCCTTTATCTGATCCCTTGCCTGTTGTAGGAATACGAACAAAATGATTGCCGTTTATTGTTGATTGCTCGGCCCTTGCGTATAAAAGGGTTGGCTGGTCTACCAGCGTTGGCAACATTGTGTTTACCCATTGTTTAATTTCGGCAACCTCTATTCGCTTTTGAGAAAGGGGGGACTGATTGTTTATTACATCCATTTTTTTCTGGCAAGCAGAAATAAGTAACACAATAAATAATACCAATACGCTTGCTGCTTTATGATTAGCAGTTAGGAAGCACTCCATGGGGCTGTTTCGTTGCGAAAGAGGTTGCATAGTTTGAAATTTAAAATTAACAATTGTCGATTAATGAATTGCCAGACATGAAAGTATTACTAAAGGTTTTACGACATGTCGCATATTTTTAGGGGCAAAAAACATCTAATTGATTGATTATCATTAAAGGAAACTGCATGTTGCGGCTTTTTGCTGTTTTGTGCTGGTTTCTGATAGCGTTCAATCCGCCTATTTTTTATGTAATTGGTTGTTGCCGCAGTCACTATTTGCACTCTTATAAATAGCCGAGAATTTGGTAAGAGATGGCAACGAATGCTTATTGGATAATATTCACTTCACCCAAGCATTTATCACCGGAAAAGGGAGTTATATTTCCCATACAGCAAGTGCCCCATGCGCATTTTTTGCAGCATGTGTTTATTGATAAACACTAACAAAAGATTGCTACCCCATAAGAAAAATTATTCAGCAATTGCAACAGATCACCGGTATTCAAGAACGCCCAAGCCCTCGGCAGTCATCAATTTGGCCATTAGCAAAAGATAGCTACATAATTAATTCCTTTAAACACATCTCCCGACAGGGTTCAGAAAAAAATTTCCGGTTTTATGCTATCGCCCCGGAATTTACTAAAAGACTACTGTTCATTTTAACGCTACTCAAAAAGGTAAATCATCCAACGGCTCTGTCAGTTCATTATCTGATGGCGCCGGTACCGGTTCTGGAGGTGCTGCAACAGCCTCATTTTTACTTTCAAGAAGGATCACAGAAGTAACCCTCAAGGTTAATCAGGCTTGTTCCTAAGGCTTCAGGTTGCTTTAACAGCATAGCAACAAACTCTTTGGTCGTATGAAAATTGAAATACCCAACGGATCCTATCATAAAAAAACCTCTTCCGAATAGAAGAGGTTTTTTTATGGAACGATTACTTGCAGTAACTCATTTATTGATTGCCGCCTCGTCCCCCGCCACCGCCGCCG
>CAMBUH010000105.1 GCA_945870985.1 Chitinophaga pinensis
GTTATACCATTTTATTTTCGAAAAACACCCGAACGGTCTGATATAGGATGCGACTATCGGAGGTATAACCATTAGAGGGTGTTTGTTCGTTGAATCCTTGCAGGCCAAATAAACCGGCAATATTTCCGTGCCGGATAGCAATTTCAAGGTATCCAGCCGAATTAAACCAGGCCATTTTATCGATTTCACTTACGGAGGAGTAGTTGGGACTCAGCACTTCAATTACCTCATTTCTGTTAAAAGCGAATCGAAAAGCTCTGCCATTGCGGTGTTCTTCAAATTCTTCGCGGGTTATATTGATTACTACATTTTCAAAATGATCGATGAACAAAATCTGCCCATCCATCCAATCTGGTCCGGTTGTAGGGCGTAGGGGATATTTTTCGATAATATTTACTGCTTTTTCGAAAGGCAAATGGGAAGGTTGCCGAATCAACAAGGCTAATTGATCAACAATGCGGTTGGTGATGGATAAAAGCGTGGTGAGTCCTTTACAATTTATGGCATACAATTCGGCAGGTTTATCTTGTGTAATCATGGTTAAAATGCCATTATCCGGACAAATAATCCATTGATCTTGGTATTTGGCTAGTAATACCTGTTTTACTTCATACTCAAAAAGATTTATAATAACGAGGTGAAAGGTATGAGGAGGGAAATGGGTTATTGCGCTTTTACAGATATAGGCAGATTGGGGGAAATTGGTTTGTGATAGGTAATGGCTGATATCTGTAAGGGTAACATTGGGAATTGAAGACAGGATTTGCCCTTTAATAGCCCCAACGCTGAAATCACGTAGGCCGATATCGGAAGAAAGCGTTATGTTGGGCATATGGCAAATTAACGACCGATGGGCGGGCTTATTTCACCAGCTGACCGTTTTTATAGAAAAAATTTCTTACCAATTTATCAGCCAATGCTGGAAACCATTTATTTAAGAAAACGGTTCTTTTTCCATTAAAAGTAAGTACCAGGGTACGTTTTCTGTTTTCCATAGCCCCGAGGATATGCTGGGCACATTCTGCTGAACTCATCATGGATGCTTCATCCATAGGTGTTTCTCCCTGGGCTTCTCCCGACTTATTTAGGGCAGCCATCCGGATATTGGAAGTGGTAAATCCGGGGCAAGCCGTTAACACATGAACGCCTGAATCTAAGAGTTCGGTACGCAGCGATTCTAACCAGCCATTCAGGGCAAATTTAGAGGCGGAATAGCCACTTCTACCTGGCAATCCTCTAAATCCGGCAATCGAGGAAATACCCACGATGGCGCCTTTGTTTTGGAGGATATGCGGTAATGCATAATGGGTACAGTAAACGGTTCCCATAAAATTCACTTCCATTACTTTTTTAATAGTAGCCGGTGCTGCTTCGGCAAAAAGTGCCCGCATAGAAATTCCGGCATTATTGATCAATACATCAATGGTTCCTAATGCATCCAGGGTTCCTTGAATAAATTGTTGGCAGTCGATTTCAACACTTACATCAGCTTGCTGCACATGGAGGGGTTTTCCAGCATGCTCTTTTTGCAGTGCATACAGCTTTTCATGATTACGGGCACAGGTAGCCACTTTGGCACCTTGGGCCAGAAAAAGCTGCACCAATGCCTTGCCAATACCATCAGACCCCCCTGTAATTACAACCACTTTATTAGAAAAAGCCGACATACTGATTGAATTTAATCACAAAAATAAACTCTTTATTCTGCTTATATCGATAAGAATGTGGGTAAAACGGGGAAATAAGAATATAAATATTTGGTGAATTTTTGAATATCCCTATTTTTGCACTCCGAAAGAGCTGAAGCGCTCAATCAGGATGATTCCGTAGCTCAGTTGGTAGAGCAATACACTTTTAATGTATGGGTCCTGGGTCCGAGTCCCAGCGGGATCACAAACTAGCTAGTAAATAGCACTAAAAACTCCGACATCATTCGATTTCGGAGTTTTTTTATGCCCTTTTGGGCACGCTTTTGTAGTCTCTTGTATTGACTTCTGTGGTTCTGTCCCTCCACTCGAAAGATGCAACTGTAAGCCGATAACTGAATAGGTGACTAATTGTAAATTGAATGTCTCGAACCCCTAATACAATATGCATTACACTAATGCCTAACCCATCATTTTCATATTGCATTTTTCTATACAACTACATATTAAATTAATATAAAACTTGAAATATTAAAGGAATGCTGAAAAGCAACCCATTGCATAAGCACGATTTCAAGAGATTCCATCCAAGAAAACTAATTTGTATATGATACATGTGCTGAGATATTGTTCCTACTCATTCATTCTTTCATAGAGACCGAAAAAAAAAGAGGTCAATTAGACCTCTTTTTCAATCTGTTCACCTCAAGGAACTAGAAGTAACCTTGCGGAAAAACTATTTGGCAATCCAAATTAATGTATTGATATCATCTGCGCCTTGTCTGGTTACAGCAGCTGCTCTGTTGGAAGCATTCAATGCCTGTTCAGAGAGGGGATAGATAAAACGAACTGGAACCTTGTTATTATTTAAATTGTCAACCCCAGGAACAACAACAGGTATACCAGTTCTTCTCCAATCAAACCAGCCTTCTAATCCATTAAAAAACAGGGATACCCATTTTTGTAATGCAATTTTTCCCAATTTTTCTGTACTAGTTCCTGTATAAGCCACTCCTGGTTGCGTATAATAAGCAGGAGTTGGGGTAACATTGATTCCATAAGACGAGGGAACCATTGCTGCATAATAAGCAAAATTGGCTTGCACTCCATTTGTGTAATATGTTTCGGCGGTGGTAGAAGTAGTAATCATTCCTTTTTCTGCCGCTTCTGCAAGTATAAATTGTAATTCAGAATAGTTCATAATGATGCCTCTAGCAACATTCGGCAGTGCAGGGGTTTGTCCATTGTCGTTACAAACTAAGCATGCATAACTAAATCCAACTCTAGAAACACCTTGAGGTCCGCCATTAAAATTCAAAGCAGCCACATCCCCCAAACCATTCGGGATACCTTCAATTTTAGGACTTCCAGCAGCCACTGATTTTTGTGAAGGTCTTCCAAAAACTGATAGCCTTGGATCATTTAATGCAGATAAACGATCACTTAAAGTTTTACTTACCCTGATCTCATCAAACGAACCAACTCTTGCATCATACAAAGGCCATTGATTTGCTGGCACGTCTGCTAAATATTTCAACTCTGCATTGTCGTCATTTGAAGTCATTAAAGGATTTAAGGTAGCATTGGACAGGATGGCTTGCATGTCGGCGTTCACAGATTTCTTTTTAGACAAACGCATTAATAAGCGAAGTCTAAGAGAATTGGCCAGTTTTTTCCATTTAACCACAGAACCACCATATAAAATATCTCCTGAGATAGATTCAGTGCTTGTTCCCAAAATATCATTTGCCTTTTTTAAATCAGCCAATAGACCTGTATATATTTCTTCTTGTGTATCGTATTTAGGCAAATAAATACCGTTACTTTTCGCTTTTGTTGCTTCAGAATAAGGTATATCACCATAAGCATCAGTGGCCATAGAAAACAACCAACTCTTTAAAATCAAGGCTACACCAAGATAATTTTGTTGTACAGGTGAATTAGCGTTTGCTAAGTCTATAATATTTTGAACATTGCGCATATTGCCATAAACATTGTTCCAAATACCATTCTTTTCACCCCACAAGTAGCGGTCTTCATTTACAAACTGAATTTTTGCAGTGTACTGAACCAATAAATTACCAGTACCCCAGGCCTGACCAACCTGTTCATTAATTGCAGACTTGATAACTCCCGATAAAAGTAAATTGGGGGTTACTTTGGTAGGAATATTTGGATTAGTATTTACTTCAGTAAAATCTTTAGTACAGGCATTTAATAAGAACAAAGAAAATGCTGTAAAGACTAGATATATTTTTCTCATTGTTGTCTTTTTAATAATTTAAAATTTCAAGCTAAGGTTAACGCCAAAGCTTCTAGATGATGGGATAGACATATGTTCAATTCCAGGTAATGCAGTACCACCGGTAAACGACATTACTTCGGGATCAACGTGAGGTACATTAGACCAAAGAGCCAAATTTCTTCCCACAATACTTAAAGTAGCAGACTTGAATGGTGATTTTTTTAACACTTGAGGAGGAAAATTATAGCCAATTTGAAATTCTCTTAGCTTAACAAAAGAGGCATCAAACATAACTCCTTCAGCAATATTTCTACCCGCAGTATATGCTGTATGCCACTCTCTTGCTGTTCTTTTTACATCATTTGGAACAAATTGGCCGTTAACCAACATCACTCCCTGACCAATTACACCATTGCCTGGCTTAGTTAAATCATAACCATCTGCTCTACCTTCAAGGGTTTCAATCATAATTCCACCCTCTCTACCAACGGTTTGCGTATGAGAATAAATTTCACCACCTGTTCTGATATCAAAAAGGAATGAAAGTTTAAAATTATTGTAAGTAAATGTGTTGTTAATTCCTGCCAACCAATCTGGATTATAATTACCCATCTTGATTCTATCGGTTGTTCTTACCGGTCTACCATTGCTGAAAACAATTTGACCTACATTTTTTCCAGAAGCTTCATAATGAGCCCCAGCAGGGTTGGTGTTTTGAACACGAGCAAAACCAATACCATACATATCTCCCATACGTTCACCCACTCTAGCTTCGATGCTCACACTTCTACTGGCCATTACTAAATTAGTTAAACCATCAGACAACTCAATCACTTTACTTCTGTTAGATGAGAAATTCAAATCAACTTTCCATCCTAAACTATTCATCTTACTTACAACAGGCACTAAGTTTAACATGGCTTCAAATCCATAGTTTTTAATTAAACCTGCATTGATAGATCTGGTGCTATAACCAGATGTAAGCGAAAGGGGAATATTGATAATTTGGTTTTTAGTATTACTCTGATAAAAAGTAAGGTCTAAACCAATTCTATTGTTCAATAACTTAACTTCAGTACCTATTTCAAATGCAGTACTAATTTCAGGTTTTAAAGATAAGTTAGCTAAACGGTCTGTTTCACTATAAATTTGAGCAGTACCAAAAGCAGTACTTGGGTTGTATGCTTGTGTAAAGGTAAAGGGATCGGTATCATTACCTACTTGCGCCACACTTCCTCTTACTTTTGCAAAATTAATTACCTCAGGTAGTTTCACCATATCACTAATTACCGCACTCAATGCTGCAGATGAGTAGAAAAATGAATTTTTCTCTGAGCCTAATGCTTTCAACTCAGCAGGTAAAGTAAGTGCACTACTCCAATCGTTTCTTCCAGTAACTTCAAGAAATAAATAGTTTTTATAAGACATTTGAGCTGCGCCATACAAACTATTAACTCTTTTTTCTGATACAGACTGTGCCACATCAACTGGAACCCTGTTATTCGTAAGTTTATAAATACCTGGAATGTTTAATTGGCCTGCATTTACTTCACTAAAATTTGCTTTTTGTCTCGTTTGGTTTCCACCAAGAGAACCCGAAATAGTGAAGTTGTTATTTAATTTTTTGTTTGCAGACAATAAGAAGTCGGTATTTCTTTCTTCAGTAATAATTCGTGCCTCTCTATATTGTCCAAAAGGGAAACGCTGGGTGCTAAAACCTCTTTTATAGGCTCTTACTTCAGATGCATAATCAGTGGCTGCTCGCAATTGCAAACTCAACCAACTTGTTATGTCATATTTCAAAGTAACATTACCGATAATGCGATCCAATGTTTGACCATTTGTATTTTCATACATGGTTAAATAAGGATTATCATGGTAATTATAATTCCAACCAAATTGTTTAATCCCTTCTAAACCAGGCTGCCACATTCTTTTCATATCAGACAGCTTTACAGATCTAGGGAACCAACTCGTAAATAAATACATAATATTTTCTGTACCATAACTAATTGATGGTCTATTGTCACTATTACTCTTGATATAGGAAACAAAAGCACGAGCAGTGAACTTATCAGTCAAATTATACCCCCCACTAAAAGAGACAGTATTCCTTTGAAGATCTGTATTAGGAACTATTCCTGTTTGATTTAAATTGGTGTAAGATAGGCGGAAATCTCCGTCTTTATTGCCGCCTACAATTGCTGCGTTATTGGTAATAGTTCTACCTGTTTGAAAAAAGTTTGCAACCCCATCAATATCTGGCAACCAAGGAGTAGCTGTAATTACACTACCAGCAGGTGCATTTAAATCACCGCCTAAAAATGGAATTATTTGTCCATTTAATGTTCTTGGGGAGTTAAATTGAGGATAAGATTGGCCAGTAAAAGCTGGGCCCCATCCTTCATCAGTTCCATCTGTTAACCCTGCACCACCACCATTTACAAATGAAAAAGGGCCACCATTTCCATTTCCTTGACCGTAAACATTTTGAAATTCTGGTAGCTTCAAAGCATTTTCAAGGGTTACATTGGTATTTAGTTCTACACCTATACCCTTGCTACTTTTCCCTGATTTGGTTTTAATAACAATTACTCCATTTGCAGCTCTGGAACCGTATAAGGCAGAAGCAGCAGGCCCCTTCAAAACGTTGATACTTTCTACGTCATCTGGATTAACAAATCCAGCACCGTTACCAAAATCTACTTCCATATTTCCTCTACCATTAGCACCTACAATAGAGTTACTAATTGGTACGCCATCAATTACATATAGGGGTTGATTTTTATTTAAATCTACCGATCTTTCTCCTCGAATTGTTACCCTGGCAGAACCGCCAATTCCAGAGTTACCGCCTACAACTGTAACACCTGCAATTTTACCAGCTAACTGACTAACTACATTGGTTTCCCGAGCAACAGTCAAATTCTCCCCTTTTAATTCTTGGGATGCATATCCTAATTTTTTCTTCTCACGTTTAATACCAAGTGCAGTTACTACTACTTCATCTAATACATCAGCTTTAGCACTAAGTTGTATCAAGAGTGCCCCATCGCTTATTGTAAGCGTCTTACTACTAAAACCACCAGAGCTTACTATAATTTGATCACCAATGGTGGCATTTACTGTAAAAGAGCCCATTCCGTCTGTAACAGTAGTGGCCTTAGATTTAACCACTGTAACAGTTGCTCCCACAACTGCGTTACCAGTTGCAGCATCTAATACTTTACCTTTAAAACTATTCTGCGCTAATGCAGAAAACTGAAATACCAATAAAGACAGACAATACAGAATTGGCTTGAAAAAATAAGTTTTTGCTCTCATAATAAGTTACGCGTTTAGTTTGCAAACTTATTATGAAGGTGTTAACATAATGTATCGTTAATGTTAACTCAATGTTTTATGTTTTAACAAATAGGAACAATCAATTTTTCAGCAACACCAAAACTAAGTGTCATTCCGGCACCACCCAACCCATTTAATACATATATATCTTGCAATACTTGGTTAAAATACCACGAAGAACCATCTGTCATTTTTGGATAAACTCCATTCCAAGTTGCATTAATTACCCAATCAGAAGCCTGCATAAAACCATGTAAGTAAGTGATTATTAATTTATTAATATAGTGATCGTCGAATGGGTCGAATGTAAACCCGTATTCATGAGAGTCGCCTAATGTTATTTCCCCTAACTCATGCTGGGATATCATTACATGAATTCCATATTTAATGTATTCTGGCATTTCGCTAAATACTTTTTTATGTAGGAGTTTAAGTGAGGGTGCATTTTTAAAACTACTATAATGCAAAAGTGATAGCCCCCCACAAACAGATGTACCAACAGGAAGGTTATTAGGCGAATGCAAACGCATCATTTGTAACTTACACTTAACCATGGGTAGTGCTGAAAACGTTTCAGGAAATAAGGTTTCAATTTCTTGTCCACTGCATATAAAAATTTTATCTGCCTCTATTATCTTATTTCCACTTTTAACATAACCGACACCTACTTCTTGCACCGTATGATTCCATAGAAATTGAACACCAGCAACTGTTGCCAAATAATCACTAACCCTAGCAACAGCTATTCGAGGATCAACAATCATTTCATCATTTGAATATAGTCCGCCCAGTAAATTATGCTGTTTCACTAGAGGATATTTTGCAGAAATTTGATGGGGTGTTAATAAACGGATAGGCCTTCCCTCCTTTTCAAATTGTGCAAATAATTCATTTAAAACAATCCATTCCTCATTGGAATATGCAACATGTAAACTGCCCGACTGATTAAACCACATCCCAGTACTCGCACATATATCTTTCCATATCTGTGAAGAATTTTTGGCTAGCTGATACAACTCACCATCAGGTTGCAACCTGATGGTGAGTTGTATCAGCTAGCCAAAAA
>CAMBUH010000106.1 GCA_945870985.1 Chitinophaga pinensis
ATTGAATGTAAATTTTTTTAACATACAAATATACAAAAAATAATGTATTGCCAGTATTTAGGGTGTTTTAGCGGCTATCAACTGTGTTACGTTGGTACTGGTAAATAGCTAATACTCCCGACTGAGTCGGGACATGCTGATTACCCGTAGCGTCGCGGATATAAATATCGGCATCGGAGTTGGTTAACGGTGGCTGTACATTGCACTGGGGTGTGCAGAGGGCTAATCCGGCTTCTATTATTGCCGTGTATTCGTTATACCGCACATCGGTGTATTCACTTAAGAATGTGATGGTTTTGCTGGCTTTGTAAACGCTGGGGGTATTGCTGTTGCGCTCATATACCTCTAAATCTTCCAAACCAGTATTCTCATCACAACCAAGACACTGATTCGTTGCATACGGCAAATACTGCTTCACCACCCGCTCGCCGCCGGCATTGTATACATAGCCCAGAAATGCCTGCTTCTTTTGGATATTGCCGATTTTGCCGTAAACCGTCCGTTAATCAGGCTATTATTGTCAGTTTTTCAGTTTGGGCGATTTTTAATAATAATTTTTCATGCAAATTTAAATATTGACTTCAAATATTTGAAAGATAACCTTTAAATTTGCAAATAAATGAGTATGAATTACTTAAACAGGCATATAACCAAGAGGATTCAAGACGCCCTAAAAGTGAGTCCGGTAGTTTACCTCAATGGTGCGAGGCAAACAGGCAAAAGTACACTTGCGCGAACTATTGCTCCACAAATCGGGAAAAACAACCAGCCCGCCGAGTACCTTACTTTTGACAGGCCCACCTTGATGGCCGCTGCTTCTGCCGCGCCGGAATCCTTCTTGACCGGTTATGATTCTGCTGTGATTATAGATGAGGTACAATTGGTTCCAGAGCTCTTCCGCGCTCTCAAACAGGTGGTAGATGAGATGCGTTTTACAAATAAAGAAAGTGCCAATGGTAAATACCTGCTTACTGGATCAGCGAATATTTTAGCATTGCCGAAACTCGCTGATGCTCTTGTCGGCCGTGCAGCTATCATGACACTTTATCCATTTACAGCCGCCGAAGCCACCCACTATAATGCTGGTGGTTTAGAACGTATCATGAAAATGGATTTTAAAGGTATTAACGACCGTGGGTTGTCTTTAATCGATGCGATTAAAAAAGCTACATTTCCGGAGGTTTCTACACTTACCGGGGAAGAACGAAGGATCTGGTTGGATGGATATATCTCGTCTATGCTGCAAAGGGATGTACGGCAAATAGCTGAACTGGAGAAAAGTTCGGCACTGCCACATTTGCTTAGTATTCTGGCTGCACGCACAGGTTGCCTTATGAATGATTCGGATATCGCACGTGATATCGATATGAACCATGTGACTGCAAAATTTTATCGTAGTATTCTTAAATTGATGTTTCTCACTTTTGATGTGAGGCCTTGGTTCAGGAACATTGGTAAACGTTTGGTAAAGACACCGAAGGGATATTTACTCGATACTACTATGATCTGTCATTTGCTTGATTATAACATTGACGAGATTGTGAAAACAAAGCCGGAATTGTTTGGGCACCTGGTTGAAAATTTTGTTGCCACCGAGATAATCAAACAGTTAAGCAACAGCAACATCAATGCAGAACTCTATCATTTCAGGACAAGTGACGGTAAAGAAGTTGATTTTGTTTTGGAAAAACCTGACGGATCGGTATTCGGTATCGAGGTAAAAAAATCCGAATCGGTAACGATTCGGGATTTTAAAGGAATCAAAGCATTCGAGGAACTCACAGGCAAAGATTTTGCAGGTGGTGTTGTTTTGTATGCAGGAAAAGATGCGGTTCCTTTCGGCAAGAATCTATGGGCAGTTCCTTTTTTTGCACTGTGGTAAAGCCCATTTTCCCATCATTAATTTACTGATTTTTTACCTGTCTGTATTATCAAGGCACTTAAATTGAGACTTTCTGTTACATAAAATATGGAGTATACCCACCTTTCAGCAATTGTACTGTACAATTTGAAAACAAATCACAACAATCGAATTAAACCCTACCCTAATGTAAATTATCAATGACAATCATAATCCTTCTACAGAAAGGTGAAAAAGTTGTTCACTTCAGTAAACGGCTAACACATTACCTGTAGCGTCTCTTATATAAATATCGGCATCCGAGGTATTCAGTGGTGGCTGTGCATTACATTTTGGGGTAAATTGTACTAGTCCGGCTTCTATTATAGCAGAATAATCCCTATACTGTTTATCAGTTAACTCATACATGAAAATGATGGTTTAATAGGCATTGTATTTACTTAATATCGTATCAGAAAACAGTATAAATACCTGTAATTATCACTCTATAAAAAACTATTAAAAAGAATACTTTTGTAAAGCATCAATACAAAACCAAGAAAAATTAGAATACACATTACTTTGCATCTGATTCTCCGTACTTTACATAAAACATTTATACTATGTTTACTACTTATCATTTATCCTCCGCTCAAGATCTCAGTAATGAGATAATAAATACAATCAAGGCCACCTATAAAAATAAAGCTATTACAATAATAGTGAAAGAAGCAGAGGACAATCCTATATTAACGGATGACCAAAAATCGATTTTAGATGAACGGTTGCAAGAGGATGAAAGCACCTATCTATCTTCCGAAGAGTCACTCAAGCAACTGAATAAAAAAAATGGGTTATAAAATATTGATTTCTCCTCGCGCACAATCTGAATTAGAAAATATAGCTGATTACTATGCACGCAATAGTAGCATAGCCCCTCAACTTTTTATCGCAAAAATTAAAGAGGCTTACGATAAGCTTGAAAAAAATCCATTTTATAGAATTCAGTATAAAAGAATCCGTGCTGTAAAAATTAAAAAGTTTCCCTATTCTCTGTACTATATCATACATGAAGAAAAATACCAGGTATGTATTCTTTCATGCTTCCACAACAAAAGGGATCCCCAAAAACGACCAGGTAAATAGTAGTATCTTTTAATAAGCACACATGAATGGATGGGTAAAATCCATTTAAGGCAAATTATTTGATGACCTTCCCGATAAGTATAACTCAGACTGCCCATCACCACCCACCCGGGTGCTGACTATTGCCATTGCGGTTGAGTTGCAGAATATTGCCATTGGCATCATACCGGAAAGTTTCGGCATAGTTATCGGTTATGTTGGTATTGGATTGCGTCCAATTACCCATAAAACTGCCCGAGGCGGCGCCAAATGTATGCTGGCGGGTATTGAGCAGGCGGTTGAGCTGGTCGTATAAATAGGTGTAGCCGGTGGTGGTATTGTTGTTGAGGCCTTTCAGTGCCAATAGCGTTGCGGAAATTCTTTCTGTGCCAGCAGGCTGGGGACATACATATATAGTAGCAGGGCGACTATCCATTTATTCATAGGACCGGCGGTTGAGATTACAAGGTAGGATTTTTGCAGAATAGAAAAAATCTGAGTAGGCAAGGGCTAGAGGTAGGCCTTGGTTGATAGCAGTATGAATGAACTGCGAATGATAGATCATAGGGATAATTTCAGAAAAAATGAAAAGAAATCAAATTGTATTTATATTTTTAATTATATGTATATTTTTATGTTTATACCTACTTTTTTGGGGTTATGTCTAAACAAAAAGGGGCCAATAATAACAAAATGAGCGTTTAATTCACATTACATTAATATTTATACATTATTTTATTAACTTTTTATAATTTTTTTACAATAATTTAGCAAAATATATATTTATTGTTAATTTATTTAATGTATTGATTATGTCCAACCCAATCGTCAAAAAGTATGCTCCCTTTCTAGTTCTGATGCTTATAGCTATCGGAGCCCTTTTTGTTCCTTCCTTACCTGCATTTGCAGATGCCAGTAAATACAATTCAGCTGATATCGGATGGATTATTGTAGCTACCGCACTGGTATTTTTAATGACGCCCGGGCTTGCCTTCTTTTACGGAGGAATGGTTCATCGAAAAAACATCATTTCTACCATGATCAAGAGTATCGTGGCTACCGGTGTGGTAAGTATCCTATGGATAGTAGTTGGCTACTCCCTTTGCTTTGGCGAATCCATCGGAGGTTTTATCGGCAATCCTTCTACCCATTTATTCTTTAAAGGGGTAATCTCGGGTGCTCCCTGGAGTTTGGCCCCTACCATCCCACTTTCTTTATTTGCCCTTTTTCAGTTGATGTTCGCGGTTATCACGCCCGGACTGGTAGTGGGTGCCGTTGCGGAAAGAATTCGTTTTACGGCCTATACCCTCTTTATAGCCCTGTTCAGCATTTTGGTGTACGCACCTATTGCACACTGGACCTGGCATCCCGAGGGTTTCTTATTTAAACTCGGTGCCCTGGATTTTGCCGGTGGTACCGTAGTGCATATTTCTGCAGGTTGTGCAGCCCTAGCAGGTGCAATTGTGTTGAAAAGAAGAAAAGCCCACATCGAAAACAAAGAGATTCCACCAGCTAATATTCCCTATGTATTAATCGGCACCGGCTTATTATGGTTTGGCTGGTTTGGCTTTAACGCAGGGTCTGCTTTAGGTGCCAATGCCCTTGCGGTAAGTGCCTTCGCAACCACCAATACCGCCGCTGCTGCTGCCGGTTTGGCCTGGATGTTCTTTGATGTAGTACGTGGTAAAAAACCCTCCGTACTAGGATTCTGTATTGGAGCAGTAGTTGGATTGGTTGCCATTACCCCAGCCGCCGGATTTGTAGCAGTTCCGCAAAGTATCTTTATTGGTGCCGTAGCTTCCTTGATTTCTAATTTAGCCGTTTACTATAAAAGTAAATCAACCCTCGATGACACCCTAGATGTTTTCCCCTGCCATGGAGTGGGCGGAATGGTGGGTATGATCATGACCGGCATCTTCGCCACCAAAACAGTAAACAGTGCAGGTAACGATGGTTTATTTTATGGTAATTTCTCCTTCATGCTTACTCAACTAAAAGCATTAGTAGTAGTAGTAGGTTACAGCTTTGTTATGTCGCTTGCCATCTTCAAATTCATCGACCTGATTTTACCACTGCGGGTAAGTGAGGAAGAAGAAGAGATGGGACTAGACTATTCTCAACACGCAGAAAAATACGGAAGAGCACCGCTGCAAGCCTAAGCTTTTCCGGGTGAGTCTGACCACTCCCAACCCGTATACAAAAAAGGTACAGCCACTACGTGAACTTCTGACCAAGTTCACCGGCTGTACCCATTATTAATCATAAAACCACTACAATGTTAAAGAATTTTTTGGCAGGCTGTACAGCTTTTTTATGTATGCAATCCCTTATCGCCCAAACCGACTCTACCACCAAATCCGTTACAACTTTTACCGGCTCACTGGATGCTTATTATCGGTTTAATTTTTCTGGTCCCGAAGCTGGCAAAACCAACAACCTAACCAGTTTCACGCATTCCGTAAACTCCTTCGAATTGGGGATGGCCTCATTAAAAGTAGACCATTCTTATGGCAAAATATCAGCCACTGCCGACCTCGGAATTGGTCGCCGGGCACAAGAATTTACCTACACAGAATCGGGGGTAAATGCCATCATTAAACAAGCTTTTGTTTCATACGCCCCCAGCAGTGCTGTTAAATTCACCATGGGTAAATGGGCCACCCATGTGGGATATGAAATGGTAGATGCCTATGCTAACCGGAACTATAGTATGTCGTATGGATTTTCTTACGGTCCCTTCTTTCACACCGGTTTAAAAGCCGACATCGCACTGGGTGGCAAATCAGCCCTAATGGTGGGTATTGCCAATACTACCGATTACCTAAGTGCACCCTCGGCGGTTAGCTATGTGTTGGCACAATTAAGTACCGCCAGTTCTAACGACAAACTAAAAGCCTACTTGAATTTTCAGGGATCTACCGAACTAACGCAATTTAACTTGGTTCTTACCAGCGCTCTCAGCGATAAGTTAACCATGGCTTACGATGGTAGTGTGTTAACCACCCATACCAATGGAGTAAATGATACCTGGAATAGTCATGCAGTTTACCTAAACTACGACCCCATTAAATCATTCGGACTTACCCTACGGGGCGATTATTTTAGCGACCGAAAAATCAGTCCCCTCGTTACTATGAGTGGGGGATCAGTTGTTGCCACAACGCTTTCGGGTAATTTTCGATGCATCAACCTGACTATTATTCCAGAATTGCGGTTAGATTATGATTCGGATCCGGTATTCAGTAAAAATGGAGCACCCGATAAGAAAAGTACCACCAGCTTTATTCTAGCAGCCGTATATAAATTTTAGTTTTTTGCAATTGTTCAACATAGGGGTTAAAAGCATCTTGTAAATTTACAAGGTGCTTTTTTTGCCAACAGATATAGTATCTTAGTCAACTATTTATAATAGCTCGGTTGTATGAGAATATTGAAGTGGCTGGCGCAAATGTTGTATGCCTTATATGCCTTTTTCATTTTTATGATACTCACCCTCATTGCCTTTCCCTTGGTGATGCTTTCGCTATTGTTTGGGTACCACCGCGGAGGAAATTTGATTTATGCCATTTGTAAATATTGGGCGGCTACCTGGTTTTTGTTGATAGGCGTTCGCCATGAAGAAATTTTTGAGTACCCACACGACACGGGCAAGCAGTGGGTATTTGTAGCCAATCATATCTCGTATATGGACATTCCCCCGATTGTATTGATGGCACCCCAGCCGATTCGTATTTTGGGGAAATATGAAAGCAGCAAGATTCCCATTTTTGGATGGATTTACCGGGCAGCCGTAATTTTGGTAGACCGCCGAAACCCCGAAACCCGGGCACAAAGTTTTCGCCAGTTAAAAACGGCACTCAACCGAGGGGTATCTATTTTTTTGTTTCCCGAGGGTACATTTAATATGCGGGAAGACAAGCCACTAAAAGACTTTTTTGATGGGGCTTTCCGGCTGGCGATTGAAACAGAAACCCCCATAAAGCCAATGATATTACCCGATACTATTGAACGGCTACATTTTAGTAGTCTATTTTCCCTTACCCCCGGTCGTAGCCGGGTAATTTTTTTAGAGGAGGTACCGGTAAAGGGGTTAGCGCCTGCCGACATCCCTTTTTTGAGAGAAAAAGTATACAATTTAATGGATCAAGCCCTCCGTCGTTATCGGTACTATCCACCTGCATAATGCGTACATTTGAGCAAATATCGTTGCCTTGTTTGTTGAAGTAATTATTCCCCTGGCCCTGCCGAAAAATTATACCTGGTCGGTACCCGACACCTTGCAATCGCAGGTAGCCATTGGCAAGCGGGTAGAAGTGCTGTTGGGCAAAACCAAACGATATGCTGGCATCATCAAAAAAATACTCCCAACGGCGCCGGATAGTTTTATACCCAAACCTATTTTGCAGGTATTAGATGAGGATCCGATTCTGCATGCGCAGCAGTTGGCTTTTTGGGAGTGGATGGCCGCCTATTATATCTGCACCGAAGGAGAAGTGATGCAGGCTGCTGTTCCTGCCAATCTAAAGCTAAGTAGTGAAGGCATCCTATGTTGGAATGAAGCCGCCCCCTCCCCGGATGCCGGTTTGAGTGATGTAGAATATCTGTTAGCAGAGGCGCTGGAGATAAAAAAAACCCTGAAGATGTCGGAAGTGCAGGAGTTGTTGGATGTAACGGATGTGTATCGGGTAATTAAAAAATTAATTGAGAAAGACTATTGCTTTATTTGGGAAGAGCTGAAGCAAAAATATAAGCCGAAAACCATTCAGTATTTGCAATTACATGCCACGTATCAACAAGAAGAGGCCCTGGAAAAATTATTGAACGAATGGGGCTCGGTGGCACCCAAACAAATGGAAATGCTACTCGCCTTTTTACATTTGCAGCAAACAGAAGGCGAAGTAACCCGGCATGCCTTATTAGAAAAATCCGGTGCCAGTGCGGCTCAGCTGAAAGCTCTGATAGATAAGGGCATACTGCAACCCGAAAGAAAAATTACGAGTCGTATAGCTACCACTCCAAAAAAAATTCAGCTCCCCTTTACCTTAACGCCGGTGCAACAAATCGCCATGAGCAATATAGAAGCGGGATTTGAAAAAACTCCGGTTTGTTTGCTACACGGAGTAACGGCCAGCGGAAAAACAGAAATTTATACAAGTCTTACTGTTCCGGTTTTACAGCGGGGTGCACAGGTTTTGTATATGTTACCGGAGATTGCGTTAACAGCACAAATTATTCGGCGTTTACAGAAGAGTTTGGGGGGATATGTTTGGGTATATCATTCCAAGTTCAGTGC
>CAMBUH010000107.1 GCA_945870985.1 Chitinophaga pinensis
ATAAATAAGTAGGCAGTATGTGCAAAAAAGCTTGGCTGATAGCATGCCTTTTATGGCTGGGTAGCTTGCAAGTAACTGCACAGCTATTAACCACTGAAAGCTATATTCAGCAGTACAAAGAGCTTGCCATTGCTGAAATGAGGCGCACAGGGGTACCCGCTGCAATTAAATTGGCCCAGGCCATATTGGAATCTCAATCTGGAAAAAGTACACTCGCCCTTACAGCCAATAATCACTTCGGCATTAAATGCAAAACAGAATGGACCGGCGGAAGAACCTACAAAGATGATGATGAAAAAGGAGAATGTTTCCGGGTGTATGCTTCTGCAGAACAATCGTTTATAGACCATTCCGATTTTCTGAAAAACAGACCTTATTACGCATCCCTATTTACCCTAGATCCAACTGATATGGAAGCCTGGGCGTATGGCCTAAAAAAAGCTGGGTACGCTACCAGCAAAACCTATCCGCAAAGTCTGTTAAAGGTTATTAAAGACTACCAGCTAGAAAAGTACAATTCAGATGCTTTAGGAAAAAATTATTCACCCAATTCCGGTTCCGCTATCTTGCCTGCCGTTATTGCAAGTAAGGAAATACCTGCCATCGACAAATTAAATTACCTGCCCCCTCCCTCCTATAACTACCAAAGTTCTTTCCCCAAAGGAATTTTTACAATCAACCGATCCAAGGTATTTTATGCGCCTGCCGGAACAAGTCTACAAGATATATCCGTTCAATTTGATATTCTTCGGGAAGAAATTATTGCTTTTAATGAATTGCCTGCTATTGATAAATTAAATAACCCTTACCTGATATTTTTAGAAAAAAAATTAAAAAAAGGAGATAAGCCTTTCCGAATTGCCCAATCAGGAGAAAGCTGGAAAGATATTAGTCAACTCGAAGGCATTCGATTGGAACAACTTTTACAGTATAATCAGGTCAATTCACCCGAGCTTCCCATACAGGCAGGACAAAAAATTTGGCTACAACCCGGTACTATACACAACGTTTCATCAGGAACCCATTAAAATTGGCAACAATCAACCTAACAACCATGCATAATCCTTCCGAAATTGCCGTTCACGATAAAATTTTTGTCCCCTTTATTTCGGCTGAAATACTGAAAGAAAAAATTCAGGAATTAGCGGCCCAACTCAACCAAGATTATGCAGGAAAGCAGCCCCTCTTTATTGCGATACTAAATGGCTCTTTTATGTTTGCCGCAGATGTATTCCGACAAATAACCATTGAGGCGGAAATATGTTTTATTCGCCTGTCATCCTACACCGGAACAGCATCCACAGGTCAGGTTATTACTGCCATTGGGTTGGATGTTCCCCTGAGTAACCGTCCAGTAATTATTTTAGAAGATATTGTAGATACGGGAAAAACACTTTCAGAATTTCTTCCACAAATTCAACAACAACAGCCTGCATCGGTAGCCGTGGCAACCTTGTTACATAAGCCGGATGCCACCCAATTTCCAGTTCCCATTCAATATTGCTGTTTCTCGATTGCCAATAAATTTGTTTTGGGTTATGGTTTAGATTATAATGGACTAGGTAGAAATCTGCCTGGGTTATATCAATTAAAAGAAGGTTAGTTCATTTCTTTCGACCTACAGCACAAAAATATATTATAATTATTTTTAAAGTATTTATGAATATTAAATTTTTCAATAGTAAATTCTAATCTAAATAAAGTTGTAATTTGTGGCGCATTTACTCCGAAACGTGTTGTTAACTAATCATTTACGTTTTTTCTACAGGTTTCGCTCACTGTATTCGGTGTGTTTTAAAACTTTTTTGCCCTATCAGCCCTTTTTTTTAATGCTATTCTTTGTTGGTAGCGTGCAAGCTCAGCACGCTTACAAAATTGAGAAAACATTTAAGGCTCCCTTTCACGGCGACTGGAAATATCCGGCCGTAAATCCTTTTTCGAATAAGCTTTATATCACCCATGGAAATCAGGTAAGCATTCTGAATAAAAATACAGGAGATTCTATTGGTATTATACCCAATACCCCAGGAGTAGAAGGAGTTGCCTTGGCACAACGATATGGCAAAGGATATGCAACCAACAGCATTACCAATACCGTAACCGTTTTTGATTTAAAAAGTGACCGCTTTGTTCGGAATATACCCGTTGGGGAAAAACCCAATTGCATCATTTATGATGGATTTTCGGGTAAGATTATTGTAAGTAATTACAAAGGGGGAACCATTTCTGTGATTGATCCTAAGTTAGATAAAGTTGAAGAAACCATTGAAGTAGGTGGCAATAAAGTTACCGGCATTGTAAGTGATGGGAATGGCAATTTATTTGTGAATTTGGCCGACAAACACGAAGTGGTTTGGATAAACCTCAGTACATACGAAGTTGCCATGCACTGGGGTTTAGGAACTGGCAAATCACCCACTGGCATAGCTATTGACACGAAATTTAATCATCTCTTCTCTGTTTGCCATAAATTATTGGTAATATTTGATGCAACTAAAGCAAAGATTATTGACTCTATTCGGATTGGCGACAATCCGGATGGTATTATTTTCGATCCTGTGAATAAATTAATTTTCACAGCAAATGGAAATGGTTCCATTTCAGTAATCAGTCAGATTTCCGAAAATGATTATGCTTTAATTGACAATATACCTACTAAGAGGGGTTCGAATAGCATGACTTTTGATGAGACTACCCTTTCGCTCTATGTGCCGGGAGCAGATCAAGAAACAGTTCCCAAAACATCCCCCAAACAATCTTCCCTAACCAAGTGGATTCCGAGTAGTTTTCAGGTAATGGTGCTGGACAAGGAAAAATTATAGTTCTCTTTAAATTAGCCGTTTACTGAAAGGCTTCCCTTACTCTATCAAAGAAATTTTTATCTCCTTTTCCGGGATTGGGCTTAAAATTTTCACTTTGGCTAAGTTTTTCTAAGAGTGCTTTTTCTTCGGCACTTACTTGCTGGGGCGTCCATACATTTACTTGAATAAGTTGATCTCCTTTTGCGTAACCTTGAACCTCTGGAAATCCCTTACCTTTTAAACGGAAAATTTTTCCACTTTGTGTTCCGGCAGGTATTTTTATTTTAGCCCTTCCGTCGATTGTTGGAACTTCTACTTGTGTACCAAATGCCGCATCCGGTATTGAAATATATAAATCGAAGGCTACATTTAATCCATCCCGATGCAACTGGGCATGTGGCTCTTCTTCTATCTGAATGATCAAATCTCCGGACGCTCCTCCGCGCTCTCCCGCATTCCCCTTGCCACTCATACTTAATTGCATGCCTTCTTGAACACCGGCAGGAATATCAATTGCAATGGTTTCTTCTCCATAAACCCTTCCTTCTCCTTTACAAGATCCGCATTTAGCAGTAACAGTAGCACCTTCTCCATTACAGGTTGGGCAGGTGGTAACCGTTTGCATTTGCCCTAAAAAGGTATTGGTAACCTTCCGTACCTGTCCACTTCCCAAACAGGTAGTACAATTTTGTAAACTATTTTTATCTTTTGCGCCATTACCATTACAGGTGCCACACAAAACATATTTTTTAACCTTTACATTCTTTGTAACTCCCTTGGCAATTTCCTCATAGGTCAACTTCATTTTAATGCGGAGATTACTTCCCCGCTGCCCTCTCGCTCTTCCGCCTCCGGTACTTCGTCTTCCACCGCCGCCGCCACCAAAAAAGTTTCCAAACACATCATCTCCAAAAATATCACCGAACTGGCTGAAAATATCTTCTGTGTTCATGCGACCACCATAGGCACCGCCACCTTGGGTACCGGGACCAAAAGCTGCGTGGCCAAAACGATCGTATTTTGATTTCTTATCTGTATCGCTTAAAATTTCGTAGGCTTCGGCCGCTTCTTTAAATTTTTCTTCCGCTTCTGCATTACCCGGATTACGATCGGGGTGGAACTGCATAGCCACTTTTCGATAGGCCTTCTTTATCTCTTCGGCAGAGGCAGATTTAGCAACGCCCAATATTTCGTAAAAATCTCTTTTTGCAGCCATGCGATTTATTTTTTCTTTCTAATTACCAACTAAGGCAGGGGGGTTAACTGTTAATTTCCGACTACTACTTTTGCGAAGCGGATGATTTTATCATGCATATAATAGCCTTTCATCACTTCATCAATCACTTTTCCCTTCAATGCCTCATTTGGTGCAGGAATTTCGGTAATCGCCTCATGTTTTTCTACATCAAAATCGGCATGTATACTCTCCATGGCTTTCACCCCTTTTTGTTGAAGTAGGGTTCTGAGTTTATTAAATACCAGCAAAATTCCCTCTTTTTGCAGTGCAATATCGTCGGAGGCGGTTAACTGCTTTTCAGCCCGCTCACAATCGTCGAGCACTTCCAACAAAGAAACAACCACATCTTTTGAAGCGGTTTGAATCAATTCTATCCGCTCTTTGGCACTTCTGCGCCTAAAGTTGTCGAACTCGGCCATCAAACGCAGGTATTTATCTTTCTGCTCCTGTAAATCACCCGTTATTTTTTCGATTTCTGATTCATTCGTAACCGGTTCATTCAAATGGGTGGTTCCGGCTGCATTTTCGTCAGCATTTAACTCCATTTCACCCGGATTGTCATTTATTCCCTCATTCGGTGGGGTTTCTTGCGCATTCATAGCTTTTATAAATTATACTCCCTATCTGTCAAAAATGTTGCCGAGGCAAAGAAAAGCGAAAAAATGGCAGAAAAATTGTGGCAAATATAATTTCTAAGAGAAATAGTACTAGAAATTATCAGTTACAGCGGTTACTGTATATTTGTTAATGACCTCTCTGATTTTAAACAAACAAATCGCGCCTCGCATATCCAATGGGCATCCCTGGATTTATGCCAATGAAATTGCTAGTAACAAAGGAGAAATACAGGGGGGCGACATTGTGGAAGTGTTCTATCACAACGGAAAATTTTGCGGAAAGGGCTATGCTAATCCACTATCCCAGATTATGGTTCGCTTGCTTACCCGCAACCGACAAGAGGTGATTGATGGGGCATTTTTCCACCAACGCATACTAAAAGCCTGGAATTACCGAAAGAAATTGGGATACACCACCAATTGCCGCTTGGTTTTTGGAGAGGCAGATGATTTACCGGCACTCATTATTGATAAATTCAATGATTACCTGGTAATTCAAACCCTGTCGCTGGGCATGGATAAATGGAAAACTGCTATTGTAGAAGCGCTCGTGTCAATTTTTGCTCCCAAGGGAATTTATGAGAGAAATGATGTGCCGGTAAGAGAATTGGAGGGATTACCCCAGCAAAAAGGGTTTTTATATGGCAGTTTCGATACGGATATAATGATTGAAGAGAATGGATTGCATTTTTCAGTAGATATTGCGAATGGCCAAAAAACCGGCTATTTTTTAGACCAGAAAGATAATCGCCGCGAAATCGCCTCTATTGTAAAAGGGGCTGATGTGCTGGGTGTTTTTACTTATACTGGCACTTTTGAAGTGCATGCGGCCCATTATGGAGCTAAATCGGTATTGGGTATTGATATTTCAGAGCAGGCGGTAGGGCGTGCTAATCAAAACGCGGCATTCAATCATTTACAAGATCGGTGTAGCTTTATGTGTAGTAACGCATTTGATACTTTAAAAGAATGGGGCAAAGAAGGGAAACAGTTTGATGTAGTGATGCTCGATCCCCCGGCATTTACCAAAAGCAGAACGCATATAGATAAGGCATTAACCGGTTACAAGGAGATTAATCTTCGGGGAATGAAATTGTTGAAAGACGGGGGATTTTTGGTAAGCTCCAGTTGCACTAATCTGGTTACTGCCCAGCAATTTCTTCAAACCATAGAGGCTGCGGCAAAAGATGCCCACAAAAAAGTACGGCAGGTTACTTTCAGGCATCAATCAGGCGACCATCCTATCATCTGGGGGATGGAAAATACCCATTACCTGAAATTTTTAATTGCAGAAATCGGCAACTGGTAATCCCTTACCTACTTATTTTATCACTTGAAATTTTCCGGACTCAATTAACCGGCCGGCAATATCTCGCAATTGATACACATAAATACCGCGGTAATAATTTTCATCTAATTGAACCGTTATTTTAGTTTCCTGCACGCGTGTTTCGTACATTTTTTTTCCGATGAAACTGTATATCTGTAAGATATGCTGTTGCGTACTTTTTCCTTGAAAAGTAAAATTAATTACTGTGGTAGCCGGGTTGGGATACATTTGTACAATCTTATTCTCAGCATTTCCCCAACCATTTTCCATTACCGGGGGATCAGGATTGGCATTCATACAAAAAATGAATGGCAGGGCATATAGGAGGATATGGCTTTTTAAGGACAACATTACACTGCTAAAATATTCAAATGTTGGATTACTACCAATATTCAATGAAATTTTAACAGTGTAATGTCTCTTTTAGTATTTTAAAACGAGGCCAGGGTAGCCTGAATAGCGGCAAAATCAGGTAAATCACCCGGGGTAGCACAGGTTTCTGCATATTGAATATTGCCGGCACCATCTATTACAAAAGCAGCCCGCTTGCTCACTCGCTGCATTTCGAAGGCAGGGAAAACATCATACAAAACATCAAAAGCACTAGATGCTTCACGATTATAATCGCTTAGTAGCGGAAAATTTAATTGTTGCTCTTCTTTAAATTTAGCCAAAGTAAATAAAGAATCTACCGAGATGCCGAGAACAGTAGCTTTACTGGAGTTATAAACAGCCAGGTTATCTCTAACACTGCATAATTCTTTGGTACACACTCCGGTAAATGCGGCTGGAAAAAATAGAATAACTACTGGAGTACCTCGAAAAGAAGAGAGGGATACTTTATTTTTTTCACTATCGTATAAAGTGAAATCGGGGGCTGGACTGCCAATCTGAATGCTCATATGTATTAATTTAAGTTACAAATGTACAAATCGCCTCGAATTATAACCTGAATTGTTTAAGGTTTGCGGGAACTATCTGCAGAAAGCCCTTTTCCGGAAGTATTTCCACTTTGGCCATACCGCATAAAAGATCGGTTTCTTTCGCGAGTTGCATACTGATCAATGGAGTCGAGTAGTGCTCTCATTTGAAGGGGATGCGCTTCATAGTAAGCGAATGCATTATAAAAAGTTGCGCGGTTAATTTTATGGTAGGCAAAAATATTTTCGTAATATTCTAGATTCTTTTTTTGTTTACGAAATGTACTGTCTTTCACCTGCTGCACTGTATATAATTCGTCGGCCTTCAGCATATCCCATACGATTACCTTCATCTGATTGATATCGAGCAGTTGTTCTTTGCTATTTCCCTTGCAGGCAGCTAATAGCCCGCCTATTGCCATCAGAAAAAAAAGAACCTGCATGCGTATATTCATCAAAAGAAGATTTAGCTTTTATTTCAATCCACTCAACCGGTTTCTATGCGATAGTATTTACTAAATGAGATACCTTCTATTACTTCAATTGCTGTTTATAAGTAGGCACGTTGATAACATCCAGTTCAGATAAAACCTGAATGGCCCGCAAACGTTCTTCGGGAGTACCCTTTTTAAACAATGCAATCAATTCCTGCGCTTTACCCTGCATAAAAAACTGTAAAATCATCGTATTGGCATTTTCCTTATTAAATGCTTGCAATTGAATTAAACTCTGCAGAACATTTTTACGTGCTTCCTCTTCATTATCATACCACTTATCCATGCCGGCACGGTAGTAAGAGTAAATCACATCGTGTACAATATTATACCGGTTATTGATTAGATTTTCGTTGAGCCAGTAACGGTTGCGCAACCCATCAAAAACACGCCATCCACTTAAACCCTTGCCTTCAGGTGCGTTATTTATGATGTTCTGGGCTTTCCGAAAAAATGCCTCCCCCCCTTTTGGAGAAAAAGAATCATAATCTAATCCGATAATCATGTAGGCATAGTAGGCAAAAATGGCGGTTAAATTTGCCGCTACCGGATCGTTACCCTGTATCCGGCTCTCATTGAATTCTACAGGCTGAAACTCCTGATATTTAAAAGTTACTTCAGCATCCAGAAAATTTACCAGTGCACACTGATAACTGCTGTTATAAACCGGTCGAGCAGCCTGTACGGTGAGTGTTGCTTTATATAC
>CAMBUH010000108.1 GCA_945870985.1 Chitinophaga pinensis
TGCATTACCCTTATCAAATTAAGAGTTTGGCCGAGTATCATGCGGCCTATCAACGCAGTATTGAAGACCCAGCTGCTTTCTGGGCTTCCGTTGCCGAACATTTTACCTGGAGAAAAAAATGGGACACTACCCTTGAATGGAACTTCAACGAACCAGATGTGAAATGGTTTCAGGGAGGCAAATTAAATATTACGGAGAACTGTTTAGATCGTCACCTCGAAAAACGTGGCAATCAACTGGCAATTATTTGGGAGCCCAATTCCCCAGATGAGCAGCCCCGGGTAATCACCTATAACAAATTACACGAAAGGGTTTGTCAGTTTACCCAGGTACTCAAAAACAACGGCGTTAAAAAAGGCGACCGGGTATGTTTATACATGGGCATGATTCCCGAATTAGCTATTGCCGTGCTGGCATGTGCCAGAATGGGTGCGATTCACAGTGTGGTATTTGGTGGATTTTCGGCACAAAGCATTTCCGACAGATTGCAAGATGCCGGGGCTGAATTTATTGTTACCTGCGATGGTGCTTTTCGCGGAGGTAAAGACATTCCACTAAAAAACATCATTGATGATGCCCTGATTGGCAATCATACCATTAAAAAAGTAATCGTTTGTACCCGAACCCGCACACCGGTTTCTATGATTAAAGGGCGCGATGTGTGGTGGGAGGATGAAATGAAACAGGTAGAAGAACAGGGTATTACCTATGTAGAAGCGGAAGAAATGGATGCAGAAGATCCCCTATTCATTTTATATACTTCGGGCTCAACCGGCAAACCAAAAGGGGTGGTACATACCTGCGGTGGGTATATGGTTTATGCTAATTATACTTTTGTAAATGTTTTTCAATACCAGCCCGGTCAAATTCATTTTTGCACAGCTGATATCGGATGGATTACCGGACATACCTATATTACGTATGGTCCGCTAAGTGCCGGAGCTACTACTTTAATTTTTGAAGGAATTCCAACCTACCCGAATGCAGGAAGATTTTGGGATATCATAGATAAGCATCGGGTAAATATTTTTTATACTGCCCCTACAGCCATCAGAAGTTTAATGGCATTTGGAAATGCCCCATTAGAAGGCAAAGATCTTTCCACGCTGGAAGTATTGGGAACCGTAGGTGAACCCATCAACGAAGAAGCCTGGCATTGGTATCATGAACAGGTTGGTAAAAAAAGATGTCCCATAGTTGATACCTGGTGGCAAACCGAAACGGGCGGGTGTTTAATCAGTAACCTTGCCGGTGTAACCCCCGAAAAACCCAGCTGGGCTACCTTACCCATGCCGGGCGTTCAGTTGCTGTTGGTAGATGAAAACGGAAACGAAAAATTAGCAGAAGGGGATGAAACGATTTCCGGTAATTTATGCATTAAAGCCCCATGGCCCTCTATTTTACGAACCACTTATGGCGATCACGAAAGATGCCGGCTAAATTATTTCGCCACTTACCCAGGCTTGTATTTTACCGGAGATGGTGCTTTACGAGATAAGGATGGATTTTATAGAATTACCGGAAGGGTAGATGATGTATTAAACGTTAGTGGCCACCGGATTGGAACTGCCGAAGTGGAGAATGCCATCAATATGCATGCCGGTGTGGTAGAAAGTGCCGTGGTTGGATTTCCGCATCCGGTAAAAGGACAGGCCATTTATGCATTTATCATTTATCAGGGTTCGCATCAGCAAAACACGCATGGCTCCGACGATCTGATAAAAAGCGATATCCTGCAAACCGTAACCCGAGTAATTGGCGCTATCGCTAAGCCAGATAAAATTCAACTGGTTATCGGACTACCCAAAACCCGCAGCGGTAAAATCATGCGCAGAATACTACGTAAAATCGCAGAAGGCGAAACGGATAATCTGGGAGATACTACTACCCTGCTCGATCCGGGTGTTGTGGAAGAAATCATGAAAGGAAAACTATAACACTGGCGTTGCGGCTTTTGCCTGCTGGGTTTCCAGTTTTTGAAAAGTCCGGTCCATTACCCGAAAGAATATGGGTGGAATATGCGCCAATATTAGCATACCGGGATATCCAGTAGGCATTTGAGGAGCACCCTCCATATGTCGCAATAACTGATATTTTCTACTGGCCACATAATGGTGGTCGCTGTGGCGACTCAATTCGAATAGCATGATTCTTCCCAGCACATGATTACTATTCCAGCTATGCCAGGGTTGTGTTCTTTCATAACTGCCGGGTGTGGTTTCTTTTCGCTGCAAACCATAATGTTCAATATAGTTTACCGACTCTAATAGTAAGATGCCAATGAGCGCACTTGCCAAATAGCTGAACAAGATGGTAAGGCCAAAAAAATACCCGATAGTACTCAGCATTGCCAGTTGGATGGCAGTAAACTGAATCATTTCGTTTCGCCAGCCGATGGTGCTAACGCCTTTCTTCTTACAGTCGCGAGCAGCAATATGCCAGGCACTTATATAAGATTCAATTATCGTGCGGGGATAGAAAGCATACAACGACTCGCCACGACGAGCAGAAGCCGGATCTAAAGGGGTGGCTACGTGCTTATGGTGCCCCTTATTGTGTTCAACAAAAAAATGCAAATACTGAGAACTCAGCAATAACATCTTAGCCATCATTTGCTCGATCTTATTGCTCCGGTGGCCAAGTTCGTGCCCAACATTGATGCCGAAAATGCCACAAAGTAATCCCATAGAAATGATGCGTCCTACCCTGGTAAATGTATCTAGATTTGGCTCGGTAAGCGAAAACAAAAATACCAGCAGGGCATAATATTGCAGCAGCACTATTTCGTATAATAAATAATCATAGCCCTTATCAGCCTTGGCAATTTCTTCCTCAGCGGCAGATATATTGCCGGTAGAAGACTTCATCAACAACTCAGCCAGTGGAATAAAAACGAATGTAAAAATCAATGGAACATAACTCAGCCAACCCGAATTGCTGAAAGCCTGAAAGGCAAACAGGAACAACACAAAGGGCGACATATACTTAATCCAACGCCAGCGCATGCAGGAATTATTTTCCTAAATATACAAAAAAACAGGAATACTGCTTTTTAACTAGCTGCGTTTCATCAAAGGAAGCTGACTACCAGTGAATCCGGGGAATAATTGCTCAGGCTGTGTGATGGATAAATGATTGCCTACTACTGCACTAAAAACACTTCTAAAATCAGTGGTAACCGGTACATCTCTGCCATCTTCTAAATTCTCTTTGTAAAGGGGTTTCATTTGCTGATATACTTTACCACCCTGCACATCATTACCAAGCACCCATAAACAACTGGCCCTTCCATGATCCGTTCCGCCGGTTCCATTCTGATGAACCGTGCGGCCAAATTCAGTCATGGTAAGCAAAGTAACCTCGTCTTGATAAGCGGCCAAATCGGCCCAAAAAGCAGCAATACTATCACTAAAATCCTTCAGGTTTCTTGCAAAAGCTCCATTTAGGGTTCCTTGATTAAAATGGGTATCCCAACCGCCACTTTCTGTAAAAGCCACTTCCAGTCCAACATTCATTTTTATCAGCGTAGCAATTTGTTTCAGTGAATTGCCGAGCGGAGTATTCGGATACACCACGCCGGCAGTTACTGGATAGGATTTTATGTTGGCTTGTTTCAACTGTTGCAGGGCATCAAAACTTTCCCGGGCAGTTTTATTCAGCAGTTCACTGGTGGTAACATCATATAGTTGCTCAAAAGATCCGGCTGCCACTTTTGCTGCTAATGGATTGCCGCGCACCTGCAATGCAAACTCCTGTAAGTTGGCAATAGCCAGCGACTCTTGATCTCCATATAAACACCTGGGCAAGGCAGCTGTTAAACTTACTGCACGAAAGGGGGAATGTGCTTCGGGCAATTTTCCTACGGCGCGGTTCAACCATCCACTCTGGGTACTCTTACTAAATGGAGTACCGCTTTCCATATAATCCTGGGCATCAAAATGGCTGCGGGTAGTATTGGGGCTCCCTACGCCATGCACTACTGCAAGTCGGCCATCGGTAAAAAATGGATATAAAGATTGTAAGGAAGGATGCATGCCAAATTTCCCATCTAAGTCAATGATTTTGCCTTCTTTTTCTGCAGGGCTCATAAATAATCCCGGACGGAGTGTGCGTAATGCCGGATCGGAAAAGGGGGTTACGGCCATTAGTCCATCCATGGCACCTCTTTGAAAAATGCAAACCAGTACTTTCTTTTTATTGAGGCCTTTGCTAGTTGATTGAGCGCCGGCAGCCCGCAATAAAAATCCGGGAATACCTCCCTGAAAGCCTGCAGCAAAAAGTGCAATAGCTCCCGACTTCATGAATGCTCTTCTGGGTATCATTGAAATATTTTTTAATCGGTTTTGTAAAAGGGTTACTTCCTATCTGCGCTGAAATTCCGGAGAGCCAATTATGATGCCGGCAACCTGTTGCAGCATGCCATTATTGCCGGGCATTGCATCCATGTTTCTTGCAGCACCTGCGTTTCTCCGCGCAGGCTGTTTTTGCTCATTCATCATGCCATCAACTTCTTCGGCTATAACAGTTGTTTGCTTGCTGGCGGCCTGTTGAATTTTTTCGTCTATCCCATTTTCATTCAAAAGTGCAGTTAAGCGTCGTACATTTTCTGCCTGCTCCCGCTGTGGTAAAAGCAAATTGCTATAAACCTGCAATGCCTCTTCGGCGCTGGCGGGTTCATGGTGATTGTTAAGGGCTCCCAAATCCAGTTTAACCCCGGGAATTTTTCCGGTGGCAAATGCCATTCCAAAATTCATTCTATTTAACAATGAGCCTGTATTGATCCAAAAATTTGCCCGATCTGGAAATCCGGTGGGTGCTGCATAATAATAAAGCCGCTGCCCCATTTTTGTAATCCAGTTATTTATTTGAAAAGGCTGCATCACTTCTGCACCTGTGGCACGTATAGCGCTGATGGCAAGTTCAAAAGGCGATTTTACTTTTTCCCGTAATGCGGCAGGTTCCCAAAAATCGGGGTGATTAACCATAGTAACCAGTACAGCACGGATATTTCCCTCGGTCTTTAAAAAAGTAGCAGCCATTTGATCTACCAGCAGGGTTGTTGGCGTGTCTTTCACAAAACGAATGGCCAGCTTTTTGCAAATAAAAGTTGCGGTAGCAGGATGTGCAGCGAGTTGTTGCAATACCTGCACTCCTTCCTGATAGCCTCCTTCGGCAGGATAATTTTTTCCGAGAATTGTTTTCTCTCCCTCATCATGCCGGTTGGCCCTGAACAAAAAGTCGTTGATAGTAACATTGTCTTTGTTAGCGCGATTTGCTAAAGGTCCGGCTGCTTGCATCAATTGGGCGGCAGGTCCATCTTTTGCCAGCGGCCTTACCGACCATCCAGTTAGTGCCTTGGCCACCTGGGTTACATCTTGCTGAGAATATCCTCCATCCACACCCAATGTGTGAAGTTCCATAACCTCTCTGGCATAGTTTTCGTTCAAGCCCTGCATATTCGTTCTTGCCAACACTTGCTGCATGGCGGCCTGTTGGGGATTATTGGTATCCGCCGCCATTTTTTCTATTCGTTGTTTTACTCGTTTAGCAGCAGCCGATTGTTCGCGCATCCGCGACCCTTCATTGTTATTGCTAACACTACCTGCATTGTCTAAAAATTCCAGCATGGCAGGGTGTTGCGCGGTATGAATCAATAATTCGTAAAAATTACTCATTACATAAGGCCGAACCGCATCGCGTTCATAGGTAAGCACAAATTGCTGGCTGGCACCTTTACTAAGTGATACATTAAAGTGATTGAACCAAAAATCGGTCAATACTTCTTGTAATTGATTAGGACTATATGCGGCCCGTATTATTTTTTGATTGAGCAATTGCCGGTTCAGCTCCTGCAATGGCTCGAGCCCTTGCTGCTTCATCAACTGTTGCAACTGAGCCCGGTATTCCGGCTTACCTAAGAGTTGCAAGGAGTCGCGGCTTATCAAATTGTTTTTTACTGCCAGTCGCAATGCCTGTGCTGCATTCGCATAATGGGCAACAATGGCTTCGTTGCTCATTTTGAGTGCGGGATAATTGGCTTCCGGCAATCTGCGCAAAAGGTCATCTTCTGGCAACTGCCCATTCAGTTGTTCAGCAAACCAATTTTCCAGGCCCTTATCTACCACCTGATCAACTTGTTGCGGAGTAGCCCCCATGGTAAACCGACTCAATAAATGAGCGGCTGCCTGTTCTTTCGTAAGCCCCATTTTTTTATAGGGCATCTTAATAGATTCTTTAACCGGATCGGTTGATGGTGGAGTAAATGCCCAAAATAAAAAGGCAAGCAGGCCAACTATCCCTACCGGAACACGAAAAGATTTGCGCATAGCCATTGATTTCAATAATAGACACCAAGAAGTTCCAAACGTTTAAAAAGATTCGTTTAGTAATTTGTTAAAAGAGCGGCATGCAACTATTTGAAACTATCTCGCTGCTATTTTTTCCGAGCTACCCGATATAATATCAGCCCCATCAAAGCAAAAAACACGGTACCCAGCACAAAATAGCCTCCTTTTCCGAATAGCTCAACCAGGTGCTCTTCTTGTGAAATCTGAGCCAACCATTTTTCTCCCGAAGTGGAGCCCGCCAAAAAGGCTATCAATACGCCTGCCACTGCTCCGCCAGCTACCAGTCCGGTGGCAAATAAATTACCCTTACCCAACTCTTCTTCCTCTGGGCTTAGTTCCGTTGATTCCTTTTTCTGGCGATACTCAACCAACCCACGAATCGCTCCGCCAATAAATATAGGTAAGGTGGTAGCCAAGGGCAGATACACCCCAATGGCAAAACTCAATGCTTTTATTCCACATAGTTCAATGGTAACTGCCAGAAAAACGCCTACTACAACATATTGCCAGTCTAGGTTTTGAGAAAGAATACCTTTTATCAAAGTTGCCATCAAAGTAGCTTGTGGTGCAGGAAACTTTTCTGTACCGATTGCATGCTGAATTCCTTGCTGCATCATTTCAGCCGATGGTCTGTCGAGAAACTTTACCGTTATGCCAATAACTATCGAAGAAACAATAGCCCCTACAAACAAAGCAATCTGCTGATTACGGGGGGTGGAACCTACTATATACCCACTCTTCAAATCCTGCGAGGTTGCGCCTGCATTAGCAGCTGCAATACATATCATACCTCCCACCACTAACACCAGTGGCTCAAATGCCTGACCCGTCCAGCCCACTGCCAAAAATATTAAACTGGTACCCATTACGGTAGCGATGGTCATGCCGCTGATAGGGCTATTCGACGATCCGATTAATCCAACAATACGCGATGCCACCGTTACAAAAAGGGCACCGAATAATAAAACCAGCACGCCTACCAATAATTTTTGAACGATACTTTCACCAGGAATTTGGGGAAGAAAGGTAATCAGCGCTACCAAACCTAAACTGCCAAAACCAACAATCTTTAAGCTCAGGTCTTTTTCCGTTCTCAATACGGTTGTTTGTTGCGCAGTGCCTTCTGCCTTCAGAGATTCCATGCTTCCCTTTACTGATTTTACAATGGTAGGGATGGTTTTTATCAGGGTGATGATACCCCCTGCTGCCACGGCACCGGCTCCTATTTGCCGCACAAAAGCGTAATAGATGGCGCTGGAATAATCCGCAAAAGTTTTTGTGATAGGATCCCATCCTCCCTTACCGCCTGCTTTTGCAATATCAACCAGATAACCCAGCTTAACCAGTTGTTGGGCTATTACTTCTCCCGGAACCAGGGTGCTCATGAGCGGGATAAATACCATCCAGCTTAATACACTACCGGCAACTAATACGCCGGCTATTTTTGGTCCAATAATATACCCCACGCCCAAATATTCTGGAGTAATTTCTCCGGAAACCTTGGCAGAGGGGAAAAATTTATTGATCTGACGAGTAGCATAAAACGGGGTTTCCGCAATAACGTGCAATACTTTTTGCAACAAAGCGTAGGCAAAAGCAACGCCCAATCCCCAAAAAGCGGTACGGGCAAAATCGCCTCCTTTTTCTCCGGCTTTCAGCACATCCCCACAAGCGGTGCCTTCGGGGTAAGGAAGGGTTTCATGTTCATTTACGATCAACGCTTTTCGCAAGGGTATCATTAATAAAGTTCCC
>CAMBUH010000109.1 GCA_945870985.1 Chitinophaga pinensis
CGTAAAATAGAATACCCGAACATACCCGGTGTAAGGGGCGTAAGGCCCCGACCCTCTTTTTGCGCAAAGGTTTCGGGACTTTCGGAAAAATTAAACCATTCAAATTCCTGAGAAAACTGTGCGGTAAATCCGGCTTTTGTAGCACGAGCAATTACAGATTGCAGCAATTGCGCCGGACAAATTTCGAGGGGTTTTCCGGTAGGCTTTACAAACTGACCAAGAAAAAAAGGCAAGTCATTTTCCCAGGGAATGGCTCGATAGGTTTCTAGGCGGATTACCACTTTTGCATCGGGGTACCCGGTATGCCATCCGGTAAAGCTGCCATTATCATAGGCTTGATCTACCATATCCCATCCAAATACTACATCACAAAAACCTAGTCCAGACGAAGCCACCGAAAGAAACTTTTCGGTAGAAATGTATTTCCCCCGCAAAACGCCATCGATATCACATACAGCAATTTTTACTTTTCCGGCAGGATGTGCCTGAACGGCTTCCAGAATAGAACGATTCGTCATGATGATTTCCATTTATGCAGTACAAAACTAAAGCCCATTATCAAGAAAAATCCAATAGCCAGGGTTGCATTGTACCAGATGAGTGACAGTAAAGCGATTGCCGATAGCACCAAGGCAATATAAGGTGTAAATGGATATCCCGGTACTCGAAAGGGACGTTTTAATTCGGGGTCATGATTTCTTAACTTTATCAGCGCCAGCATGGCAATAATATATAGAGTGAGTGCGCCAAACACGGAGAGGGTAATGATTTCGGCAGTTGCATTGGTAAGAACAATACCGATACCAATGATTGCATTAACCACCAAGGCAGTAGCGGGAGTTTGAAAAGTTGGGTGTATTTTTCCCAGTAGTGTGGGTAGTTGACCAACTTTTCCCATTTCATAGGATGCTCGTCCGCCGGCCAGTAATAATCCGTGAAATGAAGCCAGCAATCCAAATAAACCAATGCCTACCAACAACTGATAATAAATATGCGAAGTAGAAACAATTTTACCGAGTGCCAGGGGTAGCGGAGAATCGGAGGTAGTTCCATCGGGTAGGTTCACAATTGCCTCCCATCCCTGCACACCCACTGCAGAAAAAAAAACCAGCATACAAAGTACGACCAGCGTAAACAGGGCACTGCCAAATCCACGCACAATATCCCGCTGAGGGTGAACACATTCTTCGGCCACATTGGCCAACCCCTCTATGCCGAGGAAAAACCAAATGGCAAAGGGCAGTGCTGCAAATACACCATTCCACCCAAACACAAAAGACTTTGTAGTAAAAGCTGCTACAGAAAAATGAGGCAGGGTAAGTGCGGCAAACAGCAGTAATTCGGCAACAGCCAATAGGGTAATCAACAATTCGAATCTGGCTGCTGCACGGATACCATAAATATTTAGACCAGTAAAAATCAGGTATACGAAAATAGCGGCACCCGTAACCGAAATTCCCGGAAAACTAATATGCAGATAGGTACCAATTGCAATGGCAATGGCGGGAGGGGCCAATACAAATTCAATCCATTGTGCCATACCGGCCACAAAGCCTGCTTCTTTATTAAAAGCCCGGGCAGCATAATCGAATACGCCACCCGCTTTAGGGATGGCGCCCGCTAATTCGGCATAAGAAAAAGTAAAGCAGCCATACAAAACAATTACACCTGCAATGGCTATCAGCATTCCATAGGTGCCTCCTCTGGCTAATCCGAGATTCCAGCCAAAATACATCCCGGAAATCACATATCCCACGCCTAATGCCCATAGTAAAACTGGGGTGAGCGATTTTTTTAATTGGGCTTCCTTCATTCCGAAAATTACCGCATATTATTCATATTCACCACAAGTAGCTAGTCGGGATTTTTGGACTCCGGGGAACGAAAATTTACAAAGCTTACCAAACGGGTAAACACTTGTAAATGAGGGAGGGTGAGAATGGCAATTCCCATAAAAATATATGCCAAACTACTACTCAATTCCGAACGAGACATTTGAAAAAAAACAAGTAGGGCAATACCTGACAGCGCCAGCAGGGTAAAGGGTAGCGCTTTTTTAATTAACTGCAGCCAGCCGGAATAGGTGGGGGGCAGTGATAACTGGTTTCGGATAAGATTAAAAGATAACAATGAATGCCAGGCACCAAAATAAAAAGCGAATCCAATAAAAAGCGGCATTTTATAAATAAATACACACCACAAAATGGTTTGCAGGCACCATCCTGCAATCGCAGTAGCTTTTATGCCACTGCTATAAAGATAAATGGGTACCAGCAAAAGCATCAGGGCTAGTCCGGCAGCAGCGCCCGCCCAAAAAAGTGGACCATACAGTAGCCAGGATTTCGCGTTAATAGTATTGCCTACCAACGTGGCAAGCAAGGGAACAGTATCTGAAATATGAGAGGTGATTGTAAAAACAATAAAGAACAAACCGATGGCTGAAAATAACAACTTATTCATTTTTCCCGGAAGATGAAAGGGCCAGTCGATTTCTCCAAAATGATAGGCAGTTAATCCGATGAACAATACAAAAGCAGCGGTGGGAAACCAATACCAGCAACAGGCATATAGGAACATATTTAAGAGATACCGAACAAAAAATCGGGCAGCAGAAAAACGGGTATGTGAAATTGCAGCCTGCGATTGCTCGATATAGTAATCCAGTGATCCGTGTGGGATACCGGTAGCAATAATCAGGATAAGAAAAAACAGCCACTGAACCGATTGCGTGGGAGGAAAAAATAAAACCCACCATACCAGCAAACATCCGGTTATTAGTAATTGCACTTTCAGTTGGCGAAAAAGGTGGGTCATCATTTAGTACGATTCAACAACACTTTAATAAAATATCGTTTGGGCAAGCGGATAAAAATAAGGGCTTCTTGCAATAGATTGGTTTGTTCAGCTAAAAATTGTAAGATGAAAGCTACGCGGTTATTTTTAAACAAACTGGAAAAAATACCCGGCATCTGCTGAGGGTAGCGCTGAATTAATGTTAAAAACAAACGGTCGTAAAATAAAAATCTTTTAGCAGAAACCGGATGAGGAATTTCGTTTTCCTTTTTCAGCCACCCCATAATGGCCTGCGTATGCTTCATGCATCGGGTAAATGAGTATCCGGTAGATGCCTTGATACATCCGGCAGCTGTTCCAATGGGAATGATAGTAGAAGATTCCGCTATTAGTTTTTTGGGTGGAAGCGACATAGGAATTTTGCCTACTTCCTTACTAAGTATGGTAAAAGGTACAGGAATATATTTGGCTATATACTGGGTAAGCAATTGTTCGTATACTTCTTTTTCGCAAAGGTTTACAGAAAAAAAAGTGCACTCTACCAAGGCGCGGCGGCACGAAAAGGGTAAGATGTAATGAAAGAATAAGGGATGGGCTGTATCGGTTAAAGAAAAGTCCATCATCGTGGCTGTATCCACATCAAAAACATCGGTTGTAGTTTCTATTTCCCATCCTAAAAAGTGTTGCCATAGAAAAGGTTTTTCGGAAACTGGGTAGCTGGGTTGGGAATGAAAAATATATTCCGCGGAAATATTTCCTTTAGCAGTAACTACCTGATTTATTCCGGAATCAGCCGAAATAGCTTGCACCGGCTCAAACAAAAAATCTACGCGACTATCTTGCTGTAGCAAAGAAAGTTGATCTTGATAAAAATCTACGCTAGAAATGTACTGGTATCGCATAGACTGTAAGTCTTCTTTTACGGATACCCCCGGAGCAGAGAAGGCAATGTTTTTCCAGCTTTTTTTAACAAGGTGTTCAAAAGGATGAATTGTTGGATACCAGAAGCACCAGGTTTTTTCCTCGTGGGTAGCAGCGGCTTCTACTATCAGCAGCGATTCGAGTGAGAGATTTTTTTCTCTTACCAATGCCACTGCCAACTGTAATCCGGCACATCCGGCCCCAACTATTATGTATTGATAGTGCGTTCGCATAGGTATAAATGAATAATGGGTACCGAGGCACCCATTATTCATACTAATTCGTAAGATTAGAAAATTTCGAAGATTACGCTTCTTTTCTGCTTAAAGCATAGATAACTAATCCGAAACCAATTTTATTGATGGCATCACCAATGTTGTAGATAACATCCATGTCAAGACCGAAGTTCATTTTCATTCCAAATAAACCACCTTCTGTACCTTGAATGTATCCGATTGGATAAATAGCCCAACCAACTAATACAAACCATCCCAGCGTTTTTACTGCTTGAGCAACTGCAGGGGAAGTAGCACCAGCCAATTTGGCAACATCACCCATCCACACCAGATAAACGATGTAGAAATAAGCAATACCTGAAGCAAGACCCCACTGCCAGCTATGAGCTACATCAATGGCCTCACCAAAGTAACCTGTTACCAGCATCACAACAGATGCAAAAATGAGTTTCCAAAGTAAACCTGAAGTTGCACCAGCTTTTTTGGTGATGAGGTAGAACTCAACGCACATCAAAGGTACAGTCAACAACCAGTCAACATAACGGAAGAATACGGGTGACGCACCTGTTTCTAGGTTGTAACCACGCATGTAATAGTAGTGAACAGCAGCAATAAAAGTAATGATACCGGATACCAAAACGGATGTCCGCCATTCTTTACTGGTGTTACTCACTTCCATGAAGAAGAAGGCAGCAGCAGCCATCATGGCCATTGTGCCTACGAAAAATGTGAAAGCAACATAGTTGTTGTTTTCAATCGCTTTAAAAGTAGCGTCTAACAGAAGATTCATATATGTGGGGTTTGGTTAAAACAATCGTTATAAAAATCTCACACGCACATAACCTGCTAATAAACAACCAAGATAATGAAAAGTTTATAAAATGCTAAAAAATTATACCCTTTGTTTCATTTTATAATGAAATATTAAAGAAAAACGCTGAAGGGATTGTCACACCTGTTAGTTAACCAGCAAGCGATGGATTCTAACGAAATAAACTTTTACAACTAATTTTAAATTACAGTTTTATATATACGAAATTAAATTTATTAAATTGTACTGCCAATCATTTTTACTAAAGTAAGCGGGTGGCAATGAAATTGTAATATTTATAAAAAAATATTAATAAATTACTTACGTATATATTTTATATGATATATTATACATAGTTATTAAGCTCTTATTTTCAATCAGCATCTACATTTTTCTCCATTGCCTTTCGTACATCAGTTGCCCACAAGGTGCTAAGCCTTAACATATTATTGATAACATCCGGTATGGTAGCTGTATCTATAGATATAGCTAAGGAAAATCAATTCCTTGCCCACCCTTTCAGATGACGTCGATTTTAGGATATATTAATCTCTTACTGGTGCTGATACAGCCCGCCCCTGCCAGCCAGGAGCCTGTATTGGAAAGGCAAGCGACTATCTCCTCCTTAGTTCAATGGATTTCCCTTTCGGCCGAACCGGAATACCTCTTGCCACAGGCAGCACCACCTCAACGCAAGGAAGCAGTTACGCATAACAACAAAGCCCTGCCGGCTTCTGGAGAGGTAGGGTTCATTAGATATCCATCCAATTTATCAGCATCCTGGGTTGCCTTATGTAACAAAGCCCGGCACTCCGTTAAGCTCTTCATTCTCTATTGTCAGTTAAAATCAGACCTGTTGAATCAATTTTTCAGAAACTGATTTTTTAACTTATCAAATAGTAAACATATGCAATACCAATTCAAATCAATCGCCCAATATATAGCTTCCGTTTTCTTAATCGCCCTCACGTTAACTTCTTGTCAAAAAGAGTTGGGGTTAAAACCGAATGCACCAACAAATAATACAACATTGCCTTCTTCGGCTACCTCCCCTACTATAGCTGTGGCTGCCAGCAGTTCATCAGGCACGGCAAACAGTGGTGGAACAAGTTCCGATTCTGTGTATGTAATGCATACTTGTGAGAAAGGTCATCACAGAGATTCCATCGCCTTTACTGCCTTACCTGCCACTGTTCAAGCCTACTTGGGTACAAACTATACAGGATATAGCTTTATCAAGGCCTTTGCTGTAAAAGATACTTCTGGAACCATTAAAGGTTATGTAGCCATTGTAAGATTCAACAACAAACCCGTTGCCATGCTGTTTAAAGCAGACGGAACCTTTAGTAAGGTTTTGGAGCAGCGTGAAAAAAATGATCTGGAAGGTGAGGGCTGGCATAACGGAGGTCGCTTTGATTGCCGCGATGGAAAATCTAAAGATACCCTTTCACTAAATGATTTACCCCAATCGATTAAAGCTTACATGACTACCTCATACCCTAGCGATACGCTGGTGAAAGCCTTTAAAACTAAAGAGGGAACCTTTATTGTAGTATCAAAAAACAACGGCGCATTTGTAACGGTATTTAATGCGAATGGCGGCTTTGAGAAAAGAGTAGCCCTACCTGCAGCCGAGTGCGAACTGGAGAATATACCCCAAGGAGCCTTACCAGGAGCTATCCAATCATATTTAAGTGCCACTTATCCTAATTATGTATTTAACAAAGCCGACAAGCTTAAAGTAAATGGCACCATTAAGGGGTACTTGGTAATTATAAATGCCAATAATACCCGTTATGCAGTAGCATTTGATGCCGACGGGAAATTCCTGGCTGCAAAAGTGATCTTCTAAATAGTTGTTGTTGGAGAGTAGGAGAATCGGTCGACTTCGTCGGCCGATTTTTTTATGGCTAGGCTTCAGCAGCGGGTTGTTCTTTTATAAATAATCAGCTACTATAAGGTTGCCAGATCAATTACAAATCTATACTTCACATCCGAACGCAACATACGCTGATAGGCTTCATTGATATACTGCATAGAAATAACTTCCACGTCGGATACAATCTGGTGCTCGGCACAATAATCTAGCATTTCCTGTGTTTCCTTCATACCGCCAATCATAGAACCGATGATGATTCTTCTTTTAGCAATCAGCGAGAAAGGAGAAATTTCGGGTGTTTTTGATGGTAATCCCACAATCAACAATTTACCTTCCACCGTTAACATATCCAAATAGCCTGTATAATCATGATCAGCAGAAACGGTATCTAATATCACATCAAAATATCTTGCATGATTTTTTACTGCCTCTTTATCCGTACTCAATAAAAAGCGACTGGCACCTAGTCTTTTCGCATCTGCTTCTTTTGAAGGAGAAGTGCTAATTACAGTTACTTCTGCCCCAAAGGAAGCGGCAAACTTAACGCCCATATGCCCTAACCCACCGAGCCCTACTACACCCACTTTCATGCCTGCTGTTACTCCGGCAAATCGAAGAGGAGAGTAAGTAGTAATTCCGGCACACAAAAGTGGCGCCACTGCTGCCATATTGAGAGAACGGGAAATGCTTACCACAAAACGATCTTTCACCACTATATCAGAAGAGTACCCTCCTTGTGCCAGTGTTTTACCATCCCTCTCAAGGCCATTATAAGTGCCCGTCATGCCATCATCACAATACTGCTCTAAATCTCGGTTACAACTTTCGCAATTACAGCAGGAGTCTACCATAACCCCCACTCCTACCCAATCGCCCGGCGCGAAACGGGTAACGCCGCTACCCACAGCAACCACTTCCCCTACAATTTCATGTCCGGGTACCATAGGATACATTGACCCTCCCCACTCGTCGCGGGCCTGGTGTAGATCGCTGTGACAAACACCACAATAACGGATATGCACATGAACGTCGTCGGCACGAAGGTCTCTTCGCTCAAAAGAATAGGGTTCGAGTGGGGTGTGCTTACTTAAGGCAGCATACGATTTTGTAGGTATCATGTTATTCTATTTTTTAGGATTAATTTTTCTGTTTACTTAAGATGATTGGCTCCGGCAAATATAAAGGCTGCCAGCCGGTATTTGTTCATATTCAATTCTTTCATCCGATTCCCCAGGGGCACATATAATTAATATTGGGACTTTACCAAATCATTATTGGCATCGCGGCTCCCTATTTTGGCCTGAAGCCTTGTTGAGTCGGAAAATACAGGCTGAGTAATCAATGATTCCTCCCCTATCAGGTATCCCAAAAATGATAGA
>CAMBUH010000110.1 GCA_945870985.1 Chitinophaga pinensis
GATATCCTGCAAAGGATTCACACTACGGAGTACTTACAAAAAATAGATACCCTGGGCTTATCTGCCTCCGAACAAAGGAGTATCGGATTTCCGCAATCGGAGCAACTGATGCTGCGCGAAAAAATGATCACGCAGGCAACCATTGATTGTTGCCTGTTGGCAAAGGGAGAGGGCGTTGCTCTGAATGTTGCCGGTGGCACCCATCATGCATTTGCCGACCGGGGCGAGGGTTTTTGTATATTAAATGATATGGCCGTAGCCGCCCAATATTTGCTAGACCGGCAACTGGCAACTAAGATTATCATCATCGATTTAGATGTGCACCAGGGTAATGGCACTGCCAAAATATTTGCACAGGAAAAAAAAGTATGTACCCTAAGCATGCATGGCGCCCATAACTATCCCTTTCGGAAAGAACAATCGGATATAGATATTCCCCTGAAAGATGGTACCGATGGAAAAGAATACCTGGATCTGCTTCAGCAACATTTACCGAGCGTTTTAGAAAGTCTGCAACCTGATTTTGCCTTTTACTTATCGGGGGTGGATGTGTTGGAAACCGACCGATTCGGGAAACTGCGACTAACCCTGGCAGACTGCCAACAGCGGGATGAATATGTGTTCTCTCTGTTACAACAACATAACATACCCGTTACAGTCGCAATGGGCGGAGGATATTCCCCTGAAATAAAAACAATCGTAGAAGCCCATTGCAATACCTATCGGGTTGCCCGAAAATATTTTGGGTAAGCTGCCTATTAAAAACACAACCCCCTACCCCCTAGTTAAACTTCTTTTGCAGACTGCTCACTTGCTCCTGTAAAGTATTTACCATACCGGCCAGGTGATTCACATCCCAGCGGGGTGCAGGAGCAGCTTTCTGAAGAATGTACACGGCTTTCCAAACCTCCAGCACATCTTCGGCATTTACATAATAGGGTTCGTACACCGGATTATCACTCAACAGGGTTAATGTATTGCGGGCTTTGGTATTGCGAATGATACGCTTATAAACCACCCCTTCATTTTTAGAAAGCACCACATAGGTATTGGTATTTTTCACTTCCTCCAGATTATCTACTTTTTCGCCTACAATTACGCTGCCACTGGGGGTGGGTAACATACTATCGCCCACAATTTCAAAAGCCCGGTAATGGCCCGGAGCCAACATAGGTAAGGTGAATGTGTTCAACTCATCAATAAATTCAGGATCGCCATATCCCGCCAAATAACCCGCAGCAGCTTTTACCGGTACCAAGCGAATTTCTGCCGCACCCCCCGAAATCAATTTGCTGTTTCGGCGCTTCTCTAAATAACTTCCCCCGGATTTCTCGGAAAGATCTTTAAACAAAAAATCTTCCAGACTAATTTTAAACAGGTTAGAAATGGCTTCCATCACTTCCAGTCTGGGTTCGGCACGCTCTTCTTCATAGGCACCCACCAGGGAGCGCTTAATAGATAATTTCTGGGCAAACTCCTCCTGCGTCCAGCCACGAAGCTTGCGCAAATACTTCAAATTTTTTCCGGCATTTGACATAACTAACGGTTTTAGCAGCAAATTACTAATATTTTTAGTTTGTGCCAAAATTTTTTTTATTTTCCGCGATTTCACCCCCCTTTTACCCCTTCCCCCGCTTGATAAACTAAATCGTATCTTTGCACTCTATGGCAGTCAAAAAAAAACAGGGTTCTACTAAAGAACCGATTATTTTAATAACGAACGACGACAGCATTCATGCACCAGGTATCCGTGCTTTGGTTGAAGCAGCAAAAGGCCTCGGTAAAATTGTAGTGGTAGCACCCGACAAACCCCAAAGTGGTATGGGGCATGCCATCACCATCGGTAGCCCCCTGCGTTTACATAAAATGCACCTGTTCGAAGATGTGGAATCGTATAGTTGCAGCGGCACCCCCGTAGATTGTGTTAAGCTGGCAGTTGATAAAATTCTGCACCGCAAACCAGATATCTGCCTCAGTGGTATTAACCATGGTGCCAATCACTCCATCAACGTAATTTATTCCGGCACCATGTCGGCCGCATTGGAAGCCTCTATTGAGTCTATTCCGAGTATCGGGTTTAGTTTGCTCGACCTGAGCATTGAAGCCGATTTTACCGCAGCTACCCACTATGCCCGACTGCTGGTAGAACAAATGCTGAAAAAACCGATTGCCGAACCGCATCTTTGTTTGAACGTTAATATTCCCAAAGGAGAACTTGCTTCCATTAAGGGCATTAAAATCTGCCGCCAGGCCTACGCCAAATATGATGAAGAATTTGATGAAAGAAAAGACCCTAATGGCAGAAGATACTATTGGTTAACCGGTGTGTTTGTTAACTTCGATAAAGGAAAAGATACCGACGTATGGGCACTTAAGCATAACTATGTTAGCGTAGTGCCAGTTCAGTTCGACCTAACCAATATGCCCCTGAAAAAGAAACTGGAAAAACTATTTGCATGAACCTGCTATTAAAAGACAAAATTCCCTTGGGGCTACTCCTAGGATTTATTACCCCTTTAATTGGATTCACCATTTTTTATTTTGCACGTTTCCATCTGTTTTCCTTAAAAGAGTATTTCGAGGTATTATTAATGGAGCGCCCCCTGTTATCAGGAATTATTACCATTTCTCTGGTGGCCAATGTTTTTATTTTTACCCTGTACATCAATATCAAACACGACAAAACCGCCATAGGTATTTTTATTGCTTCCCTAATATATGGCCTCTTTGCATTGTACCTGAAATGGTATTAATTGAACCCAAACCTCGGCATACATGCCTACCCGATATTATATTATAGCAGGTGAAGCCAGTGGAGATTTACATGGCAGCAACCTGATAAAAGCACTGATAAAAACAGAACCCGATGCAATTATCCGTTGCTGGGGTGGCGACCTGATGGAAGCTGCCGGAGCTACCCTGGTAAAGCATTATCGCGAGCTGGCATTTATGGGATTTTGGGAAGTAATTAAAAACCTGCCTGCCATTCTTCGCAACCTGCGTTTTTGTAAAGAAGATATCCAACAATTTAAACCAGATGTGCTCGTATGCATCGATTATCCCGGATTCAATTTGCGCATTGCCGAATGGGGGAATCAACAGGGATTGAAAATTGCCTATTACATTTCTCCCCAGGTATGGGCATGGAAAGAAAAAAGAGTAATTAAAATGAAGCAGATCATCCATCGCATGATTTGCATACTCCCTTTTGAAAAAGAGTATTTCGAAAAAAAATGGAACTGGTCGGTAGACTATGTAGGGCATCCCCTGTTAGAAGTGGTTGATCAAATTCAACACAATCCTTCCCCCGAAACCATTCACTGGATGTTAGCCGATTTTTCAACCTCCCCACCCCAACAACCAGTAATTGCTTTACTCCCGGGGAGCAGACAACAAGAAATCAGCACTTTGTTACCCATCATGCTTTCGGTTACTCAACGATTTCCTGCCTACGATTTTGTAGTAGCCATGGCACCCGGCATAGAACCCACTTTTTATCAGGAAATACTGAAGCCCTATCCCGGCATCCGTTGTGTACGCAATCAAACCCATAGCTTGCTGCTACAAGCAAAAGCTGCTATCGTTACCAGCGGAACCGCCACACTCGAAACAGCCCTATTGAATGTACCGGAAGTGGTAGCGTATAAGGGTAGCCCCATCAGTTACTTTATCGCAAAGCGATTGATCTCCATTCCCTATATTTCATTGGTAAACCTGATCATGAACAAACTAGTAGTTACTGAGCTTATTCAGGATGCATTTACAACCAATCAGTTAGCAACCGCCTTAACGAACATTCTTTCTAACCCGGTACAACAAAAAATACAGGAAGATTATCGGGCCCTCAGAGCCGTTTTACATACAGGAGAAAATGCCTCAGAAAAGGCAGCAGCCATTATACAAGATTTAGCCAAAGCAACTATCGCTGAAGCAAGGGCCGGATTACCAGCTTAAAAATAATTACCACTAAACCCAGCAAAAAAATTATCAGAGAAATGCGATTCATGCCATGCATGTATTTCATCCAGCTGCCGGCAGGGGTTTCTTCGGTTTTCTTTTTCAGATAGAGATATTCCGCAATTTGTTGCCAGATGCCCATAATGCTCAGTTTTTTCAAAGGTAATACCGCAAAACCATATTTCATCTTACAATAAGCCGGATATTTGCACCAAATATTTTCAGCCATGCGTGCTTTCCTATCCTGCCTTGCTCTTCTGCTAACCTCTATTTCCTCTTTTGCCCAGTTTCAACCCAGCCGCATCGATATCGTTCGCGACTCTTTAGGGGTACCCCATATTTTCGCACCCACCGATCCCGAAGTAGCGTATGGACTCGCCTGGGCAGCAGCAGAAGATGATTTTTTTACGATTCAAGAATCCCTAATTACTGGAAAAGCAATGTCTGGAATTTATAAGGGCAAAGCCGGTGCACAAACCGACTACATTATTCACCTCATGGGCATTCCCGCCTTAGTAGAAGCCCGATATGATAAAGATTTGAGTCCAGCCTTTCAGCGATTGCTCGAAGGCTATTGTGCCGGATTGAATGCGTTCGCAAAAGAACATCCCAAAGAAGTATTACTAAAAAGAGCCTTTCCCATTTCGCCCAAAGACATGGTACAATATTCCGTATTACAACTTTGTGTGCTTTCCGGTGCCGACAAAGCACTTTCCTCCATTTTCAAAGGCACAGTTCCTGTACTTCCCCAAATACGGCCAGGTGGCAGCAATGCATTTGCTTTCAATAGTCGCAAAACCTCCGATGGCAATACCTACCTAACCATCAACGCACACCAGCCACTGGAAGGTCCGGTTGCTTTTTACGAAGCACACCTTTGCAGCGAAGAAGGCTGGAATATCTTAGGTGCCAACTTTCCGGGTGCCCCCTGCATTTTGCATGGCGCCAATGAATACCTAGGATGGGCCCACACTGTAAATGATCCCGATAAACTGGATGTATACCAGTTAGAAATCAATCCAGCCAATGCCCTAGAATATAAGATGGATAACAAATGGTTGCTACTGGAAGAAAAAAAAGTAACCCTGAAAGTTAAAATATCCGGCGCCGTAATACCTGTAAAGAAAAAAATATATGCTAGCCTTTACGGGCCAACCATGATTACCGAAAAAGGCGTCTTCTCGGTTCGTATGCCAGCACAAATGGATATCCGTGGACTAGAACAATGGTACCGGATGAATAAGGCCCGAAACTATACCGAATTCAAATCTGCCCTTGAAATGATGGCGATTCCCGGATATAACCTGGTATATGCCGATCGCTACGACACGATCTATTATATAAGCAATGGAAAAATTCCGGTACGTAATACCAACTATAGCTGGAAGAATACCGTTCCCGGTAACACCCAGGCAACCTTGTGGACTGATATTCATCCCCTTGCCAACTTACCCCAGGTATTGCAACCCCAGAGTGGATTTGTATATAATACCAATCACAGTCCATTCCACAGCACCAACGGCAACGACAATCCCATAAACCGAATTCCCAATATGGGCTATGAAACACTAGAGAACAATCGCAGTATGCGTTTTGCCGAATTAATAGCTGGGTATCCGACCATTTCGTTTGAGCAGATGAAGAAAATAAAATTTGATCGGCAATTTCCTACGCAGTTTGCTTTTCCTACTAATATAGATACGTTATTTATGCTAAAGAGCGCTGACTATCCCGAATTGGCAGATATGATTGCTAATTGCAATACCTGGGATAAAAAAGCAACCACCGATAGCCGTGGTGCTGCTACCTTTTTATTGATTTATAAAATAGCCAACCAACAAAGAGCAAAATATCTCTCAACCCTTAAAATGACTACACAACAGTCGCTTGATCTTTTACGGGAAGTAAAAACAGCTATGCTAAGAGATTATGGAAGAACCGATGTAACCTTGGGTGATATTCAAAAACTGGTGCGGGGAGAAAAAGAAATTCCGATTGCCGGCTTACCCGATGTATTGGCTACCATTTCAACAGTTCCCTATAAAAACGGACTATACAAAGGCACACAGGGTGATGCTTATGTAGAGCTGGTGAAATTTACTAAAGACGGACCCATTATTGAATCGATGAACGTGTATGGTGCTTCTGCCCGTAAAGATTCTCCGCATTATACCGACCAAATGGAGCGCTATGCAAAACAGCAAACCAAAACCATGACCTTAAACAAAAAAGAAGTGTACCGAACTGCGGAGCGAATCTATCACCCGGAATAAATCAGTTACACAGCATCATCTGCGAGCCAAAGCCGCAGGTGCGTGGTAATCTGTTCGGTTTCGATAATAAAACCATCGTGGCCATAGGCCGACTCAATTTCTATCAATTGTGAATCTGGTAGATGGGCAGCCATAAATCGTTGTTCATCAACCGGACAAAGGATATCGCCCAATATCCCTATGATTAAAGTGGGCTGGTGAATGGTTCCTAAAGTTTGAATTAAATCTCCTCCCCGCTTTCGAGCCAAGTGATGGCTATCCATAGACTTGGTGAGTAACCAATAACTATAGGCATTGAATCGCTTAACCAGCTTGTCTCCTTGATAATTCAGATAAGAGGATGCCTTAAAATGATCAATTTTCTCCGGATCCGGATCGGTTTGTTTTTCCTGAAAGGTTTGATAATTTCTATAGGTGAGCATCCCAATAGCCCTGGCAGCTTTCAATCCTTTTGCACCCGCATCTGGTGCAGCATGTTGCCAGGTACCGTCGGCCTCAATAGCCAGTCGCTGTGCAGTATGAACCGCAACTCCCCAGGCACTTTCCGAGGGGGAGGTGGCGATCAGAAATAAACGCTCAATAATAGATGGTTCCATGATGGCCCATTCCAACACCTGATATCCGCCCATACTTCCTCCCATCAGCAGATAAATCTTTTCGATGCCTAAATGCTGTCGCAATAATATATGGGCAGCTACCATATCTCGAATAGTTACCTGCGGAAAATCGGCATAATAAGGATTGCCGGTTTTGGAGTGACTACTCAACGGGCCGGTGGTTCCATAACAGGAGCCCAGGATATTGGCACATACAATAAAATAATCGGTAGCATTCATGAACGTACCTTCCCCAACCAGCCCCTTCCACCAATCGGCTGCATCGGAGTTTGCGGTAAGTGCATGGCAGATCCATACCACTTTAGCCCCGGGCTGATAAGTGCCCCAGGTATGATACCCTATCTGAAGTTCAGGCAAAACCTGACCGTTCTCCAGTGTAAAGGGTTGGGGGTAATGGAATACCTGCATCATATCTGGCTAATTATTATGCAAAATAAACACATGGTTAGATACCTTTGCTAAAATCTTTTAAAGATCGGCTTTCGGATATACCGAGGCTGATACAAATTTTATCGGTTATGGCTACTCATCCAACTACGCAGGCTATAAGAATTCAAATAGACCGAACCCCTGAAATGGAACATTCCGCTCCTTTGTTTTTAACCAGTAGTTTTTGCTTTGAGAATGCAGAAGATATGCGCGCAGCTTTTGCCGATGAAACCGACGATAACATTTATAGCCGTTTTAGCAATCCTAATGTGCAAGAACTGGTTGATAGAGTCTGTGCCCTCGAAGGAGCAGAAGCCGGCTATGCAACAGCATCGGGTATGAGTGCCGTTTTTGGCTCGTTCATGGCTTTATTAAAACAGGGCGACCATCTACTATCCTGTCAGTCTGTATTTGGAAGTACCCATACCGTTATATCAAAGTATTTACCCAAATATGGCATCGACTATGCTTACCTACCGGCAACTGCCACCGAAGAAGCCTGGAGAGCAGCTATCCTCCCGAATACCAAAATGATATACCTTGAAACCCCTACCAATCCGGGTTTAGAAATACTAGATGTTGAAATGATTAGTAGAGTTGCGCATGAAAAAGGCGTGATTGTAAATGTAGACAACTGTTTCGCCACCCCTATTCTACAACAACCTATTGCTTTGGGGGCTGATTTAGTGATACATTCTGCAACCAAATGGCTAGACGGGCAAGGAAGAGTATTGGGAGGAGT
>CAMBUH010000111.1 GCA_945870985.1 Chitinophaga pinensis
ATTCCCATAATTGAAAATGCCTCAGCTATAGTCTTGGAATCAATTTTACCAGCTTTTAGCCAATTATTTGCTATCCAACTTGAGAATAACCAAACACCAAGGCAACTAAGTAAAGCAATCGATAAAAAAATAATCTCAATAGTTCTCAACAAGGTGCGAATTGATTCGGCAGAGTGTGCCCCACCCGTAAATCTTGCCATTTCACGTGACAATGTAGGTGTCATTCCCAAGTCGAGTAATCCTAACCATGTCATTAACATGCCAAAAAGACCAATCAAACCATAGGATTCAATACCAAGGTAACGGATATACAATGGTATGAAAGCGATGCTCATAATTGCAGACCATCCCTGACCAATATAATTGGCAACTAGATTTCGCTTAATCATATTATCACTTTAACAAATAGAAGAAGTGTTTTGAATTCTTAATCGAAATCTCACTAATTCGTCACTCAAAAATAATTTTTTTTAGTTTCACATCACTTCCCCAAAAAGCCATTGGCTCATAATTCTTATATGGATAGTAGCCATAATTAAACTGAATATCCGAACCGAAAGATTCGGCGTACTCTTTCACCAGTGTCTTAATTGCGATTGGCTGGCCACTACTACAATTAATTATTCCAACTACATCGTCTTGCTCAGCTATTCTTGCAATGTACTCTGACACTTTTGTAACAGAAAGATAATCACGCAACTGCTCACCACCTGACATATTAAAAATTGCATCTCCTTTCTGAATGGCTTCTTCCAATTGAGGGATTATAGATCTTGGGGGCTGCCCCTTTCCAAACATATAAAAGAGTCGAACCCATTGAAATATAAATTGAAATTGAGACTGTTGCAAAACATTTAAAAACTGCCGGAGGCTATTTTTAGCAATGCCGTAAGAAGTTATTGGATCCACAGGCATTTCCTCATCTAAACAGCCCTTTTGAATCCCGTATTCAAGACAGGTACCTGTCACTAAAATATGTTTACCGCCCGAATAAATATATGATTTTAGGAATTGATAATGAGAATATAAATATTTCTCTACATGAATCAAATCGTTTAAATCGGAAAGCCCATCCCAAGCCAAGTGTATAAGCACATCAGGATTATCAAAAAAATCAAATAATGACTCTTGGTTGGGCAATATTGAAATATCAAAGGTTATGAATCTTACGTGATTGTACCAATCTGCTGCAAAAGCTTTTGCTTGATTTCTCCCAGTAGCAATTATAGTATGACCCCTTTCCAGCAATATCGGGATTAAATGGTTTCCAATGAAACCGGTTGCACCTGTTACTAAAATTTTCATTAATTAGTCAATAATAACAGATGGAATAGGAATTAAAAATTTACCACCCCAGTCTCTAATGTAATTTAACTGATTCATTATTTCAGTGCTTAAATTCCAAGGAAAGATGATAACAAAATCAGGATGAAATTTTTTTAGCTGCTCTTCACTCACAACAGGAATGTGACTGCCCGGTAAATATTTGTCCTGTTTGTTTGGATTCGCATCTACCACAAAACTGATTAAATCTTTTTTTACACCACAATAATTCAATAAAGTATTGCCCTTGGCTGCAGCTCCGTATCCTACCACTTTTTTACCGTTTTTCTTCTGTGCAATCAAAAATGATAAAAAATCAATTTTAATTTGCTCAACTTTTTTGATAAAACCAGTATAGTAAGCAAGCGTATCAACACCGTTTAATTTTTCTTGTGAGATGAGATATGATACCTTACTACTAACTTGCTTACTTGTATCATCCAAATGTTTTACATAAATCCTTAATGATCCGCCATGAGTGGATATTTCATCTACATCATAAATTTCTAATTCCTGTTGAAAAAATATTTTTTGAACGGTGTACAAGGAGAGATAAGAAAAATGCTCGTGATATATAGTATCAAACTGATTTTTATTAATCATCTGAATTAAATGTGGAAACTCCAATGTTATGGTTCCTATCGTACTAAGTATCCGTTTCATACCTGCAACAAAATCATTTATATTCGGTACATGCGCAAGTACGTTGTTCCCTATTAACAAATCAGCCTGTATACCTTTCTTTGTCAATTCCTCAGCTAAAACACTTCCAAAAAATTCAGTAACTGTTTCAATTCCTTTTTCTATTGCTATGCTAGCAGTATTTTTGGTTGGTTCTATGCCCAAAACCGGAATCTTTTTTTCTAAAAAAAACTGTAATAGATACCCATCATTAGAAGCAATTTCTATAACCTTTGAAGCTTCGTTCAATGATAACCTTTTTACAACTTCCTCACAATAGTTTTTGACATGATTCAACCAACTTTTTGAAAATGATGAAAAGTAAACATAGTCATTATTAAAAATCGCAGACGATTTTTCGTATTCATCTATTTGAACAAGAAAGCAATTATCACATACCCAAACTCTCAAAGGAAAAAATACTTCCGGCTCATTTAATTGGTCAATTGCCAAAAACGAATTGGATGGCGGGGAGTTCACCAAATCTAAAAACTCAAAATGCAATGGGGTGTTACAAAATCGACAATTCACAGTTGTATGGATTCAAATTGATTATCTATCATTGAAAAAAATTTACACTATAACGAATAGCATATCTAAATTATATTGTCATTTAAAAGTCGATAAATTATTCATTAGATTTTTTAAGATAAAATTCTATGTCTGAATTCATTAATTCTAAAACAGATATGCCACTATAAAACTTTTTATACCAACTAATTGTTCTTTCGATTGATGTTGAGCTGTCGAAAACAGGCTTCCAACTTAAATGTAATAAAGCCTTACTTATATCAAGTTTGAGTAAACTTGCTTCATGATAATTTTCAATACTTTGTTGGATTCTATAGCTTCCCGATTCCCAATATTTTATTGCCTCTGTAACAACCTCCTCAACTGTAAGATTATCAAATTTATTAGGACCAAAATTAAATGCTTGCCCAAATTGAATTGGATCAATCAAAAGTTTTACTCCTAACTCTAAATATCCGAATAAAGGTTCAATAACATGTTGCCATGGCCTAATAGAACTTTGGTTTCTAATTATGATTTCTGAATCCGACTGCAATGACCTTACTACATCGGGAATAAGACGGTCTTTTGCCCAATCACCGCCACCAATAACATTTCCAGCCCTTGCTACACCAACCGACTTTTTATGCTTTTCAAAATCTTTTGTATTGTAAAATGAATTTCTATATGAATCTATAATTAATTCACAACTCGCCTTACTAGCGCTATATGGATCATATCCACCTAAAGAATCATTCTCTTTATAATAATAATCTAATTCTTTGTTCAGATAAACCTTGTCAGTTGTAATCAGAATAATCGAGCACTTCTTATCTAAAACCCTAAGCGATTCTAATAAATTAAGGGTGCCCATCGAATTTACTTCAAATGTTTCAACGGGGAATAAATATGATTTTCTAACCAAAGACTGTGCTGCAAAATGAAATACAAAATCAGGCTTAAAATCGATAATTGCTTTTTGTAATTCATTTCTATCTCTTATATCACTTATAACAGAGTCACAAAGCTTATCACCTTTCATTTGGGAATATAAACATAATTCATCTTCAGGCGCCAATGAATATCCTCTGACAAATGCTCCTAAATCATGTAAGATTTTGACAAACCAAGAACCTTTAAACCCTGTATGTCCAGTTACAAAAACATTTTTACCTTGGTAATGCTTTTGTAGAAAAGAATATGTAATTCTTGCTTTTACCATACTTTCCAGGGAGCATTGCCCGAATTCCATAAACCCTCTAATTCAATTCTATCCCTCATAGCATCCATACACTTCCAAAAACCTCTGTGCTTGTATGCTAATAATTGTCCTCCTTCTGCGATGGATGCTAAAGGTCCTTTTTCCCATTGAATGTTATCTGAATCGTCATTCAAATAGTCAAATATTCCGGACTCAAGAACAAAAAAACCACCATTAATCCAGATGTCTTGTTCAGATACCTTTTCTCGAAATTTATTTATGCTACTATTTGAATCAATTTCTAAATGACCAAATCTACCAGGCAACTGAATCGAAGTTAAAGTAGCTAACTTCCCATGGCTTCGATGAAAACTGAGCAAAGAGTTTAAATTGATATCAGAAAGTCCATCACCATAAGTCAGCATAAATGTCTCTCCATTTAAATAGGGCTGAATTCTTTTGATTCTACCAGCCGTATTGGTAGTGAGCCCGGTATCGATCAAGGTAACTTTAAATGGCTCAGTATCTGTCTGATGTATGTCAATCTTATTATTCGAAAGATCAATAGTTACATCCGAATTATGCAGATAATAATTGTAAAAATATTCTTTAATCAATATGGATTTATAACCCAAACAAATAATAAAGTCTGTAAATCCATGATGCGCATACATTTTCATGATATGCCATAATATTGGTTTTCCCCCAATCTCCACCATTGGTTTCGGTCGGGATTCAGTTTCTTCCATTAACCTTGTTCCCAACCCACCAGCAAGAATAACTACTTTCATGAAAAATAAGTTTTACAATTTATTTTTTATCCTAAAGATTTTTTAAAAACAAAAACAATCCACACCCATACCTCTCCTGATTAGCTTTGTCAAAAGGATAGTCAAACTTTATAAGATTACCCTGGTCGGTAATAAAATCAAAACTCTCTAACTGTAACTCACTAAATAATTCTAGAATAGTTTCTACAAAAAAAATTCTGTGTGCATCAAAACATACAGCTTCCTTACCAACAGGAGTTCCCAAATAAAGCTTTCCTCCTGGCTTTAGCACACGACTCAACTCTTTGGCAGCTTTGATATGCCCTTCCGGATCAATCGGATCACCATACCTGCCCAAACCGATATGTTCTATCACATGCAAGCAACTTAAACTTTCAATAGAATTATCCGGATAAGGTAACTCTACAATTGAACCTTGTTTAAAAACTAATTCAGGAAAAGGAGATTCAATAGGCCGGATATCAACATATTCAACCGTACAAAAAGGTAACAAATGCGCAACAAAACCATCAATCCGTGATCCTATATCCACATGATGTTTGGTACCGGATTGATATATTTTTTTTGCAGCCCAAACATCCTGTAAAAAATAATGTCCGCCAACCGTTCCTCCGGGCATGTACTTTTCGTAGGTGGTAAAAAATAAACTAGAAAACCGAATGGCTGGAAGATTCGATTTTCGCTTTGCGTTATACTCAAAAATGTTTTTTACAAAAACAGGAATCGCTCTCCACTTCATCAGCATTTCCCAGGGATCGAAAAAGAAATTGGAAAATAGATTTCTGCCTCGCAACAATAATCTAATAATAAATGGTTTTTCTTTTTTCATAATTAATACTACCCTAACACCACCGAACACCCCTCCTGCTCAAATAAAAAGGGTACTTCTATCAATTCAGCTAAACTGCTTCTTACGGCAGATTGTTTTTCCGGAGGTACAAAAAACAGCATAAATCCCCCACCCCCGGCACCTAATATCTTTCCTCCTAATGCACCAGCTGTAATGGCTCTGTCATAAATTTCATCAATCGCTGAAGTAGAAACGATGGAGGATAATGATTTTTTATACTCCCAGGCTTCCTGCAACATCCAGCCAAATTGTTGTAAATCGCGGTTATTGTTTTTTAATAAATCCTCGGCTTCTATCACCATGTCCATCATGCGCTGCAAAGAATCTGAATGCTTAGAAAAGTTAACCAACTTACTAGATTCAATCTCGGAGGCAAATCTTGAAAATCCTGTAAAGAATAAGAGCAAATGATTTTGCAAATCTGCCAGCCGAGTGGCATCTATTGAAATGGGCGTTACGGAAAAGGTTTCATCGGGATTAAAATCTATCCGGTTAAATCCGCCATAAGCCACGGCAATCTGATCTTGACAACCCACTACCTCATTGATTACCTTTTGCTCTACATGAATTGCCTGCTTTGCCAGTTCATCAGCAGAAAGGGTTGTATTTTGTAACCGATGCATTGCCTGCAATAATCCAACGGTAAATGCAGAACTGGATCCTAATCCGGAACGAGCAGGCAAATCTCCATCGTGGTGAATTTCCAGGCCATCCGTCCAGTGCATCCATTCCAACACGCCTTTAATTGCTGGGTGACGAGTAGCCGAAATTTCATTTACATCCTCAATTTCACTATATACAAACCGATGCTTATGCGGAAAAAAAGCAGGTTTTCTACGGCAGGTTATGTAGCAATACTTATTGATAGAAGTGGAAATCACTCTTCCCCCATGCTCCCTAAACCAAAGCGGAAAATCAGTTCCCCCTCCAAAAAATGAAACCCGATAAGGTGTTTTCGTAATAATCATGAAAAATATACCAAAAAATACATGACTCCGTCTGCCTCACTCACATGAAGGTTACAGCAATCTCTGCCTACTAAAACGCAGATAATAACCCTACAAATATACCCATTTTATAGCTAAATCTATTATATAAAAATAGCTAAGCAGCTATAAAATATTGTATAAAATTATAATTTATAATTCAAAGTAGTACTCGTCCTAAAAGTGAAAATAATGGTTCGGAAAGGGTTATAAAAAAAAGATTATCAACAGGGCTGCGAATAATTATAAGCTGCCGTCGGAAAGTTGACCAGAAACAATTCCATGTAAATCATATAAAACTGCCCGCTGTTTCAAATACTTACCATAATCAAAATTATAAAAAACAGCATGCGGCACCGCAATAATGATTCCCTCATATTTAACCGTTTCGCCTAGCTTATCTAAACAAGTTAACCCATAACTTTCACTAACTGCCAGTGCATCTACCAATGGATCATAAATATCAACTGCAACCCCAGAAACTATCAGTTGGTTGATTAATTCTACAACCCTACTATTTCTGATATCCGCCGTATTTTCTTTAAAGGCAATACCCATTATTAACACACGGGCAGTTCTTGCAGTTATATCCTTTTTTGCTAGCAATGCTAACATCCTGTTGGCAACATAATCGCCCATGCTATTATTGATTACCCTGGCCGATTTAAGCAAGTTTGGCTCGTAGCCTGCCTGTATTGAACGATGTATCAGATAATAAGGATCAACACCTATACAATGTCCGCCCACCAAACCCGGATGAAAGGGTAAAAAATTCCACTTCGTTGCCGCTGCCTTTGTTACCTCCTTCATATCAATTTCCAATGCAGTAAACACTTTCGAAAGCTCATTCATATAAGCGATATTGATATCACGCTGCGTATTTTCTACTACTTTAGAAGCCTCCGCTATTTTAATGCTGGGGGCCAAATAAGTACCTGCCTTTATGATGGAAGCATACAGATTATTTACCCGGCTTGCTGCTTCAGGATTAGATCCAGATGTGACTTTTACAATGTCGGTTAACTTACGCTGCTTATCTCCCGGATTCATTCGTTCTGGAGAATAACCTACCGTAAAATCTATATTGTACGTAAGCCGAGAAACCTGCTCCAAAATAGGCACCGCAACCTCCTCGGTACAACCCGGATAAACAGTTGATTCGTATACTACCAAGTCTCCCTTTTTTAAGTGCCGGGCAACTAATTCAGTGGCAGATTTTAATGGGGATAAATCAGGTAAATTACTTTGATCAACAGGGGTAGGGACTGCAATAATAAAGATGGTTGAATGGGCAATCGTTTCAGGATTTTCGGATACCTGTAAACCAACAGTATCCTTGGATGACTTGAACAATAAAAAAGCATCCCCTAATTCTTCAGAAGTTACTTCTCCACTCCTATCATTCAGATTTTGTAACTCAGCAATCCGGTTATCAGCATGATCATATCCGGTTACTGCATATTGCTTGCTTAATAAAATAGCCAGGGGTAAACCAACATAGCCTAATCCAATAACAG
>CAMBUH010000112.1 GCA_945870985.1 Chitinophaga pinensis
CGTTCCCATTAGAAATCGACCAGCACTTTATTGCTGCCATACTAACCGTTATCGGTTTCTCGATGAACGATACTGTAATTGTATACGATAGAATCCGAGAAGATAGCAGACTGATGAAAGGAGTAGACAATGCCACCATCATTAATAAAGCTATCAACGAAACATTGAGCAGAACGGTAATGACTTCCCTTACGGTATTCCTTACCATCCTGATCTTATTCATCTTTGGAGGTGAGGTAACCCGCGGCTTCTCTTTTGCTATGTTGATTGGGGTAATCACTGGTACGTATTCTTCCATTTTTGTAGCGGCACCTATTCTGGTAGATTTTGCGAAAAACAGACCCTTAGGTAAGCTGGATGAGACTACTAAAAAGAAGAAATAAACAGCTCTCAAAAAAATCCATGCATAAAAAAACCTGCTAAGAAATAGCAGGTTTTTTTATGAGGTAGCTTCAAAAAATATTTATACGGAAAAAGAAGTACCGCAACCACAGGTTTTGGTGGCATTCGGATTGCTAAAAGTAAATCCGCGGCTGTTTAAGCCACCTTGCCAGTCTATCTCCATGCCATATATGTATAATTCATGACTCGGATTCATGATGCAGGGAATATCATCGATCGAAAAATGAACATCGCCAGCTTCTACTTTTTCAAATCCTAATATATAGGTCATTCCACTACAACCGCCCCCCTTTACTCCCACCCTGAGTTGGGTAGCGCTATCAAAATCCGATGCTTGCATCAGCCGCTTAATTTCTGCGATGGCACCTGAAGTAAAGGTAACTGGAGTATGTATGATTGTTTCCATTGCGTTCGATTTGAAGTATAAAGGTAACTCTTTTGAAGATGATTTTAAAATAATCAGCACAACATATTAAAAATCAATAATTAACATATTAATAAAGAACTCTAACTTTTATAGTCTGCTTTACTTCGCGTAAAAGGGTTACGGCTTTTTGGGAGAGTTTTTTATCTACATCCAGCACTACATATCCAATACGGGAATTGGTGGTTAGGTACTGCCCAACGATATTGATATTATTGCTAGAAAGAGCCAAATTGATAGCACTTAATACTCCGGGAACATTTTTATGGATATGAAGAATCCGATGGGCATTTTCAACGGGTGGTAGTCCGATAGCCGGTACAGAATGAGATCCATTGGTAATGCCTCTTTCGAGGTATTGGAACATTTTGCTACTCACATCGGCGCCAATATTTTCCTGAGCTTCTTCGGTGCTACCGCCAATATGTGGGGTGAGCAGCACATTCGGCAAACCTTGTAGCGGACTCTCAAAAGCATCGCCATTTTTTTCGGGTTCTTCCGGAAACACATCTATGGCTGCCCCTGAAATAGCTTCCTGCGCAAGGGAAATTGCCAAGGCATCAAGGTCTACCACTTCCCCTCTTGCATAGTTGATCAGTATGGCCCCGTGCTTGGCAAATTTTAGCACACTGCGATTGATCATATTTTTTGTAAGGGCGGTTTCGGGTACGTGCAGGGAAATAATATCTGAATGCCCCATCAAATCTTTTAGGTTGCGCGCAGCAACAGCATTCCCCAAAGGCAAACGGGTTTCGATATCGTAATACCGAACTTTCATTCCCAACGATTCGGCCAATACGCTTACCTGAGAACCAATATTTCCATATCCAATTATGCCCATGGTTTTGCCCCTCAATTCAAAACTTCCTTTGGCTTCTTTTTTCCAGATTCCCTCATGGGCCGCTTTGTTTTTATCGAGAATTCGCCGGATTAATACAATGGATGCCCCTATTACCAGCTCAGCCACGCTGCGGGTATTACTGTAGGGGGCATTAAATACAACAACCCCAGCATCCGTTGCGGCTGCAAGATCTACTTGATTCACACCAATACAAAAACATCCGATGGCCTGCAACTTAGGGGCAGCTGCCAATACCTTTTTAGTAATGGTAGTTTTTGAACGGATACCCAGCAAATGCACATCTTTCAATTCTTTTATCAGCTGCTCTTCACTTAAAGCTCCGGATATTTTGCGCACATTCACATACCCATTTTGCTTAAAATGTTGTATGGCTTTATCACTGATATTTTCTAAAAATAATATCTGTATGCGCTCCTTTGGATAACTGGTGAGGGATTGCTTCGTCATGTTCACAAAATTACTTGTTAATTCCAAATCAATTATTATCTAATTATCCACCCATCGCATCTAAACACCCGTTCCGCGTATCTTCGCAAATTATTCATATCGCGAGCAAATGCGCCGGACTATGTTGATTGCTATCTGTACCTCTTTATTGTTGGCCTGCAATTCGGGATCCGACACCACCGGCATAGAATTGTATCCAACAATTGGTACCGACAAAAGTAAAGGGCCATTAAGCGAAGCAGAAAAAGAAAGCTATCGCCAAGAACTGTTACCCATGTATCAGTCTATGTTGATTAAAACCGGATTCAGCGGGGGAATACTGGTAGCCAAAAACGGCGAAATCATTTTTGAAGATTATCAGGGATTTTATAACCGATCTACCCGCCAGCCAGTTGATTCACAATCTTCTTTTCACCTGGCATCCATTTCAAAAACTTTTACTGCCACCGCCATCTTGCATTTATATGAGCAGGGCAAAATAAATTTAAACGATCCGGTAGAAACCTACCTACCTGGCTTCCCCTATTCCGGAATTACTTTAATGACCTTGCTAAATCATCGCAGTGGTTTACCAAAGTATGAGTATTTTATGAATGAAACCATTACCAAGGTGGTTCGTGTAAAAAACAAAAAGGGAAAATGGGTAAACAAGAAAACGTATTATAAAGACCCCAACAGATTTAAAGGATTGGCTACCAATCGGGATGTTTTGGATTTTATGATCCGCTACAAAATCAAAGCAGTGTATCCCCCCAACCAACGATACCAGTATTGCAATACAAACTATGCCCTGCTGGCAATGGTGATTGAAAAAGTAACTGGAAAAAGATATCCGGAATATTTAAAGGATAGTGTGTTTACCCCCCTGGGAATGAAAAATAGTTATGTGTTCAGCATGCAGGATACAGCATCCTATGTACCCTCCTATAACTATAATTATGCCCCCTTTCCCCTTGAATCGATGGATGCAGTGTATGGAGATAAAAATGTATACAGTACAGTGAGGGATTTACTCAAATGGAATGAAGCCCTCCAGAATGGCAGTTTCGTGAGTGTACGTACCCTCGAAAATCTTGCATACCAACCTTATAGCCAGGAAACCCGTGGGCAAAAAAATTATGGCTTGGGCTGGCATTTGTATTTTCCCCCTACCGAACCCCCGATTATATACCACAATGGCTGGTGGCATGGAAATAATACGGTGTTTAAACGATTGATTACCGACCATGCAGTTGTAATTATCCTAGGCAACCGTTTTAATCGGAATATCTGGGCTGCCGGCAAAATGAGCTCTGTTTTCACCGGCCGGGCCGATACCACCCAATTGGAACAATAAGGCAATTTTCCGCAGGTTTTCCCCAATTAGCTATTAAAAGGGGTTTTTTAACCAATTCCCTTATTTTTGCAGTCCTTTAAATTAACGATTATACATATTTCTTTATGATTCAGAACTTATTGTATGCAGTGCCCGCGATGGGAATTATTGGCCTTTTATATACCCTAATTAAGTTTAATTGGGTTTCTCGCCAAGACGCCGGAAATGATCGGATGAAAGAAATCAGTCAGTACATAGCTGAAGGTGCCATGGCTTTTCTTAAAGCAGAGTATAAGATACTGGGCTATTTTGTAGTAATTGTGGCCCTTTTATTGGGCGTAATGGGATACACGGATAAAAACAGCCATTGGAGTATCTCTCTCGCCTTTATTTTAGGTGCATTCTTTAGTGCCTTGGCCGGGTTTATCGGTATGAAGATTGCCACCCGTGCCAATGTGCGCACAGCACAGGCCGCCAGAACAAGTTTAAGCAAGGCCCTTCAAGTTTCCTTTACCGGTGGATCGGTAATGGGTATGGGAGTTGCAGGATTAGCCGTATTAGGTTTGGGTGGATTATTTATTATATTACGTCAGGTACTTGCTCCTGGTGCTGCGGTAGATAGTGAAGAAATGAAGAGAACTATTGAAGTTTTAACCGGATTTTCACTGGGTGCAGAAAGTATTGCTTTATTTGCCCGTGTGGGTGGTGGTATCTATACAAAGGCAGCCGATGTGGGTGCCGACTTAGTAGGTAAAGTTGAAGCCGGCATTCCGGAAGATGATCCCCGCAACCCAGCCACTATTGCTGATAATGTGGGCGATAATGTGGGCGATGTCGCGGGTATGGGTGCCGATTTATTCGGAAGCTATGTGGCTACCGTTTTAGCTACCATGGTGTTGGGTAGAGAAGTAACCGGAGCCAATCACCTGCCATTGGCCGATAATTTTGGCGGTCTCTCCCCTATCTTATTACCCATGCTGATTGCTGGGATAGGTATTTTATTTTCTATCATCGCTACTTTCTTTGTACGCATTTCCGATGCTGCTGGTATTGGTACTGCCGGCGTTCAGAAAGCACTGAATATGGGTAATTGGGGTTCTATTGTTTTAACCGCCTTTGCCTGCTATTTTCTGGTAATGTTTTTATTACCCGATACCATGCTGCTGCGCGGATTTACGTTTACCCCTAATAAAGTATTCGGAGCAATTTTGGTAGGCTTGGCAGTGGGTACTTTAATGAGTATGATTACCGAATATTATACTGCTATGGGTAAGCGCCCGGTAAACAGTATTATTAAACAATCTTCCACCGGGCATGCCACCAATATTATTGGGGGGTTAGCAGTGGGAATGGAATCCACCTTTTTACCGATCCTTGTTTTAGCAGGAGGTATCTATGGATCTTATTATTGCGCTGGATTATACGGAGTTGCCATTGCAGCTGCCGGCATGATGGCAACTACTGCTATGCAGTTGGCTATTGATGCATTCGGTCCGATTGCTGATAATGCCGGTGGGATTGCTGAAATGAGTGAATTACCCAAAGAAGTACGTGAGAAAACAGATATCCTAGATGCCGTTGGTAACACCACTGCCGCAACTGGAAAAGGTTTTGCCATTGCCTCTGCTGCCCTTACTGCTCTGGCTTTATTTGCAGCCTTTGTAGGTATTGCCGGTATTCAGGGGATTGATATTTACCATGCCGATGTTTTAGCTGGATTATTTGTTGGAGGTATGATTCCTTATATATTTTCGTCATTGGCTATACGTGCAGTAGGTGAAGCAGCAATGGCCATGGTAGAAGAAGTTCGTCGCCAGTTCCGCACCATTCCGGGTATTATGGAAGGAACCGGTAAACCAGAATATGATAAATGTGTAGCGATTTCTACCGAAGCTTCTCTTAAAAAAATGATGCTGCCCGGTGCCATTGCGATTATAAGTCCGCTGATTATTGGTTTTGTGTTTGGTGCAGAAGTGCTCGGTGGTTTCTTAGCCGGTGCTACCGTGAGTGGTGTGTTGATGGGCATGTTCCAGAATAATGCCGGTGGAGCCTGGGATAATGCCAAGAAATCCTTTGAAACTGGTGTTGAAATTAATGGAGAAATTTTCTACAAAAAATCAGAACCCCATAAAGCTTCCGTAACCGGCGACACCGTGGGCGATCCATTTAAAGATACTTCTGGACCTTCTATGAACATCCTCATCAAACTGATGTCGATTGTTTCTCTCGTTATTGCCCCTACCTTGGCACATTTACATCCCTCCAAAATGGGTACTGGAGAGAAAGTAGAGCAGCGGATAGAAATGATTATTAACGACAGTTCCGCCGTAATTAATAAAGATTCTTTAGCACCGGTTCAAATGCAGCTAAAAATAGATGCCCCTAACAATCAATCAAAATTATTGATGGAAGCATTAACCAAAGACGGATTTACAAAAGACGGTCAGGTAGAAATCAGCTTCGAAAAAGGAGTGCTTACCATCAATGGAAAAACCATGGATGCTGCTACTACGGCCAAATACAGTGCCCTTTTACCAAAAGAGCAAATTACTAAATTCCTGTTTAAAGTAAAATAAGCGTAACCCCGCTTCCAGAAAAGCCCGAACCTTCCCAACTGGTCTGGGCTTTTTTATGCCCCATACGGCTTTAACAAAAAATATATATCTGGTATGAAAAAGGCTTTGTAAATTGCTTACGAACAAAATCGTATATATGCAATCTTCCCCTACGCCTAAGCCCACGGAAAGTGAATTGTCGATATTAAATATCTTATGGGAGAAGGAACAGGCCAGCGTACGGGAAGTGCATGAAGCCTTAAGTGAGCATAAAATTTCGGGGTACACCACTACCCTGAAATTGATGCAGATCATGTTCGAAAAGGGCATTGTTAGCAGAGATGCTAGTAGCAAAGTACATATTTATCGGCCTAATCTCACCAAAGAAAATACACAGCAACAGCTGGTAGGTAAATTGATTACTAATTTATTTGGCGGTTCTTCTTCCCAATTGGTTTTACAGGCACTGGGAAATCATCAGCCCAATTCCGCAGAGCTGGCTGAAATAGAGGCATTGATTGCTCAATTGAAAAAAAATATGTAAACTTCGATGGACTGGCAATCGATTTTTCAATATTTAGTTTTTGCTATGGCGGAGTGCTGCTGGATGGCTGCGCTTGTTTGGCTTTGTATTCAAGCAATACGAATCTTTTTTCCCCAATCGCCAAATCGAAGTTATTGGCTGGCGGCAGGTGGCGTTACCCTGATTTTTTTCAGCTGGCTGTATTTTTTGGGGGTTCATCTCACACATTCCACCCCCGTATTATCGTTTCCGTTATCGGGATTATTTACAAATTTTACATTTACTATTTCGCCGGTAATAATTGCATTGCTAGCCATTTTATATTTGCTGGGCTTGAGCATTGGCACAATTCGCTATTGGATAGCTTGGCATCAGGTTCGTACGTTAAACCAGCATTGGCAGGCGCTTCCTGCCGAATGGAACAAGCTGTTTCAGGAGCTTCAACAAGATCTTAGATTTACCCGAACCATTCGAGCTGGCATTACATCCCTTTCTACCACTCCCCTTACGTTTGGCTGGTTACAACCTGTGATTTTATTTCCGGTGGCAGCCATCAATCAACTGAGCATGGATGAAGCACGGGCGATTATACTGCACGAACTAGCGCATATACGCAGAAACGATTATTTGCAAGAATCTGTATTTGGGTGGATGGAAATTATCCTGTTTTGTAATCCGTTTGCACGGCCGCTATTTAAAATGCTGAGGGAGGAAAGAGAGAAAGCCTGTGATGATGCCGTATTGGAGCAGGGTGGAGAGAAAATGGCTTACATAACCGCACTGGGCTGGTGTATGCGCAATACACATTCAGTTAAGGCTGCATTAGGAGTATCGGGTAAAGATTCGCAAGTGCTCTCTAGAATGAAAAGGATAGCCAATCAACCTATGTCGGGCATCCGCTTATCACCTCTACTTTTTTTTGCTGCTTTCGCTACTTTGTTTTGTGGAGTATTCTTTTCGAATAACAGCAATCGTGCTCCGATCAACCGCATTCCTTTTGCTGCTACCCAAATAAAATTAAAGGAACAACTAACCAACGCTTCCTCTATTGCCTATGCAACACCTCCACAAACGCAGGGTGTTCGTTTAAGTACTAAAGCTAAAGCGCTATCGAAAATTGTTCTACCACCAGTTTCCCTTAGCATAGCAGAACAACCCATCCCAAACACATCACCTGAAATTATTTCAATTCCTTCCTTTAATCAATTGAATAAACTGGCAATTATTTCAGTTGTAAACGCTCCCAACAATTATAAGGGAATCGTCAACTCCCTGAAACAACGCTTTCAAGCTTTTACGGAAGTTGAGAGAAA
>CAMBUH010000113.1 GCA_945870985.1 Chitinophaga pinensis
TGGCCCCTTCGATGGAAAATTTTCGCTGGCGCAATAAAAAATAAATCAACTGCAAGTTTTTTATATCCTCTACCCGAAATAGCCGATCACCCTTTCGGGTTTTGCGGGGTTGCAGAATATCAAACTCATTTTCCCAAAAACGAAGCAGCGAAGTGTTTACTTTAAACCATCCGGCAACTTCACTAATGGAGTAATACAATTTTTCGTTCAGCTTCTCTTCGGAAGGCACTTCAATTAAATCTACTTCAGAGTCCATCTCCCGAAACGACTTCCTCCCTCGCTTACTTCCCGAAATGGGCTGGGCGCTTCGAGCTCTTTTTTTAGTGGCAACCGGCTCTTCTATTTCATGAACAGCTGGCGGTTTTGCGATGGCTAGTTTAGGGGCAGCTTCGGGTGCCACTTCTGGCGGTTGCTGAGCGGGAGCCGGCCGTGTTTTTTTTGCCGGAGGAGTGGGTGCTTGCACCGGAAAGCCAAATAAATCTAACTGTTCTGCTTTTTGTTGCATAATTAAAAGTACAACAACTGATAACAAAAAAACGACACTTATGCGAAAGGTGGAAAACAAGGCGAAATATGTGGGCAGCTGAATAAGTTGTTGAAATGCTCATCGACTGCTTGTACTTTTGCAGGGATGAGAATTGCAGTAACCGCGATTTTTTTAAACAGTGGCCCTCTTGAGGGTTATGGGCACTACTCTAATGAATTGTTGCAACGATTGGTGCACAATTTTCCGCAACATGAGTATTTGTTTTTATACGACCGCCCCCTGAATGAGCAGCCTATGCAGCATCCACGAATTACACATCGCGTTATAGGCCCCACTACCCGGCAACCTGTATCGCTTGCCTATTGGTATCATAATAAAGCCACCCGAGCAGTAAGTAAGTGGAAAGCCGATGTTTGGTTGCAGCCATATGGGTTTGCCGCTTTTTATAGCAAAGTGCCCCAGTTGGTAATCGTTCACGACCTGGCACCCTTTCATTTGCCTAAAGCGATTCCTTGGTATCATCGATGGCATTATCGCTTGTTTACCCAACGAGCCCTGCTAAAAGCCGCTTTGCTGGCAACTGTTTCGGATACCACCCGCCAAGATGTTCAACAAATATTTCCTGCTTTGCAAGCAGCCTCCATTGCTGTATTGCCCGGAGCTGCCCGGGAAATCTTTCATCCAGCGGAATGGGAAGCCAAACGAGAAACCAAAGACAAGTTTACAGACGGATGTGAATATTTTTTGGTTTCCGGTAGTATCCATCCCCGAAAAAATTTACATACCCTGCTGAAAGCATTTTCCTTGTTTAAAAAATGGCAACATAGCAATATGAAACTGGTAATTGCCGGAAGATGGGCCTGGCAAACGAGTGAAACCAAAGAAAAAATCAGCACGTATAAATACCGAAACGATCTGGTGATTACCGGATATATTCCGGAAGAATCCCTTGCTGAGCTTACAGCGACTGCCTATGCTATGGTGTATCCTTCTTTGCTGGAGGGGTTTGGACTTCCCCTGTTGGAAGCCATGCAAAGCGGAGTGCCGGTAATTGCGAGTGATCAGCCGGCTTTGCGGGAAACCGGTGGAGCAGCAGCCTGCTATTTTGATCCGAATAATCCGGAGGAGCTGGCCGAACAAATGAAAAAAGTATACCGGGATGAATCCTGGAAAAATCAGCTCATTCAAAACGGCATTCTTCAGGCTGCCAGCTTCAGCTGGAACGATACAGCAGAAGCGCTGGAAAAATGCCTGATAACAGCTGCCGGCACCAAAAGAAAAAGATAAAAGGCTAAGGAATAATCGCAAACCTTGTACTTTTGTTATCAATTTTATGCATCATGCCGCAATCAACCATACAAATAAATATTGACCTCGACGAGAATAAGGTTCCCCAGGCAATTAGCTGGAAAGCCACTGATAGTTCTGCAGATATTGATAACCCGGCCAAGTCGTTGATGGTATCCTTTTGGGATGGAGCTGATAAATCGGCGCTGCGCATCGACTTGTGGACGAAAGAGATGATGGTAGATGAGATGGCCGACTTTTTTTATCAAAATATGATGGGAATGGCCGACACCTATTTACGCGCAACCCGCTTAGAAGAACAGGCCAATGATATGAAGGAGTTTGCACGCCAGTTTTACAAAAAATTCAGAGAATCACAAATTGCCGATAACAAATAAATCGAAATGTATGGGTTTGGAACAACAGGTAATGGAGCAAATGAAAGAAGCCATGAAAAGCAAAAACGAGGCCATGCTTCGGGGTTTGCGTGCTATTAAGGCAGAAATTATAAAAGCGAAAACAGAGCCGGGGGCCAATGGCGTAATTACGGAAGATATCGAGCTAAAGATGCTGCAGAAAATGATGAAATCGAGAAAAGACTCCCTAGAAATCTTTCAACAGCAAAATCGCTCCGATCTGGCTCAAAAAGAAATGGAAGAAATAGCCATCATAGAAAAGTTTCTTCCTGCTCAATTGTCTGAAGAAGCATTAACAGAAGCGCTTACACAAATCATCGCTCAAACAGGCGCAGCGGGTGTGCAGGATCTGGGAAAAGTGATGGGGCTGGCTTCTAAGCAATTTGCCGGTCAGGCAGATGGCAAACTAATTGCTGCTTTGGTAAAACAATTATTAACCAACGGATAGCGCTATGTTGATAGACGGGCTATTGGCAATTGTGTTGTTATGGGCCCTGTTTAAGGGATACAGAAAAGGGCTGGTAGTTGGGTTGTTTTCCTTCGCCGCTCTGTTTATTGGCTTAGCAGCAGCCGTAAAACTATCCGCTTGGGCGGCTCGAGAATTAGAAAACCGAACCAACTGGCATTCCCACTGGCTCCCTTTTTTGGCATTTTTAGGCGTTTTGGTGGCGGTTATTCTGCTGGTTAGAATGGGGGCGGCCTTGTTGGAAACTGCTATGGAAACGCTGCTGGTAGGCTGGGTGAACAAAATAGGGGGTATACTCATGTATCTTTTACTAAATGGAACCCTGTTTAGCGTAGTACTCTTTTATTTCGAAAAAATTCAACTAGTGGCCCCCTCGGTAATTGCAGAATCGAAAAGCTATCCCTATATTCACAAGGCTGGTCCCATTGCCATGGAGTGGCTGGGGAAATTGGTGCCGTTCTTTAAGGGCATGTTCGAAGAATTATCCCGGTATTTTGAAAAAATTCCGATATCGGGTTAGAAAAACGTATCCACGCTTTTAATATGCAGCAACACAACGGTTAAGGAATGAATATCTCTGTTGATAATACCTTTTATTGTAATAAAAAGCAGTATTTTCGTTTCAACCACGCATAAAGCAGGGTAAGTGGAAAACGAGAAATCATTTAGACCAGGTAAACATGACATACGAGATTAAAGAAAATATTAAGTTTACTTATGTAGAAGAAGGAGAGGGTGAGCCGCTGATACTGTTGCATGGCCTTTTTGGGGCATTAAGCAATTTCACCGATTTAATTGAGCATTTTCGGCATCAGTACAAAGTGATTATTCCTTTGCTGCCCCTGTTTGATTTAGACATATTTCACACCACTGTAGGTGGGTTAGCCAAGCATGTACACAAGTTTATTGAGGCGCAGGGTTATGAAGGGATTCACTTGCTGGGAAATTCATTGGGAGGACATGTTGCGTTGGTGCATATTTTAAAGCATCCCGAAAAAATTGCTTCCCTAACATTAACTGGCAGTAGCGGGCTATTTGAAAATGGAATGGGCGATTCTTATCCCAAGCGGGGCGATTATGAATATATCCGCAAAAAAACCGAAATCACTTTTTATGATCCTGCTATGGCCACCAAGGAGTTGGTAGATGAAGTGTTTGAAATCACTAATAACCGAATGAAAGTTATTAAGATTATTTCGCTGGCAAAAAGTGCTATCCGAAACAATCTGGGAGAAGAACTCACGCAAATTCAGCACCCTACCCTTTTAATCTGGGGTAACAACGATATCATTACCCCTCCATTTGTAGCGCAAGAGTTTAATAAATTGATTAAAAACAGCGAATTGCATTTTGTAGACCACTGTGGGCATGCCCCCATGATGGAAGTGCCAGCCGCCTTTAATGAAATTTTAGAAAAATTTCTGCAGAAACATACAAATAAGGCAACTACCCATTAACAAAATCGAATGGGTTTTGTATAGATAGTATGATAGTTAGTCAAATAATCCAGACAGGGTTTCCGGTTGTTCATTTGTCTGATACTGTTCCCGAGGTATTGGATTTGATGGATAACTACGAAGTGTTTCATCTTCCCGTTGTTGAAAAAGGAGGGTATATTGGATTAATAAGCAAAGTGGTGTTGGAGGAGGCTTCAGATGAGCAGTTAATACATTCCCTTTCCCCCTTACTTTCCCCGGTATATTGTAGCGAGCAGGTGTTTTTTTTCGATGCCCTCCAGCTGATGGTAGCGCATACGCTTAGCCTCTTGCCGGTAATTCAATCGGATACTTTTGTTGGCGTTATCACTGCGAAAGAAATACTGCGGGAAGTAGCCGGCTTTTTAAACACCCAAGATAAATGTGGGGTTATTGTTGTTGAGTCCGATCCATTGCGATTTTCACTGGGTGAAGTAAATCGGCTGATTGAGTCTAACGACCTCAGCATACTGCATTTTAGTTCCCGGCGCGAATCCGACTTGCTGATAGCAACCTTGCGTGTGAGTAAAATGGAAATTGCCACTGCCGTAGCCACCCTCCAACAGCATGGATATGTGGTGAGATATTATTTTGGAAACAGGGAAGAAGATCATGAGGTGCAGGAAAATTATCAGCATCTGCTTGCTTACCTGAATATTTAACCGGGTAAGCGGAATATGCGCCATGATTATATCCCAATCATTTACTGCTGAAGTGTTCCCAGGGCGAATAGTATTCCGCACTTTATTCACTGCATATGTCATCTGCTGCATTGCTGCGGCAACAACTGCTCGGGGTCAGCGCATATCGGCTGAAGCCAACTCATCTAAAATTGATACCGCAGCCCCCTTTACCAACCTGCAAATTGCAGAAGTGATTATTACCGGCAATGCAAAAACGCGCCCCTTTATTATTTTGAGGGAAGTTCCCTTTCGGAAAGGAGATTCGCTCTCCTTTGAAAAGCTCCAGCAGCAGCTGAAATTGGCCAAAGAGCAACTGATGAATACTACCCTGTTTGTGGATGTAGATGTATTTATCAGCACACGCATTCAAACTCCGCAGCATCGACAGGCAGTAATAACCATTGCTGTAAAAGAAAGATGGTACCTTTTTCCGGTTCCCTATTTTAAATTGGTAGACCGAAATTTTAATCAATGGTGGGTAGAACAAAACCGGAGCCTTACCCGGGTAAACTATGGATTGAAATTTATTCAGAATAATTTTACCGGAAGAAACGACAACCTAGATATTTGGTTAATTACCGGGTACAACAATCAGATAAGTTTTCGATACCAGCTTCCGTTTATTGATAAGAAACTGAAAAGCGGATTAAATATAGGAGTTGCTTATGCTACCCAAAAAGAACTCAATTACGCAACCTCAGATAATAAGCAACAATTTTTTAGGAAAGACTCTGTGATGCTAGAGACAGTTCGTTTTGATATAACCTATTCTTATCGACCAGATGTTAGGCAACGGCACTATTTTCGATTAGCCTATAATAAGGAGCACATAGCCGATACCATCCTACAACTCAACCCTAACTACCTTCCTAATAATGCCAGCCGCATTCAATTTGTAGATGTTAACTATCAATTTAAGTATTACAATGTTGATTATATCCCGTATCCTACTCGCGGATGGATGATGGATGCGAATTTGTATGCCCGGGTACTTCATAAAAATGCTGATTTGTGGCAGGCTTCAGCCCGATTGGCTTATGTGATACCGGTTACACCCGGTATTCGGTTTATACATCTGGAGGGGATTGGTGTTGCAAAGTCTCCAACCAATAATATTTTTATCAACCAGCGCATGATTGGATATGGCTACACGCAAATGCGCGGACTCGAATACAATGTGGTAGATGGTTCTGCAGCAGGAATACTCAAAACAACCTTTCATCAACGAGCGCTTTCGTTGATTCTGCAAAATCCGGCGAGTAGTAAATCGCACGACAAAATCCCTATTCGAATATTTGTAAAAGCCTATGCCGATTTTGGATATGGCTATAACCGATTTGCTCAAGGGTCTAATACGCTTAATAATAGCCTTCTCAGAAGCTGGGGGATTGGGATTGACATTGTGTCGATTTATGATTTTGTATTTAAAATTGAATATAGCATGAATCAACTGGGCCGGGAAGGTGTATATTTACATAGCAGAAATGATTTTTGAGTAGATGCCGTTACCCCGCTACACTTTCTACCACTGAAAGTAGAAGTTAAGCCACAAATATTCTTTTTCATGAAAGTTGCCATTTATAGCAGAGGGCTGGATACAGAACAGGGGGCGCACCTAGATATCTTGCTGGAAGCCCTAACTCGCTTTGATGTTTTCATTCTAATTTACCAACCGCTATTGCTACAGTTTAACCAGGTTACTGTTCGATTTCCGGCGCTTGTACCCTTTGTAACTTCTGCAGACCTGCCGGAAGAGTTGGATTGTCTTATCAGCTTGGGCGGTGATGGAACCTTGCTCGATACGGTTACCCTGGTGCGGAATAAAAAAATACCAGTACTCGGTATCAACTTCGGTCGACTGGGCTTTTTAGCAGGCATTAGTCGCGATGAGCTTTCCTCCGCAGTAGATGCGCTTGTGAACCGCACTTTTATCATCGACAAAAGAACCCTGTTACACCTTGATTCTGATAAAAACCTCTTTGGTGATGCACCATTTGGGCTCAATGAATTTGCTATTCATAAGCGAGATACCTCCCCTATGATAAAAGTGCACGCCTACCTGAATGGAGAGTTTTTGAATACCTATTGGGCGGATGGTTTGATTGTTTCTACCCCTACCGGCTCAACCGGCTACAATATGAGCTGCAATGGCCCTATCCTTTTTCCGGAGTCTTCGAGTTTTGTAATAACCCCGGTGGCCCCCCATAATCTGAATGTACGGTCAATTATAGTGCCAGACACTAGTATTATTTCCTTCGAAATAGAAAGCAGAGCCGATATGTTTATATGTGCCCTGGATGCCAGAAGAGAGATTGTAGACAAATCGATTCAGTTGGCCGTAAAAAAGGAGGCTTTTGGGGTAAATCTGGTGCGATTGAACGAAAATAGCTTCCTTTCTACCCTGCGAACTAAACTGGCCTGGGGGCTAGATAAAAGAAATTAACATTTATGATAACGATTTTTGCTGTTTTTTTACAACAAATACAGTGCCTTTTTATATCCAATGCTTAGAAAACACCTAGTCATATTGCTTTTGAGCCTAGGCTTTTTATCTGCCAATGCGCAGGTAACGAATAGTTTTGTGCACCATGGAGAAATTGGCATATATACGGGAGTGGGGCATTATTATGGTGACCTAAACTCCAATGCCAACATCAATCGACCCAAGCTGGCGGCTGGTTTTTTCTTTCGCAAACAGTTAGGGGGCTACATTTCTTTGCGGCTAACAGGCGAATACCTGCAGCTAGGCTACTCGGATATCTACAGCAAAAATCAAGTGCAGCAAATCCGCAACCTTAGCTTTAATTCAGATGTTTGGGAAGCTTCTATTTCTGGTGAATTCAATTTTTTTAATTTTCGGCCCGGCATAGAAGGTTATTCATTTAC
>CAMBUH010000114.1 GCA_945870985.1 Chitinophaga pinensis
GTCAAATTGAAAATCGTATCAACTTCAAGAGAGCCATCAAAATGTCTATCGCTTCCACATTACGGATGGGTGCAGAAGGTATTAAAGTTAAAGTGAGCGGTCGTTTGGGTGGATCTGAAATTGCCCGAAGCGAAGAATTTAAACAAGGTCGTATTCCCCTGCATACTTTTCGGATGGATATTGACTATGCCAGTGTATTTGCTCAAACTGTATATGGTAAAATTGGTATTAAGGTTTGGATTTGTAAGGGAGAAGTTTTAGGAAAGCGTGAGCTGAATCCAAATTTTGTAGGTGGAAAAAATGATATGAGCGATAGAAGAGATCGTGCAGATGACCGTGGTGGTGATAGAAGAGGTGGAGGCGACAGAAGAGACGACCGCAGAGGTGGTGGTGGAGGAGAAAGAGGTGGAAGAACTGGTGGAGGAAATCGTAGATAAGTAAAGAACTAGACGAACGTTATTTAAGAAATACAAACAGTAATACATGTTACAACCTAAAAGAAGCAAGCACCGGAAGCAACAAAAGGGACGGATTCGTGAAGTTGCCAAACGCGGAACATCCATATCTTTTGGTTCATTTGCCTTGAAAGCTTTGGAGCCTATCTGGTTAACCAATCGTCAGATTGAATCTGCTCGTCAGGCAATGACCCGTGCTATGAAAAGAGAAGGAAATGTATGGATTCGTATATTCCCCGACAAAATCATTACCCGTAAGCCAGCCGAAGTTCGTATGGGTAAAGGTAAAGGAAACCCCGAATTCTGGGCTGCAGTTGTTGAACCAGGTCGTATTATTTTCGAGTGCGACGGCGTTACCATGGAAACTGCTAAGGAAGCCATGAAATTAGCTGCTCAAAAATTACCCATTGCCACCAAATTTATCATCAGAAGAGATTTGCAGGCATAAAATCTATAAAAAAGTTTACCCATGGCTACTAAACAAACATATGCATTTAATAAGTCGCTAAAAGAAATGAATGCGACCGACCTTTCTGCAAAAATTCAGGATGATCAACTGAGATTAAAGAAACTGGAATTTGCGCATGCTATTTCCCCACTCGAAAATCCTATGAACATCCGTGTACTTCGCCGAGATATCGCTCGGTTGAAAACTGAATTGAAGAATAAAGAAATGGGCATCTAAACCATAAACCAAGAACAATGGCTGAAAGAAATTTACGCAAAACAAGAACGGGAGTTGTAACCAGTGATAAAATGGATAAAACCATCACCGTTGCTGTAGAAAGGAAAGTGAAACACCCCATCTACGGTAAGTTCGTTAAAAAAACTACCAAGTTTCACGCACACGATGAAAAAAGTGAGTGCGGAGTTGGTGACGTTGTAAAAATTATGGAAACCAGACCGCTGAGTAAAACTAAGCGCTGGAGACTGGTAGAAGTTGTGGAAAAAGCGAAATAATTAAGTGCTCAGTAGGTAAAAGTAGTAACTCCCTAAACTTTTACTACTATCAAATTTCAAACAGAATAACAATGATTCAGCAAGAAAGCAGATTAAACGTAGCCGATAACAGTGGTGCAAAAGAAGTACTCTGTATCCGTGTGCTGGGAAACAGTGGACAGGATTATGCCAAAATCGGCGATAAAATAGTAGTTACCGTAAAAGATGCAATCCCTGCAGGTGGTATTAAAAAGGGCACTGTGTCTAAAGCAGTAGTCGTAAGAACCAAAAATAAGCTTCGCCGCAAGGATGGATCTTATATACGATTTGATGATAATGCAGTGGTATTGCTGAACAATTCTGATGAGCCAAGAGGTACCCGTATTTTCGGACCGGTTGCTCGTGAATTGCGTGACAAGGGATATATGAAGATTATTTCACTGGCGCCAGAAGTATTATAATAACGTAATAGATAACTAATATTTACCAATTTAAAATAACTCCCCCGGGAGTTGGAGGGTACCATGAGTACAAGATTTAAACCAAAGTTCAACATCAAGAAAGGCGATACCGTTGTGGTAATTGCCGGTGATGGTAAAGACCTCAAGAAACCCCGCATTGTGCTGGAAGTAATTGTAGATAAAGGGCGTGTAATAGTTGAGGGTATCAATATTGTAAAGAAGCATACCAAACCTTCTGCGCAAAATACCAAAGGTGGTATTATTCAGAAAGAAGCACCTATCAGTATTTCTAATGTGATGCTGTGGGATGTAAAAGCTGGAGAAGCTACCCGTATTAAAAGAATCCGCGAAGAAGGAAAATTAGTTCGTATTTCTAAAAAATCAGGGGAGGCAATCAAATGAGTACAGTAAAATACACTCCGAGACTGGCAGATAAATACAGCAAGGAAGTAATCCCTGCTTTAATGAAAAAGTTTTCATACAAATCTATTATGCAGGCACCTCGCCTCGAAAAAATTTGCATCAATCGTGGCGTAAATGGAGCAGTTACCGATAAGAAGCTGGTAGATGTTGCGGTAGACGAACTGAACATGATCACCGGTCAGAAAGCAGTTCCCACCTTATCTAAAAAAGATATCTCTAACTTCAAACTACGTAAGGGCATGCCCATCGGTGCCCGGGTAACTTTGCGCGGTGAAAAAATGTACGAATTCCTCGATAGACTAGTTTCTGTTGCTTTACCTCGTGTGCGTGACTTTAAAGGAATCAGTGATAAAGCTTTTGATGGCCGTGGTAATTATACCCTGGGTGTTACAGAGCAAATCATCTTCCCTGAAATCGATATCGATAAAGTAAATAAAATTACCGGTTTAGACATCACGTTCGTTACAACGGCACAAACCAATGAAGAAGCATTCGAATTGCTGAAAGAATTGGGCATGCCTTTTAAAAATGTTAAAAAAGAAAACAACTAATAGCCATGGCAAAAGAATCCATCAAAGCCAGACAGAGAAAGCGTGAAAAAATGGTTGCTAAATACGCTGATAAGCGGAAAGCCCTGAAAGCTGCCGGTGATTATGCTGGTCTAGACAAGCTTCCCAAAAATGCTTCTCCTGTTAGATTAAAAAATCGTTGCCAGCTAACGGGTCGTCCTAAAGGGTACATGCGATATTTTGGTATCTCTAGGATTATGTTCCGCGATATGGCACTGAACGGCATTATTCCAGGTGTAAAAAAAGCCAGCTGGTAATATTTGCTTAACAAACTCATTTTGAACTGATTTAATTCAAATAATTATGGTAACTGATCCTATAGCAGACTTCCTCACCAGAATCCGCAATGCACAAATGGCCGGTCATAGACTGGTTGAGATTCCTGCTTCCAACATGAAGAAGCGCATGACTGAAATCTTGTATGAGCAGGGATATATCCTCAAATACAAATTTGAAGATGATAATAAGCAAGGGCTGATTAAAATCGCCTTGAAGTATGATCCTCAAACCAAACAGGCAGCTATTCGTTCTCTCGAAAGGGTTAGCCGTCCGGGTTTGCGTCAATATGCTAAGCCGGCTGAGATTAAGCGTGTAATCAACGGTTTGGGTGTTGCCATTTTGAGCACTTCTAAGGGAGTGATTACAGATAAGCAGGCGAAAGCCCAGAATATTGGTGGTGAAGTTCTTTGTTACATCTATTAATACTGCGGCTGATTCTACCATTAAGCCTTTAGTCGGGGCTGAACAAGAATCAGACAATTTTATAAAAAATAAATAAATCGACTATGTCTCGTATAGGAAAACAACCCGTTAGTATACCAGCTGGTGTAACTATTACAGTGAGTGGCGACAATGTGGTAAGCGTAAAGGGCCCAAAGGGCGAACTGAAAGAAACAATCAATCGTGATATTTCAGTTGAAGTGAAAGACGGTCAGGCGGTGTTAACCAGACCAACGGATCAGATTCGTCATCGTGCCATGCACGGATTATATCGTTCCTTAGTTAGTAATATGGTTAAGGGCGTTACCGATGGATTTAAAAAAAATCTTGAATTAGTAGGGGTAGGTTTTAAAGCTGCCAATACCGGAAATGTGCTTGATCTTGCACTTGGATACTCCCACAATATCATTTTCGAAATTCCAAAAGAATTGAAAGTGACTACTTTAACAGAAAAAGGACAAAATCCTAAAATTTTTCTAGAGGGAGTTGATAAGCAATTAATTGGTCAGGTGGCAGCCAAATTGCGCAGCCTCAGAAAGCCTGAGCCATACAAAGGAAAAGGGGTTAAATATATCGGTGAACAACTGAGAAGAAAAGCAGGTAAGGCTGCCGGTAAATAAAAATAATAATTGTAAATCGTAACAGCTTTCCGGCAGAATCGGTGAGCACAAATAGAATACCATGAGTAAATTGATTCAAAGGCAAAAAATCAGATTTCGCATCCGCAAAAAGATTGCCGGAACTGCTGTAAAGCCTCGTTTGTCAGTTTTTAGAAGCAACGCTGAAATCTATGCACAACTGATTGATGATGATAATAGCGAAACCCTGGCATCAGCTTCTTCGCTTGACAAAAACATTCAAGCCCAAAAAACTACCAAAACTGAACAATCAAAAATGGTAGGAAACGCCATTGCTCAGAAAGCTATCGCACTCGGTTTGCAAACATGTGTTTTTGACAGAGGAGGTAATTTATACCATGGTCGGGTTAAATCCGTAGCGGACGGTGCCCGGGAAGGCGGACTTCAATTTTAATCGTAAACGACTCATTCAATATTTAATTTCAGACAAATGTCTAAACTCAACGTTAGTAAAGTAAAAGCAGCTGGAGAAATGGAGCTGAAAGATAAGGTGGTTGCTATTAATCGCGTAGTTAAAACCACAAAAGGTGGTAGAACATTCAGTTTTTCGGCGCTGGTAGTAGTAGGAAATGAAAATGGTGTTGTAGGTCACGGACTCGGAAAAGCAAAGGAAGTACAGGAAGCTATTTCTAAAGGTATAGAAGATGCCAAAAAGAATATGGTGAAAGTTCCCATCATGCATGGAACTATTCCGCATGAGCAGTTGGCAAAAGATGGTGCTGCCAAAGTTTTGATTAAGCCCGCTGCGCATGGAGCAGGTGTAATTGCCGGAGGTAGCATGCGTGCGGTATTAGAGAGTGCAGGGGTAACCGACGTATTGGCTAAAAGTTTAGGTTCTGCTAACCCACACAATGTGGTAAAAGCCACTATCAAAGCATTAGCATTGTTGCGTGAGCCGATACAGGTAGCCAAAACACGTACGCTCAAACTGAGTAAAGTATTTAACGGATAATCAAGGGGAACCCCTTTAATAACAACAGGTATGAAAAAAGTTAAAATCACACAGGTAAAAAGTGGAATCGATCGTTCGGAGCGTCAGAAAAAAACGCTGGTTGCTTTAGGTTTGAAAAAACTGAACGCTTCCAAAGAAGTAGAAGCTACGCCACAAATACTTGGCATGATTCAGAAAGTAAGCCATTTGGTGAAGGTGGAGGAATTGGCATAGTACGCCTATTCCAGCTTTTCTCTACATTTATTTTTTAACGCGAGGGGTGATTCCCCGTAAGTTCAAACATCAATACATGAAACTACACACACTTAAACCTGCAAAAGGTTCAACTCACAAAGCAATCAGAATTGGTCGCGGAGAGGCTTCCGGTAAAGGAGGCACATCTACTAAAGGTAACAAAGGTGGACAAAGCCGCGCTGGTTATAAGAGTAAAATGGCCCACGAAGGTGGTCAGATGCCTATTCAGCGCCGGATTCCCAAAAGAGGTTTTACCAATAATAACCGTATCGAATACACTGTATTCAACCTGGGACAAGTAGCTCAATTGGTTGAAAAATATGGTTTTACTGAATTTAGTGCCGAATTATTATATATAAATGGTTTAATAAGCAAAAATGACCGCGTGAAGTTGTTGGCTACTGGAGAATTAAAGGCCCCTATGACCTTTAAGGTAAATGCCGCTAGTGAAAAAGCGAAGGCGGCTGTTGCAGCTTCCGGTGGAACCTTAGAAATAATCGCGTAATTTATCGTAAATTGCCTTGCACAGTAAAAGCTGTGTATTTTTCAATCATCCGTTTACGTATTCAATCGCAATTCAGTGAAAAAATTTATACAGACTTTAAAGAATATTTGGACTATTGAGGAGCTGCGGGATAAGATTATTCTCACGCTCGCTTTGGTGTTCACCTACCGACTCGGTAACCATATTGTTCTTCCGGGAATGGATCCTAATAAAATTGAGCAAGCGCAGAAATCTGCCAGCAACAATGGTTTGTTGGGAATCTTCGACATGTTTGCCGGTGGAGGTTTTTCTCAGGCTTCTATTTTGGCACTGGGTATCATGCCCTATATCTCTGCATCTATTTTTATGCAGTTGATGACTATCTTGGTTCCTACGCTACAAAAGATACAGAAAGATGGAGACAGCGGTAGAAAAAAGATTAATGAGTGGACCCGCTACTTAACCGTAATAGTTACCATTTTTCAGGCAGGTGCTTATGTTGCTTATTTAAATGGACCCGGATACCGCGAAGCTATTTTGCCCGGATTTGAGGGTTCTGCTTTTACTTTTTCTACTATTATTACTTTAACTGCTGGTACCTTATTTGTAATGTGGCTGGGAGAGCGTATTCAAGATAAAGGATTAGGAAACGGAACCTCTATCATAATCATGGTGGGTATTCTTTCCCGTTTACCAATTTCAATCGTACAGGAATTTAGCTCCAAAGAACAACGCGGTGGCGGAGGATTATTGATATTCCTGGTTGAAATTGCTATCCTAGTAATTGTTATCATGGGATTAATTGTTTTGGTACAGGGTGTTAGAAAAATTCCGGTTAATTATGCCAAACAAATTGTAGGTAACCAACAATTTGGAGGAGCCCGACAATTTTTACCTGTAAAGGTGAACAGTGCGGGAGTTATGCCAATCATTTTTGCTCAGGCAATCATGTTCCTTCCTACGCTGGTATCATTTACCAACCTCGACTCTACACAAGGAATCGTTCGAATATTCAACGATCACAGTAACTTCTGGTATATGCTGATTTATGCTGTGATGGTAATTGGATTCACCTTCCTGTATACAGCCCTTATTTTCAATCCCAAGCAAATTGCCGAAGACTTGAAAAAGAACAATGGATTTGTACCCGGTGTTAAACCCGGACAACCTACTGCTGATTATATTGGTGGTATCATGGATAAGATTACCCTACCCGGTGCCATCTTCTTGGCCTTTGTGGGTATTATGCCAGGCTTTGCCCAGCGTTTGAATGTAACACAGGGTTTTAGTTCCTTTTTCGGAGGTACCTCTTTGTTGATTATGGTTGGAGTAATACTCGATACCCTTCAGCAAATTGAAACCTATCTATTGATGCGTCAATATGATGGACTGATGAAGAGTGGACGGATACAGGGAAGGCAAACAGTGGGAACTACTACCACCACTACTATTTAATATTATGTAACTGTACAATAGTAACCTGTCTGGTATTGCCCAGCAGGTTATTTTTTTACTACAACTGAATGTTCCATGATGTTTTGTAAAACAGAGAGCGAGGTGAATTTGATGCAGCAGGCGGCTTTATTGGTAAGCCAAACCCTAGTGGAAGTTGCCAGAATGCTGAAGCCTGGAGTTTCTACTTTGCAAATAGATGCGCTTTGTAATCAATTTATTCGCGACAGTAAGGCAATCCCTTCTTTTTACCAATACAGAGGATATCCGCATAATATTTGCGCATCGGTAAATGATGTAGTAGTGCATGGGTTTCCCAATGATAAACCTCTTCAACAAGGGG
>CAMBUH010000115.1 GCA_945870985.1 Chitinophaga pinensis
CTTAACTCCCAAGCATATTGATGTACCTGAATTAATTAGACTTACCCGATTCGAAACCACCCATCCGAACATCCAAACTGGTGAAACAGCTATGGCTGGTGAAACCCAATTTCCGGTGCCGGTGGATGATTTTGCCCTTACCCGTTTAAATATTTCCCCGGAAATCAATTATCAACATAGAAGTAGTTCACCAGAAATATTAGTAGTAACAGAGGGAGCAGCCGTATTTAACCAGCAACTTGTATTAAAAAAAGGAGAATCCGTATACATTTTGCCCAACACCTATTATCAGATTACCAGTTCGGGCTTAGTTACTTTGTTTAGAGCATGGGTACCCTGATTTAACTCATTTTCCACAGGAATTGGCAGTCACAAGAATTCGGGGTAAATTTGTATATCCATTTAATACCGCATGAAAATAAATAAAACACAACTGATTGCTTTAGTGCTTATGTTAGTGGCAGCTACCATTTACAGAGCTATGCCGGGTCGTCCATGGGGGTTTGCTCCTCAATGGTCTATCGCACTATTCAGCGGAGCATTGTTTGTAAAAGATAAAAAATGGGCTTTCCTGTTTCCACTTTTATCAATGCTGGTTTCTGATGGTATATATCAGTTATTACACTCACGTGGTTTATTTCCCATGCCTGGTTTCTACTCCGGTCAATGGGTTAATTATCTGCTATTTTTAAGTGTAACTGTTTTTGGATTTTTTATGCGATCCGATAAGCCTTATCAGGTTGTAGGCGCTTCTATTGCCGGCCCTACGAGTTTCTTTTTAACAAGTAATTTCCTGGTTTGGATAGGTGGAGGCGGTTATCATCACCCCAAAACCTTTGCTGGATTGATGAATACCTATATGGATGGCATTCCTTTCTATCAAAATAGTATCATCAGTACAGTGGTTTTTTCCTGCATATTATTCAGCACTTATTATCTACTGGCAAAAAATCATTCAGAGATAAAGCAATTTGCGTAAGGGTTCCCTTCTTTATTTTATTGTTTGTTTCAGTTCATCCGGCGTATCCCGATTCCTTTTCATATACCAGATCATGAAGAAGATGATGCCCATCCGCAGCCATCGTAGCCAGTTCGTCGCAGCGGTTATTATTAGGATTGTCCGCATGCCCCTTTACCCAATGGAAAGTAATATTGAATTCTTGTGCTAAGGCATAATACGCTAACCACAAATCCTTATTCTTTTTGCCACCTTTAAAATCGGTTTTAATCCAGTTTTTGAGCCATCCTTTTTGCACGCTATCTACTATATAACGACTATCCGTATATACTTTAACAGGAAGCCCTTTTCTATTGATTGATGCTAATCCTTTAATTACTGCCAGCAGTTCCATGCGATTATTGGTGGTATGGCGATAGCCTGCGGAAAGTTCTTTTCGGGCTGTACCCCACAATAAAAGAATACCATAGCCACCTCTTCCGGGATTGCCCCTAGCTGCCCCATCGGTATAGATAATCAACTGATTTGATTGGCTCATCCTGTAAAATATGGCATGAAATTAGTTTCAAAAATTCGAATCTTACTATCATTATTGATTTTTTGATCAAAAATGACATAAAATCGAACGGAAAAAAACAAATTATATTTGTATTTTTAGCTATGCCATATGACTATATTATAATCGGTGCCGGATCGGCCGGATGTGTATTAGCCAACCGACTTTCCGCCAACCCCAACCACTCTGTTTTGTTAGTTGAAGCCGGTAAAAAAGATTCCAATCCCCTCATCCATGTTCCGGGTGGATACACCATGTTGAATAAAACTGCAGTTGACTGGGGTTTTTGGACAGAGCCTCAAGAACAGGTTGCTAATAGAAAAATATATTTACCCAGAGGGAAAACATGGGGCGGAAGTAGTTCTACCAATGCTATGGCTTATGTGCGGGGAAACAAGGAAGACTACAATGAATGGGCATCTTTTGGGAATGAGGGCTGGTCGTATGATGAAATTCTACCCTTTTTTAAAAAATCCGAACACAATCAACAGTTTGGAGCGCCTTTTCATAGCGCACTGGGAGAATTGAATGTTACCCTTCCAGAACATATACCACCCCTTGCAGAGAAATTTGTAGAAGCTTGCACCCAAGTAGGTATACCGGCAGTACCAGATTACAATGGAGCAGAACAAATAGGTGCCAGTGTGTTACAATTCACCATTAAAAACAATGCCCGACATAGCGCGGCGGCGGCCTTTCTAAAACCTGTACTGGAAAGAAAAAATCTTACAGTAATTAGTCAGTCAAGGGTGCACAAAATTATCCTGAAAAATAAAAGAGCTACCGGCATTGAAGTAGCGGATGCTAGAGGTACCGTTACGCAACATTTTGCCAATAAGGAAGTAATTCTGTCGGCTGGAGCCTTTCAGTCACCCCAAATTCTTCTACTTTCCGGCATCGGATCAGCGGATGAATTGAAGAAATTTGGGATATCCTGTACGCATGAACTTCCCGGTGTTGGCAAAAACCTGCAAGATCATTACTGGAGTGGGGTTAGTTGTAAAACCAATATTGCAACCAGCAACTCTACGCTGAAACCACTAAACACCATTTCGGCCCTACTAAAGTATCTATTTACCAAAAAGGGACCTTTGGCGAGAAGTCCGCTGGAGGCCAATGCATTTTATTGTTCTGATAGCCAACTCAACCGACCCGATATTCAGTTTCACTTTGGTTCTTTGGGTATTTCCGGTGATTATTCAACCGATTTTTACGATATTAATACTTTTACAAAAGAAGATGGATTAGGTATTTTGGCTATTATCCTACATCCAAAGAGCCGGGGTTTTGTGAGTTTGCAAAATAGTAATCCCGAGAGCGCCCCGCTGATTCAGCCTAATATTTTTCAGCACCCCGCCGACAGAGAACTACTTACCAATGCGTTAAAAAAAGCCATCACCATCATACATGCTCCAGCATTTCAACCCTATCTGGAGGGCGAAATAAACTGGCCTGCGCAGTTGGATGATGCATTTTTACAGGAACACATTAACAAAACCCTCGAAACCCTTTACCACCCCGTAGGAACCTGTAAAATGGGTTCGGATGAAATGGCGGTGGTGGATGCACAGCTAAAAGTTAGAGGTATCGAAGGTCTCCGGGTAATAGATGCCTCCATTATGCCCACCATCGTTTCAGGCAATACCAATGCCCCCACCATAATGATTGCCGAAAAAGGAGCCCAGATGATTTTGAGTAATTAAGGTAAACAGATGAAAATTGTGCTTGATTCGTTAATTTAGCAAATATCAAATGAAAAGCTTTCAGTAAACACACGAAAAGCAGCGGTAAGAAATATTATGCAGCAGTCTGAATCACCAAAAAATACAAATAGAACCGTTCAAAAGTCACAAAAAAATGCAGTGGCCGTTCCGGTAACACAGATAAGCAACCTTTCTATTTCCAATCAGGTTCGACAGAAAAGTGGGTTACAAAAGGTTAGCTTCTGGCTTCGGTATGCTACTCAGTACGGTCAGCAAATTTTTATTACGGGCAATCACCCGCATTTGGGAAATAATAACCTTGCCGAAGCTTTGCCTTTACAATGTTTTAATGAACATTTTTGGACTTGTTCTGTTGATTTTTCAGTCATTTCTCTGCCCGCTGAAGGCATTACATATCACTATTTTATTAAAGAGAACGGTTCGATAACTCATGAGTGGGGAGCGTATAAAAAAATAGAAAGTTCAGATGCCAACTACACAGAGTTAACCCTGTTGGATAGCTGGAATTATGCTGGTTACATTGAGAATACTTTTGAAACCGAACCCTTTCAAAAGGTATTACTTAAAAAGCATTCAGTGCTCTCGCCTTGTTCCGATCAAGAAAAGGGCACTTTCACACATCAATTTATTGTAAAATCGCCCCTACTGGAAGCTGAGGAAACGATTTGTTTATTGGGAAGCGGGGATACGCTGGGTAACTGGCAAACCGAAAAGCCTGTTTTGCTAAGCTATGTTCCCAAAACATCTAGTTATGAGGTTTCACTTAATCTAGCGGAAGATGACTTTCCCATTGCTTATAAATATGGTATTTATCATTTGGGAGATAAAAAGTTCGTGCGCTTCGAAAATGGTAATAATCGGGTAATTCATAATCGGGCAGTATGCAATACCCTGATTCGCTACCATGATGGATTCGTTTGGCTGCCCAACACTTCTTGGAAAGGAACTGGCATTGCGATACCTGTATTCAGCATTAGAACCCATGATGGATTTGGCATAGGGGAATTTTCGGATATTAAGAAACTGGTAGATTGGTCTGCACGAATTGGTTTAAAATTAATTCAGTTACTGCCGGTAAACGATACTACTGCAACCCATACAAAAGCTGATTCTTATCCCTATGCTGCGATATCTGCTTTTGCGTTGCATCCGATGTATTTGCATTTGCCTGCTATGGCCGATCAAATTGGTAGAGATGAATTGTTGGAACTGGAACCAATGCGCAAAGTTGTAAATCAAACTCCAGCAGTAGATTATGAAAAGGTAAATGAGATTAAACTGGAATTTTGTAAGCTACTCTACCAACGAACAGGTGCTGCAACCTTGGCTTCAGAAGCATTTAAACAGTTTTTTAAACACAATGAACATTGGCTGAGACCCTATGCAGCTTTTTGTTACTACCGCGACCTGTATGGGAATATCGAGTTCAGTAAATGGCCTGACCATACTGCTTGGGATGAGCAATTAATGGGAGTCTATTTTTCTGATTCGAAAAAAAGTGAAGAGGGTATAGGAATGGGCTATTATTGCTTTCTCCAGTATCATTTATTTGTTCAGCTGAAAGAAGCTACTCATTATGCTCATAGCAAGGGAATTATAGTAAAGGGGGATATTGCAATCGGGGTTTACCGAAACGGGGCAGATGTATGGCAGCAACCTGAGTTATTTAATCTGAACTTTCAAGCTGGTGCGCCACCAGATGATTTTGCTGTAACTGGACAAAATTGGGGTTTCCCAACCTATAACTGGCAAAAAATGAAAGAAACTGGATTTGCCTGGTGGAAGCAACGGTTTACTCAGATGAGTGATTATTTTGACGCTTTTAGAATCGATCATATTCTTGGATTTTTTAGAATTTGGAGTATTCCCGACCATGCTATTGAAGGTATCATGGGGCGATTTGTACCAGCTATTCCAATTATGCCTGAGGAATTAAATGAAAGGGGCATTCACCTAATTGAAGCTAGATTAACTGAACCCTTTATCAACGAACAGGTTTTATGGCAGATATTTGGGTACGATAATGAGTTGGTAAAGTCTTTATTTCTGATTCCCACCGAACAGGGCAACTATCAACTAAAACCTTCATTCGCCACGCAACAACTGGTAGAAAACTATTTTACGGAACAAGAGAATGATGGTCATCACCAAAAAATTAAACAGGGCCTTTTTCACTTGATCAGCAATTTGATTTTCTTTACTACGCCCAATGAAAATGGATATCATTTTAGATATGGAGTAGAACAAACCGCTTCTTTTCGATTTCTTCCGGATAATTACAAACAACCATTACTAGATTTGTACCGGAATTACTTTTTTCAGCGACAAGATGATTTTTGGATGAAGGAAGCCCTGCAAAAATTACCCGCTCTTAAACGGGAAACCAATATGTTGATTTGTGGGGAAGATTTGGGCATGGTACCCGGGTGTGTTCCGGCAGTAATGCAACAATTAGGGTTACTGAGTTTAGAAATTCAGCGCATGCCCAAAAATCCGGATAAGAAATTTTTCCATCCCAATGATGCACCTTATCTAAGTGTAGTTACGCCTTCTACGCACGACATGAGTACCATTCGTGGATGGTGGGAAGAAAACCGGGAAACTACAGAAGCGTTTTATCATCAGGAACTGGGCCAATCGGGAACAGCTCCTTACTATTGTGAAGCCTGGATTAATAAAGCGATTGTGTTGCAACACCTATACTCTCCAGCTATGTGGTGTGTATTTCAATTACAGGATGTATTGGGTATTGATCCCCTGTTGCGAAGAACCCACCCATCGGAAGAAAGAATCAATGTACCTGCCGACCCGAATAATTACTGGAATTATCGCATGCATATTTCATTGGAGGATTTAATAAATTCCAACGGATTAAATGATGAATTGAACTATTGTATTAAATCCAGTGGTAGGTAATCGTTATAGTTTTTTAATTTTTCGCACATTAATTCACTCGATTTGCAACTGAAATATTTTTCTATTGAACTTCCATTTGAATATCCGTTTTCTATATCCGGTGGAAGAACTAAAACCCATCAGCCCTCGTTAATCGTTTCACTTTCCTTGGGCAATATAACCGGTTGGGGAGAAGCTCCAGCCATTGTATATTATGGGGTAACTGTTGAAAATATGTTATCCGTTTTGGAAGCAAAAAAAGCCATGATAGAAAAATTTGCCTTTACTACCCCTGATCGATTTTGGCATTTTTTGCATCATTTGTTACCCCTACATCCCTTTTTAGTAGCTGCACTCGACATAGCTGCCTGGGATTTGTATGGCAAACTAAGTAGAAAACCGCTATTTACTTTGTGGAATACGGAATGGAAAAATACTCCCTTAACGGATTATACCATTGGTATTGATACACCCGAAAAGATGCTGCAAAAAATGCAGGCAAAACCTTGGCCTATTTATAAAATTAAATTGGGCACACCCAATGATTTGCCAATTATGCAACAGCTAACCCAAAAGTCAACCGCCACTTTTCGGGTAGATGCCAATGCAGGATGGACAACCGAGGAAGCCATGCACATCATTCCGCAAATGGCTGCCATGGGGGTAGAATTGATTGAGCAACCCCTGGCAAAGGATAATTGGGAAGGTATGCTTGCGCTTAAAGACATTTCTTCCATTCCGCTAATAGCTGATGAAAGTTGTATGTCGGAATCAGATGTTGCCAAATGTGCCGGTTATTTTACTGGTATCAACATTAAGCTTACTAAATGCAGCGGAATCACCCCAGCACTGCGAATGATTACTGAAGCAAGAGAGCAAAATTTACGAATAATGATGGGTAGTATGAATGAAAGTACGATTGGAACGGCTGCCATTGCGCATTTTCTGCCTCAGTTAGATTATGTGGATGCTGATGGTCCGCTGCTGTTAAGTAAAGACATTGCTAAAGGGTTATCCTTTTCTGCCGGTAACATACAGGTTAGTAATCAACCCGGATTAGGCGTGTTTAATATTTCCCCGATTCTTGATTGAAAAAATGTAGGATATGAATGAAGTAAGGAGAGAAAAATTACAACAGGTGCTGAATAAACGTCAATTCAATATTACTGTGGTGATGGAGAATGTGCATGATCCGCATAATATTTCAGCGGTAATGAGATCCTGTGATGCAGTGGGCATTCAGGATATTTATATTCTCAATACCAACATTCCGGAGCATAAAAAATTTGGAGCAAAAAGCAGCAGCAGTGCAGCCAAATGGCTAACCATTCATACGTTTAGTGATACAGCCGCTTGCATTACTGCGTTGCGCAAAAAATATAATAAAATTTATACTACCCATTTAACGGAAAATGCCACACAACTTTATGACCTCACTCTTACCGATTCGATAGCTTTGGTTTTTGGTAACGAACATGCAGGGGTGAGTGATGAAATTCGCTCGTT
>CAMBUH010000116.1 GCA_945870985.1 Chitinophaga pinensis
AAAGATTTACTGGCTCACCTAAATGAACCAGCAAATTTTGAATGGCATTCGCTCATGCGACCTCCCTTTTTTGTGCATGAACAAAAATTTATTGAAGATCTGTTAAAAGAGTTCCAACAAAAACATATACACTTTGCGGTTGTGGTAGATGAATTCGGAGGAACCAGCGGGATTGTTACCCTAGAAGATATTCTGGAGGAAATTATTGGTGATATCAAAGATGAATTTGACGATGAGGAAGCCAGTCATAAAAAAATTGATGAAAACAATTATCTGTTCGAAGGCAAGACCATGATTAATGATGTTTGTAAAATCATGGAACTTAAAAAAGACACTTTTGAATTGGTTCGGGGAGAAAGTGATTCTTTGGGGGGCTTAGTGTTGGAAATTGCTGGCGAAATTCCTAAGCCAGGGCAGGTACTGCAATCAGGCGATTTTGAATTTACGGTGCTAGAAGTAATTAAAAACCGCATTCACCGGGTAAAAGTTACTATCAAGCGACAAACCAATTCCGACTAAGTTATGCGTTCATTCAAATCCTATGCGGTATATGGTTTTGCTTTTATTTTACTGATATGCGGATGGGCCTGTAATAGTACCTATACTGCTAAGCCCAAAGGATATTTTAGTATCCCCTTCCCCCAACGGGCCTATCAAACTTTTCAGCAACCCGGTTATCCCTATACCTTCGAATATCCTGTATATGCCAAGGTGGTAAGAGACTCTACCTTTTTTGGGGAACCCACCGAAAATCCTTGGTGGATTAATGTCGATTTCCCCGGTTTCAATGGGAAAATATACATCAGCTATAAACCTATCGGCCCCAATACATTAGACACCCTGATAAAAGATGCTTATCGCTTAACCGGTAAGCACAATACGATGGCATATTCTATAGAAGACACCGCTTTTGTTACCCCTCAAAAAGTATCCGGCGTATATTTTACCGTGGGTGGAAATGTGGCTACCGCCCATCAGTTTTTTGTTACCGATTCGGTTCGCCATTTTTTGCGCGGAGCCCTGTATTTTGATGCCACCCCCAATGCAGATTCATTGGGTATTGTAAATGAGTTTTTATTAACCGACCTGAAACATATGGTTAATACCCTACAATGGCGTAATCGTTGAAAACGTTCATATATATACTACCTTTGAATAGAACCCAGCCGTATGATAGCCATTGACCACGTTTTAATTAGCGATGAAGTTGTTCAGGAAGCCTTTGTTTGCGACCTCACCAGTTGCAAAGGGGGCTGTTGTGAAGATGGCGATGCAGGAGCCCCACTTGAAAAAGCAGAGCTGGATGAGTTGAACGCCTGCTATGAGTTGGTAAAACCGTATATGACGGAAGCCGGCATTGCGGAGGTTGAAAAGAGAGGCAAATACATGTATGATCGAGAATTCGGATGGGTAACACCCACCATTCAGGACGCCTTGTGTGCGTATGGCAAAAAAGATAAAAATGGGGTTATACTATGTGCTATTGAACAGGCTTACCTGGCCGGCAAAATCACTTGGAAGAAGCCCATTTCTTGCCACCTTTTCCCTATTCGAATAAAAAAGAATAAGCGCGATCCGGATATGGAATATGTAAACTACGAGCCCAGAGAAGACTTGTGCCAGGCTGCCTGTGCACTGGGAACCAAATTATCCATGCCCGTATATATCTTTTTAAAGGATGCCCTGATTAGAAAATATGGAGCAGAATTTTATCTTGCATTGGAGCAGTCTGCAGAACGGCTCGCTAAATCATAATTGAAAATGAACAATACGGCTTCTTCCTTTCTTGCAAAAAGTACCATTAAGGCGGCTGATTTGGAGCACCGCCGAAAAATCAATTTTAATATTGGCAAATACAATGCAGTTGTTCCTCAGGGGAAAAAACAATTCGCGCATTTGGAAGAAAGTCGCCAATTGGCAAAAAACAGAAAATGGGAAGCCGTAGAGCATTTAGATCAATACCTGCTCGAGTTCGAACAAAAAATTACGGCACGCGGTGCAAAAGTAATTTGGGCAAATGATGCCAACGAAGCCCTGGAGGCAATTGGTGAAATCTGTACCCAGAAAAATTGTACTACCCTGGTGAAGAGCAAGAGTATGGTTACGGAAGAAATTCACCTGAATGATTTTTTATCTGCCCGCGGTATCGAAAGTGTTGAAACAGATTTAGGGGAATATATTCAGCAGTTAGACGGGGAAGCTCCCTATCACATTGTTACTCCTGCCATGCATAAGAGCAAGGAGGATGTAGCTAAATTATTTGCCGAAAAATTAGGTACTCCCGCTCATCTTACACCAGAAGAATTAACAAGCGTTGCCCGCAAAATTTTACGTGAAAAATATACAGAAGCACAGGTTGGGGTTACCGGCGGTAATTTTATAGTAGCCGATGTGGGTGGTATTGCCATTACCGAAAATGAAGGGAATGCCCGACTCAGCTGCGCATGGCCTGCTACCCATATTGTTGTGGTGGGCATTGAAAAAGTAATCCCCACCGTAAATGATTTGTCGCTCTTCTGGCCGCTGCTTGCTACATTCGGAACGGGTCAGCAGGTTACTGTTTATAATACCATTGTAACCGGTCCACGCCAAGCAACCGAAACAGATGGTCCGGAAGAAATGTTTGTAATCTTATTAGATAACGGTCGCACCAACCTCCTACAAAACCCTGATTTTCGCGAGGCTTTGTATTGTATTCGTTGCGGTGCCTGCTTAAATGCTTGTCCGGTTTATAAAAATATTGGCGGTCATTCCTATGAAACCACCTATAGCGGACCGATAGGAAAAGTGATTACACCGCATTTGCAGGGAATGGAAGAATACAAACACTTAAGTTATGCCTCTTCCTTATGCGGTAATTGTACGGAGGTTTGTCCGGTTAAAATCAATCTTCACGAATTACTTCTCGATAACCGACACGAAGCGGTTACCCAAGGAATGAGCAGTTTAACTGAGCGGATTGCCTGGAAAATGTGGAAGATGGCCAGTTTAAATCGGTCTATGATGAATATGGGAAACGCCCGAATGAAGAACTGGGTGGTGAATAGTGTTTTTAAAGGATGGACTACCCACCGAAGTGAACTTGATTTTGCCCCCAAAACTTTTAATGAGTGGTGGAAGGAGCGCAATCAATCTGCCTAATACCTTATTCTCCTTATATGCTGCCCACCCCTGAAACCAGCTTGTTGATTTTTACACAACAGGGAGGGCCTCGACTCGATTATATTGTTTCCGTGTTATTTGGCAAACAAGCGGCTGTTACGGAAAGCGAGCATCTGTTTACTCAATTTGGTGGAGCCCGGATTCAATATCTAACTGAAAAGAAATTTGATAAAGTGTTGCATGTGCAACCACAGGGTTTGGTTTTCGAGTCGGATATTCACCCTATTACTATTGTATGTACTCAATGGGAAGGGTATCCCATATTTTTTTTGGGTACTGGTGATATTCCATTTGATATATTCTCTGCAGCTTTTTATTTAGTTTCCCGTTACGAGGAATATCTGCCCTTTACACCTGATAAATATGATCGCTTTCCGCATACACACAGTTTGGCTTATCGAGAGGGATTTTTATCCATTCCCCTAGTACAGCATTGGGTTCGGCAGTTGAAGCAGAAATTAGGTGTATCGTTTTCACCTTCTATTACTGATGAGCCTATATTCTTACCCACGTATGATGCAGACATTTTGTTTCTATACAAACATCAATCCTTTTTCCATAACCTGCGTTTATTGTTTGGCCATCTGCTTCACGGTCGATTTTCTGATTTGTCTCATCAAATTCAAGTAATCGAGGGAAGCGTGCCAGATCCTTATTTCCAATGGCCATCTTTATGGAAATTATTGAAAGAAGCTGGCAAGCAAGGCACTTATTTTTTTTCAGCCAACGAAAAACAACAAGGGAACGACCGGCAACTGTCTATTCATCTAGCTGCTGTGCAAAGTATTATTCAGGAATGCAGCCGGCAGGGAAAAGTTGGTTGGCATCCATCTTTGCAGAGTTCCGTTACCTTTTCTGAAATGAAAAAAGAACGGGGCTTACTCCAGCAGGTTTTATTGCCAAGTATTACCGATGTTCGATTTCACTTTCTCCGATTTCGCCTGCCCGAATCTTACCGGTGGCTAATCGATTTGGGTATTGAGCAAGAACACAGTATGGGATATGGTGCTGTGAATGGCTTTCGGGCATCGTATGCCGATCCGTTTCCCTGGTTCGATCTACAAAATAATAAAGTTACCTCGCTACTGATCCATCCCTTTTGTTATATGGATACGGCGGCTATCTATCACCAGCATTGGGCGCCGGATGAAGCGATGGCCTATTTGAAGCAGCTTCAAGGAAATACTCGGGGAGTTGTGTTGCAGCTATCGCTGGTATTTCATCCGCATTGTTTAGCAACATCTTCCTGGAAAAAACTACATGATGAAGTGGTTTCCGGTACGGGATAACTTACATGGCTTCTGCATCAGTAGTAAGGGCTTGTTCCTTTTCCCTATGTAGGCTTCGGTTTACAATATATACCCCTGCGAGTGTGATCAATGATCCCATGATAATGGGTAAGGTGAGATGTTCCCCCACAACCCAGGCGCCAATTAATATGGCCACTATGGGGTTCATATAGGCATATAAAGAGGCAATAGCAGGCTCCAAATTTTTCATCGAATAAATAAATGCTGCAAACGCAATTACAGAGCCGGCAGTTACCAGATACGCAATTGCCATCCAGGTTGTATAGGGTATTTGCTGCAGCGGAATATAGTTATGCGTAGTTACCGATAAGGTTAATAAAACAAAGGATCCTATCAGCATTTGCCAACCCGTTGCATTATACGGGTTCATATCCATTTTATTACGTGCAATCAGTAAAGTAGCTACACTCCATCCCAGCATCGAAATTACAGAAGTAACTATGCCTATTCCATAGCCGGGTGGCTGCACATGAAATGCATGACTGTATAATACCAGCGCAATACCTCCAATTCCTAATAATAACCCAGCAAAAGTAAAGGCAGTAATTTTCTGGTTCTTGAAAAAAATCATTTCCATAATCACCACACACAAGGGGTACATGGCAGCAATTAATGAACTGAGTCCGCTCGAAATATATTTTAAACTAATGGTGGCCAGTCCATTCGAGCAAACAAACATTAGTAGGGCCATTAACAGCAGCCATTTAAATTGCGACAATCGAGGAATTTTTTCTCCCTTCAATAAAAACCAGCCTACTAAAATACAGCCCGCTGTAAGTTGTCGAATACCAGCTACCTGCAATCCAGGTGCATGCTGCACGGCTACTTTACTGGCAACCCAGGTACTGCCCCATAATACACTGGTGAGGCTAAGTGCGAAATATGCTTTTTGCTGTTGAGTCAATTCGTTCAGTTAACGTACTTTCTTCTGTAAGATTAATGTCTGAAATGGCGCATCCCGGTGAGTACCATGGCGAGCTGGTTAGTTTTGCAATATTCAATGCTGTCTCCATCTCGCACCGACCCTCCGGGTTGAATAAACGCTACCATGCCGGCCTGATGTGCTATTTGCACACAATCATTGAAAGGGAAAAATGCATCAGAAGCCAATACGGCTCCCTCCAGTGAAAATTGAAATTGGTTTGCTTTTTCAATCGCATGGCGCAAAGCATCAATCCGGCTGGTTTGTCCGCATCCTTTTCCAACCAATTGTAAATCTTTCACCAAGGCAATGGCGTTGCTTTTTAAATGTTTACAAATAATATAGGCAAATTCTAGGTCTGATTTTTCTTCCGGGGTTGTATCTCTGCCACCCACTTCATTCCAATGGGTTATCAATAATTGATCGGAGGTTTGTGATAGTTTGCCATTTAGTAAAGAGCGATATTGAAGTGGATTAGAAGCCTGATTTGGCTGAAGCTGCAAAAGTATCCGATTTTTTTTGGCGGTTAAAACCGGCAATGCTGCTTCGTCAAATGCTGGGGCAATTAGCACTTCAAAAAATATTTCCTGTATGGCTTCTGCAGTAGCTAGGTCTACCAAGCTGTTGGTTACCAGCACGCCGCCAAACGCACTTTCAGGGTCGCCGGCCAGCGCTTTTTCCCAGGCAGTATGCACTGTGTTTGCGGCAGCTACCCCACAAACATTGTTATGTTTGATTATAGCAAAAATCGAGTGAGACGAGAAAGCAGTTTTGCCGGCATCAAATTCACTAATCAATTGAATGGCTGCATCCACATCTACTAGATTATTGTACGAAAGTTCTTTTCCGTTTAATTGGGTAAATACTTCCGAAAGGTTTCCTTCAAAAAGCGCCTGCTGGTGGGGGTTTTCTCCATAGCGGAGGATTTGTTGCAGGGGTGGATTAAAATAGTTGCTAATGGCAATGTCGTACTGCTTTACAACAGCAAATGCCTTGGCAGCGAATGATTTTCTTTGTTCAAGTGTAGTTGTACCTTGCTGTTTAACTAAAATATCAAGCAAAACAGCATAATCATCTTTGGAAGCCAGTACAGTTACATCTCGAAAATTTTTCGCTGCAGCACGAATCATAGAGGGGCCCCCAATATCAATTTTTTCAATGATGGCTTTTTCTTCTGTTGTGTTTTTCACCGTTTCTTCAAAGGGATATAAATCTACAATTACCAGGTCTAATTCAGGTATCTGGTAATTTTTCATTTCTTCTATATCTGAAGCCTCATATCTTCTGCCCAAAATACCTCCAAAAACAGAGGGATGCAGCGTTTTAACCCGGCCACCTAAAATAGAAGGGTATCCGGTAACGCTTTCAACGGATACACAGGGTATGCCTAGTTTTTCTAAAAATTGTTCTGTGCCGCCGGTTGAATAAATGGTTACACCTTGTTGATGCAATTTTTCTGCTAATGGTTCGAGTCCATCTTTGTAAAAAACAGAAATCAGGGCGGATTGAATTTTCTTTTCCATAAAAATGGGTATAAAGGTGTTTTTGAAACTGGGTTAAAAACGGATAACAAGGGCACCCTGTTCTGGGGTAGAATAATGACGCAAATGTAGGCGCTCGGCTTCTTTTTTCCATTCCCTGATTTTCCACATAGCATTGCTTCCATCGAATATAAAATGTGAACAACGAGTTTTGGCAAGGATGGCTGCTAATTTTAAAGGACTATTATCTGTTATAAGTATGCAATCGGTATGCTTGGGTAAACGGCTTATAGCAGCCGTATCTTTCCCCCGCAAAATGGCTAATATTCCCTGCTTACAGCTGATTATCGGATATTGATAGCGCATAGTGGGGGGCATACCATATTGTTGGGCTCCCCAATACCATTCAGCAGTTGATTCGAAACTACGTAAAATAGGTTCAATCGTTTGAGCAGTATCCGAAAGTAGGAATTGTTGTTTCCCACCAATCAGGTGAATAGCTGTTTTACCCTTTAATTGATAGATTACCCAATACTGTTGATTACTTTGTTGTATCGAGCGAAAGCTATACAAGGCGGTAATACTTACCAATGCTATTGCAGCACCATACCAGTATATCTTTTTTCGAAAATACCATCCTGCATATAGTAATAGTATAGCTGCACATAGCAATATGGCTTGGATGCCACTCAGATAAATGCCGCCCAATGAAGCGCCAGGCAGTTGGTG
>CAMBUH010000117.1 GCA_945870985.1 Chitinophaga pinensis
ATACAATATCCGACCAACATAGCAAGGCCCGTTTTAAATCCAATACATTGCCCTTCTTATCCTAGCGGTAAGTAACAACCTTATTGTAAGGTATCTATCCAATTACCGGGATGGTTGAATTTTCTTCCATCCTACTAATCCAATTCCTATGAAAAGCCATTCTTTACATATTTTACTTATAGACGATGTTACCATCATTTTGCAAAAAATGAGAATGTTTCTCTCCATTGTTCCGAAGGTTCGCCAAGTAGATACTGCCAGCAGTGCGCAGGAAGCTTTTACTTTTTTACAATCCTCCGATCCCGAACTGGTAGTATTAGATGTGAATATGCCCGGTACCAATGGCATTGAGATTTTAAAACGCATTCGAAACAACAAAGGACCTCAGCCAGTAGTTGTAATGCTAACCAACGAAACAGGCAACCATTTTAAAGAAGCATGCCTGCAATCCGGTGCGGATTATTACCTAGATAAATCGAGAGACTTTTTGCAAATCCCAACCATCATCGATGAATTAATTGCCAAGCGCGCCTGATTTTTCATGAAGCTGGTAGGGGTGCTTCCGAATGTATTCTGTGGTCACTAATCAGCAATACCCCCGCAATTACCAAAACTGTTCCCATTATTTGCCAGCCGGTAATAGGCTCCCCTAAAAACCAGTGGGCCTGTAAAATAGTAGATACCGGACCAATACTGGTTATAATGGAAACCTGGTTACTGCCAATCCTTTTCATACCACTACTCATCAGCAACGAGGGAATTACGGTAGCCATCAATGCCAGCGCAATTGCATACCCCACCAACCCCGATTTCATGGGTATCGGTTTCCATCCCTTTACTACCAGATAATGTAGTACAATTCCAGCCGTTGCAGCTAACATAACGGTACTAGTATATCGAATTACTCCCGCTTGTATTACCAGTCTGCCAGTGCCCACCAGATAAAATGCATAAGTAATGGCACAAAGCAAAATCATCCCACAACCAAAATAAAAACCATCCTGTACTTGCAGTATTTTTATTTCACTATAGAAGGCTATTACAATGCCTAAATATGTGATCACCAAAGCCCAACGTTGCTTTTTGTTGAAGGGTGTTTTAAAAAACCAGGTATTTATCAAAACCGCAAGGGTCGGATAAACAAATAAAATTAACCTTTCTAGTCCGGCCGATACATACTGCAGCCCGATAAAATCAAACAAACTGCTTGCATAATATCCTGCTAGGCCCATGCATACCATACCCATCCAAAGTCGGTAATCTTTAAAAAAATATTTGTCTTTATACCCCGCCCATACAAAAAGCCCCAGGTAAAATGGAAGCGAAAAAAGCATACGCAATAGCAACAGCGATACAGCATCAATACCGGTATCTTGATAAGCTAGTTTAACCCAAATTGCTTTAGTAGAAAAAAGCAACGCACCCGATAAAGCCAGCCAGAAACCAATCCGGCTAATTCCGGATGGCAATATTTTACCCATGGGTGCTGCTATTATACTGTTCTACACACTCACATTAAAATCGCGGAGTGCGTCGTTCAGACTGGTTTTTAAATCGGTGCTGGCTTTTCTTTGTCCAATAATTAGGGCACAACTAACAGCATACTCCCCTGCAGGAAAACTTTTGGTATAACTGCCAGGAATTACTACACTGCGCGCAGGAACACGACCTCGGTATACTACCGGTTCAGCGCCAGAAACATCTATTATTTTAGTAGACTGGGTTAATACCACATTTGCACCCAATACCGCTTCGGCTTCTACTTTTACCCCTTCTACCACTATGCAACGGCTTCCGATAAAGCAGCCATCTTCAATGATTACCGGACTCGCCTGTAGCGGCTCTAAAACGCCCCCAATACCTACCCCGCCACTCAGGTGCACATTTTTGCCAATCTGCGCACAACTGCCCACGGTTGCCCAGGTATCCACCATCGTACCCTCATCTACATAGGCACCAATATTTACATAGCTGGGCATCAGCACCACATTTCTTGCTATATAGCTGCCATACCTTGCCGTAGCAGGCGGAACGGCCCTTACTCCCAATTCTTGATAATTTTTCTTCAACAACATTTTATCATAAAACTCAAATGGCGGTAATTCCCAGGTTTGCATATTTTGGATGCCGAAATACAACAAAATCGCTTGCTTCACCCACTCATTTACTACCCATCCGTTTTCAGTGGAACTCGCCACTCGCAGTCTGCCTTTGTCTATTTCTTCCATTACAGCCCTTACCCCCACTTGGTAGGTTTCCTCTTTTAATAGTCCACGGTCGGCCCAGGCAGCCTCAATTAATGTTTTCCATTCCATGCTGTTGATTTTTTTGCAAACATACAATTTCAAAATTTTATGCTGCCTTATTTACACGCTTTCCGTAATTTAACATTCGCAATATGAATTTTCCTTTTCAATACGAAGTTGATCAATGCTTACAAGTGCTGGCTGCCGGAGGGATAATTTTATATCCAACCGATACGGTATGGGGAATAGGATGCGATGCCACCTGTTCGGAAGCGGTGGATCGTATTTACCAACTGAAATATCGGGCCGACCATAAAGCCATGATTGTGTTGGTGGCAGATGAAAGAGATATTTTGCAATATGTTGCCCAGCCTAACTTACAGGTTTTCGACTATATTAAAGGGGTTCATAGGCCCACTACCGTTATTTATGATAATGCGGTAGGGCTTGCCGATAATTTAATGGCACCAGATGGATCGGTGGGCATACGCATTTGCAATGATCTTTTTTGCCGACATCTACTAAAGCGTTTTCGCAAACCTCTGGTGAGCACTTCCGCCAATATTAGTGGCTATCCTGCTCCCGGATGTTTTAGAGATATAGACGAGTGGATTGTTTCGGGTGTAGATTATGCAGTGCAATTTCGTAGGGAAGAAACAGACACATTTCGACCCTCTTCGGTTGTAAAATGGGAAAAAGACGGGTCCATTACCATCCTTCGTGCCTGAATTAGCGAATTCATCGTTTTTTTACACCTCTTTTTGCGGAAACCTGCTGTAGTGCTATACTTTTGCAGCATGGCAAAAATCCTGCTCATACAAACGGCTTTTATTGGCGATGCAGTGTTGGCAACCGCCTTGCAGGAAAAAATACATGCCTGGGATCCTACCATAGACATTCACTGGCTGGTACGGAAGGGAAATGAATCGCTCTTGCAAGACCATCCCTTTGTAAAAAAAGTATGGGTATGGAATAAGCAAAAACAAAAGTACCTCGAATTATTTCGGTTAATAAAAGCCATTCGCAAAGAACGCTATCAGAAAGTAATCAATGTGCAAAGATTTGCTGCCACCGGTATAGTAACGATATTTTCTGCTGCCAAAGAAACCATCGGGTTTGATAAAAATCCTTTCTCCCGTTTCTTTACTACGGTTATTAAACACCAGATTTCATCGGGCAATCAGCCGCTGCACGAAACAGAACGGAATCAATTATTAATAGCCGGTTTTACAGATGCCTCTCCTGCAAAACCGAAATTATATCCCACACCCGCCCAATACCAGAAAATCTCTAGGTATCAGTCAAAACCCTATATCTGCCTGGCCCCTGCATCTGTATGGTTTACCAAGCAGTTACCGGCAGATCAGTGGGTTTCGTTAATAGAATCTATTCCCCCGGCGTATACCATTTATTTGTTGGGTGCTCCGAGCGACCGAAAATGGTGCGATCAGATTGTGCGGTCGGCGGCAAAGGCAAATACCACTAATCTATGCGGCTTACTAGGCTTGCTAGAATCTGCTGCCCTGCAAGCTGGAGCCGTGATGAATTATGTAAATGATTCAGCCCCCATGCATTTTGCTTCGGCCATGAATGCGCCCGTTACCGCAATCTATTGTTCAACCCTGCCAGCTTTTGGGTTTGGTCCACTCTCCGATAACCGGCATTTGGTGCAAACTACCCAGCAACTAAGCTGCCGTCCCTGTGGCTTACATGGCAAAATGGCCTGCCCAGAAAAACATTTCCGCTGTGCAAGTACCATAACTACCCAACAATTGCTCGATACCTTGCCCAATTTCACAAACTGAAACATTTGTACCTTTGCGGCCCATGCACATTCAATGTACTGAGGCGGAAGCCAATATTTTATCCATCATTGCCCAACAGGCCGAGGAACTGGGATACCCCTGTTACCTAATCGGTGGTTTTGTGCGGGATAAGTTATTGGGTAGACCTGTAAGTGATGCGGATATTGTTTGTTTGGGAGATGGTATCTTATTAGCCCGCAGGGTAGCTGCCTGTTTTCAACATGCACCTCCTGTATCCATTTTTAAGAATTTTGGAACGGCACAAATTAAGCTTCCCACATTTGAATTGGAGTTTGTGGGTGCCCGTAAAGAAAGTTACCGCAGCGATAGCCGCAAACCAGCCGTTGAAGCCGGCACCATAGAAGATGATCAGAACCGGCGCGATTTTACCATTAATGCATTGGCCATCTCGTTGAATAAAGCAGATTATGGACAACTTATAGATCCCTTTAATGGCATAGAAGATTTAAATAATGGCTTGCTCAAAACACCTTTGCAGCCCGAACAAACCTTTAGTGATGATCCGCTGCGAATGTTGCGGGCAATTCGTTTTGCGGCACAGTTGCAGTTTACTATCGTTCCCGAAACATTTATGGCGATAGCTACCCATGCCCATCGAATAAGCATAGTTTCTCAGGAACGGATAACCGATGAGTTGAATAAAATCATGATGTGCCCAAAGCCCTCCATGGGCTGGCATTTATTACTAACCAGCGGATTACTCAATCGCATATTTCCCCAGGTGGCCGACCTGCAGGGGGCGGAAAATATTGATGGAATGGGGCATAAGGATAATTTCTATCATACGCTGCAGGTACTAGATAATGTGGCAGCAGTATCTGATGATCTTTGGCTGCGATGGGCTGCATTGTTGCACGATATCGGTAAGCCAGCTACCAAGCAATTCGAGCCTGGCCACGGATTTACCTTTCATGGGCATGAAGTGGTGGGTGCCCGAATGGTGCCCAAAATATTCAATAAACTCAAATTGCCACAGCACGACAAAATGAAGTGGGTACAAAAATTGGTATTGCTTCACCTGCGGCCTATCAGCTTAACCAAAGAAAATATTACCGATAGTGCTGTGCGCCGATTATTGTTTGATGCAGGAGAAGATATAGATAGTTTGATGACCTTGTGCGAAGCCGATATCACCAGTAAAAATAAAGTGAAAGTAAAACGCTATTTACAGAATTTTGAGTGGGTTCGGCATCGAATGCACGAAGTAGAAGCAACCGATCAGTTGCGCAACTGGCAGCCCCCTGTTACTGGCGAATTGATTATGCAATACTTTTCTATATCACCCGGTAAACAGGTAGGTATTATTAAAGATGCCATTCGGGAAGCAATACTCGACGGGATTATCCCCAATGAATATGAGGCCGCTTTTTTATTCATGCAGGAAAAAGGGAAAGAACTAGGGCTCACCAGCAGAAATTGAGTATTTTTGTTTCAAACAGCCGTTATTTTATTATCGGCTGATTATTTCGCAAAACAATCCCGCATGGCCGTACTAAAATTTAGGGTATATCTGGAGGAAGATGAAACCATCTACCGCGACGTAGTAATTCTTCATAAGCAATATTTTCATGATTTACACCTGATTATCCTAAAATCATTTGAGTTCGACCAGCAACATGCTGCCACTTTTTATCGTAGTAACGACCAATGGGCCCGGGGCCGTGAAATCAGCTTAGCAGTGTACGATAAGCCGTATAAAGTAGACCCCCTTTTGATGAATGAAGTAACCATTGGTTCGGAAATAAAAGATACCAATCAGAAATTTATTTACGAATATGATTTTCAAAAGCACTGGGTTTTTTTGATAGAATTGATTCATGTAAGTAAAGAAGAAAATCCTAAAATAACTTATCCTTCTATTTCCCGAACTGAAGGAATTGGTCCCCAACAATATGGTACCAAAAGCCTGCTGGGCAATAAGTTTGCCGACATAGAAGAAAAATACGATCTTACCGAAGCGGCGGAAGGTTTTGGTAGGGAAGGAGAGGAGGACGGCGAATCGGATGACGCCGATAGTTCCAACGATACTTCAGCATCAGATGCTTTTGATTCGGGCGAAGATTTTTAGTTTCCGGGTTCTAATTTTCACCTGATTCGCCCACTTATGCAGCACACCCCTAACGTTATTATTATTGCAGGCGCAACCGCCACCGGAAAAACGGCCCTTGCTGTTCAACTGGCTAGTGAGCTTGCTACCGAAGTTATTTCAGCAGATTCCCGCCAATGTTTTCGGGAATTATCTATTGGGGTTGCTCGGCCAACCGAAGATGAGCTTGCTACAATACCGCATCATTTTATAGCTACTCAATCAATTACAGATCCCTCCAATGCAGGTTTGTTTGAACAAATGGCATTGCAAAAAGTATCCGAATTGTTCGCAAATCATTCCACTGTTATTATGTGTGGAGGAACCGGCTTATATATAAAAGCTTTTATGGAAGGCATCGACCCCATGCCCGAAGTACCGCAATCGGTGCGAGAAGCAATTGAGCAGGAATATCAGGCAAAAGGACTTATCTGGTTGCAACGCGAGTTACAGCATCGAGATCCTGCATTCTGGCAGCAGGCCGAACAACAAAATCCACGGAGATTGCAACGGGCGCTGGAAGTATTACAGGCTACCGGTAAATCTATTCTGGCTTTTAGAAATGCTACACCCGCTAAACGTTCGTTTTCAATTACTCCGCTGGTAGTTTCCGTTCCTCCCGAAGTACTTCGGAAGCGAATCAATGAAAGGGTAAATACTATGATGGAGCTGGGATTATTAGAGGAAGTAAAATCGGTTTTTAATTTTCGGCATCTGCCAGCCCTGCAAACGGTGGGTTATCGCGAGTTAATCAATCACTTGGAGGGGAAATGTTCACTCAATGAAAGTATTCAGCAAATAAAAACCAACACCTGGCAGTATGCCCGCCGGCAAATCACTTGGTTTAAAAAGCAACCGGGCTTTCTTCACCTTCCTGCCAATGAAATCAGTTTAAAAAAGATACAATCGCTCGGCTGATTACTTTTTCGCAATTTTTACTGCCAAACTACTTTTGTTTATAATTTCTAGTAAGGGGGCACCTATTTCTTCATCCGAAGCATTGCTCAATACCACTATGCTGGTTTGCGTTGCCGGGTAATAAACATTCATTGTATTAAATCCCGCCGTGTTGCCGTTTTGCGCAAAATAGGTGCTGCCGGATTGCTGAACTTTTAATAAACCCAATCCTTGCTGGCAGCTTCCAAACATCGGGTGTTCATAAACTGCATTTAAAGAAACCAGTTGCCTATAACTACTTGTATCGGCAAATACTCTTTGATTGTGTAGGGCCATATTCCAAACTGCCAAATCGGAAGCAGTAGATAAATATCCTACAACCTGCCAACCCAACTCAGTTATTTTGTCTGCCGGAATCCATTTGCCGGCTTCATTTTTTCGATAACTTTTTACCAATGATTTTTTTACGTTTAATTCGGGTGCTGAAGTATTATTCATTTTCAACCGCTCAAATAAATTGGCTGATAAATTGGGCACAGT
>CAMBUH010000118.1 GCA_945870985.1 Chitinophaga pinensis
CAGCCAGGTGAATGTTTTCATAAATGCAGTTACCTTGCACTAAAATTAAGCAGTTCTGCATGATAGAAAAAGTTTTTGCATCCATCATTACCATTGGCGATGAATTATTGATTGGGCAGGTTATCGATACGAATAGTGCCTGGATAGCCGGTGAACTCAACCAAATAGGCATTTTGCTGAAACACCGAGTTGCGGTGGGAGATAATCGCGAGGATATCCTAGAAGCGCTGGAAACAGAGGGGAAAAAATCGAAAATTGTAATAATAACCGGAGGATTAGGACCCACTGCGGATGATATCACCAAGCCGGTGTTATGTGAGTATTTTGGAGGCAAGATGATTCTGCATGAGCTTACCTTAGCACATATTCGACAAATTTTTGAAAAAGTACTCAAGCGCCCCATGATAGAGCGCAATCAAAAACAGGCGGAGGTTCCTGATGTTTGCACGGTGCTGATGAATGAACAAGGAACAGCCCCTGGAATGTTATTCGAAAAAAATGGAGTTTGGTATATATCATTACCGGGTGTTCCGCATGAGATGAAGTGGCTGATGCAAGAGAAGGTATTGCCCATGCTTTCCGAAGAATTTTCGGGGGGAGTAGTAGTACACCGTACCTTGCTCACAGCCGGTTTAGGGGAATCTTTTTTAGCGGAAATGATTCAGGATATAGAATTGAGCTTACCAACGCACATCAAATTGGCCTATTTACCCAATTATGGCATGGTGCGACTTCGCTTATCAGGCTGGGGAAACGATGTAACTTCATTAACCGAAGAAATCGTAACTTTTTTCAACCTCCTAAAAGAGCGGGTAAAGGATTACCTGATTATTGATGAAGATATTCCCCTGGAAAGAGCCATCGGAAAATTATTGGTTGCCCAAAAAGCCACCGTTGCCACGGCAGAAAGTTGCACTGGTGGTTACATTGCGCATTTATTAACCTCACATGCTGGCGCTTCTGCATTTTTCAAGGGTTCTGTTATTTGTTATGATAATGAAATTAAAAAGCAACTGCTGGGGGTAACCGAAGATTGTTTACAACAATTTGGTGCCGTTAGTTCACCCACCGTTGAGCAAATGGCTACTGCGGCTAAAAACTTATTACAGGTAGATTATGCCCTTGCAGTTAGCGGCATTATGGGGCCTGATGGAGGTTCACCCGAGAAGCCCTTAGGACTGGTTTGGGTGGCCATTGCTGGACCAAAAGGAGTAAAAACGCAGGAATTACGGTTCCGTTTTACCCGTAAACGAAACATCGAATTAACAGCAGCACATACCCTCCGATTGCTCCATGCTGCAATTGTGGAGAACAAGTGAATATCGTTCGTTGAATTCCCTTTACATTTGGGTAACAGTTTGAGGTAATTTTTTAACTAATAGCTTGCTTTGTAAAGAAAAAGAAATAGGAAATTCTTTAAATTTACGCTCCAAAATAACAAGATTAGAGATTAAATTTACTTTGACTCGTACTTCTCAACGTTTTCTATGGCCCTTGTAGATTTAATCATGCCCAAGTTGGGTGAGAGCATAATGGAAGCCACTATCCTGAAATGGTATAAGCAGGTAGGGGATGTTGTGCAATTAGATGAAACGGTGTTGGATATAGCCACCGATAAAGTAGATAGTGAAGTTCCTTCCACAGCAGCAGGCAAAATAGCAGAAATTTTATTTGGGGTAAATGACGTAGTTGCTATTGGATCAGTGGTAGCCCGCATTGAAACCGTGGAACCAAAATCTATTCCCAGTCCTACCTTGGTTGTTGTTCCCAAAACTCCTTCAACTCTTGAACCTGTTGCAGTTTCCCAAGTAACGGCGCCTGTTCAAGTTACCGCGCCTGTTATTGAAATGGTAGCAGCATCCATTCCCGAACCTGTTGCTCCGCCCGTTGCTGAAGTACCTTTTGTTCCTGCACCGGAACCCTCTCCTGCACCCATTGAATCTGCTGGTAAAATAGGGGCTAACCGTTTTTACTCTCCGTTGGTGATAAACATCGCGCAACGCGAAGGAATTTCCATGAGCGAGTTGGAGCAAATTCCCGGAACCGGACATGAATACCGCGTTACCAAAAAAGATATCCTGCAATATGTTGCCGATAAAAAATTGGGGAAAGTTGTACAGGCTACATCCAATTATGTCCCAGCTTCTATAGCCCCTTTATCAGTGGCCTCTTCAGAGCAGGAAAATACAGTTGGAGTTTTTCAATTGCCCGGTTTGGAATCCCCTGCATTGAAATTGCCATCCGAACCCGTGTTACTTCCTGGAGCAGAAATGGTATCAGTGCAAATGCCAGCAGCCCCTCCCATTGTAAATACGCCGCCAGAGCCAGTATATCAACCAGTACCTCCCCCAATAATTCAAACCATAACTATCGATAAGGCCCCTCCCATTGTAAATACGCCGCCTGAACCAGTATATCAACCAGTACCTCCCCCAAAAATTCATACCGTTACAATCGATAAGGCCTCTCCCGATAATATATCAAAACCGCTTGATACTGTGCCTTCCGATTCGGGGAAATGGTCCGACCCTTCTAAAGTGGTCGTATCGGGTATAACGGAATTAGTTGAAATGGATCGCATGCGCAAACTGATTGCCAAACACATGGTGAACAGTGTGCAAACGAGTCCGCACGTTACCAGTTTTACGGAAGCAGATGTTACCAATATGGTATATTGGAGAAAACGGGTGAAAGATGAGTTTGAAAAGAGAGAGGGAACCCGACTTACGTTTACTCCTATGTTTATCGAATGTATCGTTGCTGTAATGAAGCGATATCCATTGATCAATAGTTCGGTAAATGGGGAGCAAATCATTATTAGGAAAGATATCAATATCGGAATGGCTACCGCACTTCCTACGGGCAACTTAATTGTTCCGGTTATAAAAGGAGCCGATCAGTTGAACATTGTTGGCCTAAGTAAAATGGTTAATCAACTATCTGATGCGGCTCGCAGCAGTCAATTAAAACCCGATGATACTACTGGTGGCACTTTTACATTTACCAATGTGGGTACTTTTGGCAGCTTAATGGGAACACCCATTATCAATCAGCCACAAGTTGCGATATTGGCTGTTGGGGCCATTAAAAAGCGCGCTGCTGTTATTGAAACTGCTGAAGGCGATACCATAGCTGTTCGACACATGATGTACCTTTCGCTCAGCTACGACCATCGCATTATTGATGGGAGCATGGGTGCTTCATTTTTATCGGATGTAGCCAAAGAAATGGAAAACTGGGATGTTAATAAACGCTGGTACCAGTACCTGTAACCCTTGCCTTATTGTGTTTCTTTTTCCATCATCAGGTAGGCCTTGATGAAACCATCTATCTCGCCATCCATAATCGGCCCTACATTTCCCACTTCATAATCGGTGCGATGATCTTTGATCATTTTATAGGGATGGAACACATAGCTGCGGATTTGACTGCCCCACTCAATTTTTTTCTTTCCGGCATTCGTAGCATTCAGGGCTTCTTGCCGTTTACGCAGTTCTTCTTCGTATAAGCGGCTCTTGAGCATCTTGAGTGCCAGCTCGCGATTCTCCCCTTGGGTTCGGGCTTGCTGACATTCTACAATAAACCCACTGGGTATATGTTTGAGGCGTACGGCCGTTTCTACTTTGTTCACGTTTTGTCCGCCACTGCCGCCACTTCTAAAAAAGGCCCATTCCAGTTCGGAGGGGTTCACTTGGATGTCGATACTATCATCAATCAAGGGATATACAAAAACGGATGCGAAAGAAGTATGTCGTCGAGCGTTGCTATCAAAGGGTGAAATACGAACCAGCCGATGTACCCCACTTTCTGCTTTTAAAAAGCCATAGGCAAAATCTCCATCAAATTGCAGGGTTGCGGTTTTAATTCCGGCGCCCTCCCCTTCTTGATAATCGAGTTCAGTAACCTGCCAGCCTTGCTTATCGCCATACATGCGGTACATGCGTAAGAGCATTTCGGCCCAGTCTTGACTTTCCGTACCTCCCGCACCGGCATTGATTTGCAGAATTGCAGGGAGTTCGTCTTCGGGTTTATTGAGGGTACTTTTAAATTCGGCCTCTTCTACTAATTGAACGGCAGCATCAAAAGCAATTTTCACTTCTTCTTCTGTTGCGTCACCTGCTTTCCAGAAATCAAATAGTATGGCAAAATCTTCCACAGCAGTATCTACCTGGCGGTAGAGTTTCAGCCAGTATTCGTTTACCTTAATCTCTTTCATAATTGCGGTGGCACGAACATTGTCGTTCCAAAATCCGGGTGAGAGAGAAAGCTGGCGGTCGGTATCTATTTTATAAGTGCGGTTCTCAACGTCAAAGAAACCTCCTCAGGACGAGTACACGATCCCTCAAAATTTTACATTGCTCTTGTGTCATAGCTGCAAATATACAACTAAAAACCCCTGCACACCGGTTGTTAAAAACACAGTAGTGCAGGGGTAAAACTACGCTCCTCGTAAGCCGGATTCTGTTTCTAAACCATCATTTATCTAGTTTCGGCATTGCTGCCGAAATCTTGCTGCCTACCCTGGATCTCAGGCGAGCAGCCTTCAGGCGATCCTATACATGGCATTACAGCACCTAAGGTTTACCCTTATAACCGGTTACCCGATTATACAGTGAGCTCTTACCTCACTTTTTCACCTTTTCCCCACCTAAGTAGGGTAGTTATTTTCTGTGGCACTTTCTCGTTCCGCCAGCGGCGGAAGCCGGCTATTCACCGGTAGGTTGCTCTGAGCTGTCCGGACTTTCCTTCCCGCCTTTGGCGGAACGATGGCTCGGGAGTATAGCATTGCAAAGGTACAACTTTGCAAATGAATGGGTAAGATCAGGTGTTGAAGAATACCCGGGTAGCCCCATCTCCGTAGGCGGGCTCGTATTGTTGTACAAAGGATTTTACCTCTTTACGGGTTTTCAAAAGGGCATGAATTTCGTTGCGCAACACCCCCTTTCCTACCCCATGGATTATTACCATAGCTGGCAGATTATGCGCCACGGCCAGCTCTAGCCATTTGGTTAATTCATCCAACTGTAATTGCAAGATTTCATCGGGTTGCATGGATTGCCAGTGAGCGGTTAGCTTTTCGGCATGCAAATCAACTACTGAGCGAGCTGGGGGGAGGTGCTCCCGAATACGGGTTGCATCATACACTTTATATCCTTTTCGGCTAAGCGATGAGATATCCATAGGGGGCGGATCAGCCTCGCGAACAGGATACTCGGAAAAAAGCAGATAGGAAGCAGACGGTGCATTTTGTTCTTTCAATTCCTCCATCTTTTTGAATATCGCTTTAGCCTTCCATTTCAGGTTAGATTCGAAATGGGTAGCGCGTTTTTTATTCGGGGGCTGAAGGGTACAATCCACCCAGAAGCTAAGTCCATCATTCACTTTTTCGAAAGCGATGTTGTGCAAGTAAAAATCCTGAAAGGGGCCAATTTCACTGCTGAATATAAACTGGTCTTCGCCCTGTGCCTGCTGTTTATACTGAAAAGCAAAAGTGTCGGCAGTTTTATTAACCAGATAAATTTTTAGTTCCTCAACAATTTCATCATTAAAATCGTCGAGTGTAAAACGGGGTATCGCACTCAGCCAAAATCCTTCTGCTACCTGAATGCGATTGGCGACGGGCTTTTCTTTGGGAAGCTGATCGATATATACTTTGGGAGGTGTTTTTTCCTTTACCAGTTTTTTTTCAGTGAAGCGTTTGAAGTAAGGAAAATCAATCTGGTCCATATAGGCCGGAAACTTTACTCCGCGCACATCAATCATCACCAATTGATCGTTGATTATTTCCACCACCCTACCCTCTTCATTGCTGAGCAATACAATTATTTCATCTCCCGGTTGATACTTCATACCTCAAAATTACAGGAACCATTCCATGCAACCACTTATCCCTTTCAGCAGTTTATGCCAGCTTACTGCGGGACCGACCGTATAAGAAATAAATGGCAAGCCCGATGGCCATCCAGGCAAAAAACCAACACCAGCTGATAGCAGGTATTTCAGTCATCAAATACAAGCAGCATAGTCCGCCTAAAATAGGAATCAATGAGTAGTTTTTTTGAAAGCTCAGCATAGCGGCAATAATTGCCAATACAATAAATATCAGGAATAGAACCTCGGGATAATTTTCATTCCCCAGATTTACGATTGCTAGTTGAATTCTTTCCCGTAGGAAAAATAGTATCACCCCCACCAATGCCGGCACAATCCATTTTCCATTGATATACGGCAACTTAAACATACTGCGTGTTCCAGTAGGTGCCAACCGAGGTAATGCCAGCACGCCAAAGCAAACCAATACAAAAGCAAACAGGGTGCCAATGCTGGTGAGGTCGGTCATGGTGCCACTAGACACAAACAATGCCGGAATACCTACCAGTAATCCGGTTATGATAGTTGCAAAAGAAGGCGTTTGAAATCTGGGGTGAACAGTGGCAAATTTTTTAGGTAATAGTCCATCGCGGCTCATGCTCATCCAAATGCGGGGTTGACCCAGTTGGAATACCAGCAGCACGCTAGTAGTTGCAACCACTGCACTTATGGATACTAGGTAGCTGATTTTATAGAGTTTCAGCTGATCGAATACAAAAGCCAGGGGATCATCTACTTTTAATTGTTTGTACGAAACCATGCCGGTTAGTACGAGTGCAATTAGCACATATAAAACGGTACAGATAAGCAAAGAGTAAACCATGCCCCTTGGCAAATCGCGTTGCGGATTTTTACATTCTTCGGCGGTGGTAGAGATGGCATCAAATCCAATATAGGCAAAGAATACAGAGGACACTCCGGAAAGTACCCCAGTAATTCCATTGGGTAGAAAGGGATCCCAGTTGCGGGTATCTACATAAAAAAATCCTACAATGATTACAAAAACAATTACCCCAATTTTAAAAAGCACCATGGCATTGGTACTCTTTTTACTTTCTTGTATGCCGATATATGCGAGACAGGTGATGAGGGCAACAATGATGAATGCCGGAAGATTAATGATACATTTCCATCCACCAATTTGGGGTGCGTTCAATACAGCTTCATAACCCAGGCGAACCTGTTTACCCAATGATTCTAAGGGAGTGCCGGCAGCAAGGGCTTGTTGGGCAGCTGTGTAGCCTTCTTGGGCAGTGGTTGGATTGGTAGCTAACCAAGCAGGTAAATGAATATGAAATCCTTCCAATAAATTATAAAAATAGCCGCTCCAGCTGATGGCCACAACGATGTTTCCGATAGCATATTCTAAAATCAGTGCCCAACCGATAATCCAGGCAATTAGTTCTCCAAAAGACACATAGGCATAGGTATAAGCACTACCGGCAGCAGGCACACGACTGGCGAATTCGGCATAACAAAGTGCACTAAAACCGCAGGTAACGGCGGTAATAAAAAATAGGTAAACAATTCCGGGACCTCCGCTATGTGCCGCGGATCCGATGGTAGAAAATATACCTGCCCCAATTACGGCGGCAATACCCATAAAGGTAAGGTCGCGCACGCCGAGTTCCTTTTTTAGAGAACCGCCATGGCTGTCGG
>CAMBUH010000119.1 GCA_945870985.1 Chitinophaga pinensis
ACCTTCAGCATAAAATCGAATTCTCCAGAAATATTATAACATTCAATTACTTCGGGCATTTCTAGTATGCTTTTGATGAATTTTGCTCCCGCACTTTTGTTATGCTGTTTTAGAGAAACATAACAGATTACCATCAGTCCCTTTTGCACTTTTGCTGGTTGCAAAAGGGTGGCATATTGTTTTATTACGCCCTGCGATTCAAGCCGTTTGATTCTTTCGTGAACAGGGGTTGTACTTAAATTAATCTGGTCTGCAATTTCCTTAACCGTTGCGCGTGCATTTTGCTGAAGAATGCGAAGGATAGCAAGGTCTCTTTCATCTAGGTGAATGGGCAAAACAGACTTTTCTTCTATTGACTGGGAAGCTTTCATTTAATAAAAGTGTTTTATGCTGCAAAAATACAATTTTAATTAAGTCTATTCTATTTTTATTAAAATTCACAGATTACTTATTCTACACTATCTTTGCAGTCTAAATTAAAAACCTATGTCAACGCTGTTACCCAACATCGATTTTAGTTTGCCCTATAAAGTAGCCGATATGAGTTTGGCTGAATGGGGTCGCAAAGAAATTCGCCTGGCTGAAGCTGAAATGCCCGGATTAATGGCCATTCGTGCCGAATACGGTGCTAATCAACCCCTGAAAGGTGCCCGAATTGCCGGATGCCTGCACATGACCATCCAAACGGCTGTATTAATTGAAACCCTAGTTGCTTTGGGGGCTGAAGTAAAATGGAGCTCCTGCAATATTTTCTCAACCCAAGACCAAGCGGCTGCGGCTATTGCTGCTGCAGGCATTGGTGTTTTTGCCTGGAAAGGTCAAACCCAGGAAGAGGCGGATTGGTGTATAGAACAAACTTTATTTTTTGGTGCTGCCGAAAGACCCTTGAATATGATTTTAGATGATGGCGGAGATTTAACCAATATGGTATTTGATAAATATCCCGAACTGATTAAAGAAGTAAAAGGTTTATCGGAAGAAACTACTACCGGCGTTCACCGTTTATACGAGCGTATGGCTAAGGGTACTTTGCCTATTCCGGCAATTAATGTGAATGATTCCGTTACCAAATCAAAATTCGATAACAAATATGGTTGTCAAGAATCACTGGTAGATGCCATTCGCCGCGCTACGGATGTGATGATGGCAGGAAAAATTGCTGTGGTAGGTGGATATGGAGATGTGGGCAAGGGCTCTGCTGCTTCTTTAAGAGGGGCAGGTTGCCGCGTTATCGTTACCGAAATTGATCCCATTTGCGCCCTGCAGGCTGCCATGGATGGATACGAAGTAAAACCAATGGCAGAGGCAGTTAAAGAAGCCGACATTGTGGTTACCGCTTCCGGTTGCCGCGACTTGATTACTGAAAAGCATTTCCGCAACATGAAGGATAAAGCCATCGTTTGCAATATCGGACACTTTGATATTGAAATTGATGTAGCTTGGCTGAATCAAAACTATGGTCATACAAAAGACACTATTAAACCACAGGTTGACCTTTACAATATTGACGGAAAAGATATCATTTTACTTGCTGAAGGAAGACTGGTTAATTTGGGTTGTGCAACGGGACACCCTAGCTTTGTAATGAGTAGCTCTTTCACCAACCAAACCCTTGCACAAATTGAATTGTGGAGTAGCCATGCGAATTACGAGAACAAAGTATATGTACTTCCTAAGCACCTAGATGAGAAAGTTGCTCGCTTACACCTCGCGAAAGTTGGGGCAGTGTTAGATGAGCTTTCTGATGCGCAAGCTACTTATTTAGGTATTGCAAAGAATGGTCCTTTTAAAACGGAACAATATAGGTATTAATAGTACCCAATTCATCCTGATTTATTATAAAAAAAGCCCCAACGAATCGGGGCTTTTTTTATTAAGCCGGAACGAAAATTGTGTATAAATGAATTCCTAGTTTGTACACATTAACAAAGAAAACTAAGCATAAAGCCTACTTTTGCCGTAATAAAATTATTGTTTTATGCACGTTACTATGTTTGTTAAATCCCTACTCCTGAGTATAACCCTCACCACCCTATTTTCCTGCGGATCCGATGATAAAAAAGTGGCCACTGTTAAAGATTCAACCCAAATTGCCATTCCAGGTAGTCAATTTAATGCCGACAGTACCAAGCGATATATTTATTTAACCTGGGACGATTCTCCTCAACCACCCGGCACCACTAACTGCAAAATAATTTTTGAAGAAACCGGTATCAAAGCCAGTTTTTTTGCGGTGGGATTTAATCAAGTGGGTAAGAAGAAAATTCGACAAATAGATTCTATCCGAAAAGCCTATCCACAGTTTCTACTGGCCAACCATAGTTTTAGTCATGGCATGAACGACAAATACCGTTTATTCTATGCCCCTGCCCAGCACGACTCTGCCCTGAACGATTTTCTTCATAATGAGCGGGAATTGAAAATACCGGTAAAAATTATCCGCATGCCGGGTAACAATACTTGGGCGAATATGGGAAAGATTACTGGTCAGCTTTCAACCAATCGTTTGGTGCGTAGTCTAGATTCATTGGGCTATCAGATTGTAGGCTGGGATCTGGAATGGAGACAGGATGCAAAAACAAAACAACCCAAAGAGTCGGCAACTGAAATGGCACAAAAAGTTAGTCAGAAATTAGAAGACGACGAAACGCATGCACCCCGGGCAATTGTAATTTTATCTCACGACCGAATTTTTGAGAAATCGGCACAGGCAGATTCATTGAGAAAGTTTATTCAATTGCTGCAACAGGATAAAAGGAATGTTTTTGAAACCATCGATCATTATCCACCCTTTAAGCAGTAAAAGGTTATTGGCTAATTAATCGGGGAAACTGATTTTTCCCATACTAACGGAGGGGATACCTGATTGGGCAGTCCCAAAGGTCAGTTGATTTCCTGCAATGGTTTCATTTGCGAGGATAGCAAACAATACGGCCTCTTTCGCATCGGGGTGAATGGATAAATCGTTGGTTGTATAAAAGGTAAATGCTGGCAACAGCTCCTGCAATTGTTCCATCACTAGGGGGTTATGCATACCCCCACCGCTAGCATAGAGGGTGTAGGTTTGTTTGGGATCACAACAATTTCTTATCGATTGTGCGATGGTAACCGCAGTAAACCGGTTAAGGGTTCTCAATACATCTTCATGATTCAAGGTTACTGTACCAGATTCGTTTTGTGCAAATCGCAGGTATTCGAGATTAAATAATTCAGGCCCGGTAGTTTTAGGAAACGGTTGTTGAAAAAAGCTGTGGCTGGTTAATGCCGATAATAACCCTTCATTCAGCGAACCGGATTTGGCAATGGCTGAATCTCTATCATAGGGTGTATTAAAGTATTGCTGCACATACGAATCCATGAGGGTATTACCTGGCCCGGTATCGGAACTGAAAATAGATGAAACATCGCGATTGCCGGGCAAAAAGGTAAAATTGGCTATGCCTCCAATATTAAGCATAATGCGATTTTCCCCTTCTTTGCTAAAAATCAGGTGATCGCCATACACTGCCAAAGGCGCCCCTTCCCCACCTGCTGCCAAGTGTTTTTGTCTAAAATCAGAGAGGGTAATAATACCGGTAGTTACGGCAATATGGTCTCCGTCTCCAATTTGTAGCGTAGCATTGGGAAAACGATCATCCTGGTGCAGCCAGGTGGGGGCATGGTAAATGGTTTGGCCATGACTGGCAATTACATTAACAGCCTCGGGCCGTATGCCCCATTTTTTTAAACAATCCAATACCAATCGTCCATGAAATACTCCAATCCATTCGTTCAATAAACAAACTTTTTCTAAACTGGCTAGTTTATTAGCAAATACTTCCTTAACCTGATTTTTAAAATAAGCAGTGTAGGGTATGGTGGCAAATTCAAGTAATTCGATACGGGTATCCATTCCACAACCGCTAATTTTGCAAAGTGCTACGTCGAGTCCGTCTAGAGAGGTACCGCTCATGAGTCCTACAATCATCCGGGAATCCGCATTCCCCATCATATACAATTTATTTATATTTTTATTCATTCTTGCGGTATTTTAAGCGGAAAAAAGAATAATTGCAACTTTTTGCGGTTTTTGGGTTAAGTATTCGTTAATTGTAATAAATTCGAACTCCAAAATGTAAAGATGCTAAAAAAAGAGAGACAGGCTTACATATTGCGACAAGTAAGTTTACACAATAGTGTTTTGTCTGCCGACCTGAGTGCGGAAATACAGGTATCAGAAGATACCATACGCAGAGATTTAAATGAATTGGCAGAAGAAGGTAAAGTAATTAAAGTTCATGGGGGTGCACTCTCTAAATCTTTCAATAGTTTTTATTTACGCTCGGATGTTTTTCACGGAGAGCAGAAAAAAATTATTGGACAAAAAGCCATTAACTTATTAAAGGATGGCATGTTTGTTTTATCGGGTGGAGGAACTACGGTAATAGAAATGGCCCGGATGTTACCGGAAACTTTACAGGCTACTTTTTTAACGGGCAGTATACCTGCTGCGTATGAATATGCGCAACATCCCAATTCGGATGTAATATTCATTGGCGATAAGATATCTAAAAAATCTCAGATTGCAGTGGGTTGTGAAGCCATTTCGAAAATCAAATCGGTAAAAGCGGATATCTGCATTATGGGAATCAATGCGATGGATATTGAGAATGGAATTACAGATAATGATTGGGATGTAGTAATATTAAAAATGGCCATGCTGGAAGCATCGAATTTAAAAGTGGTACTGTCTATCTCAGAGAAATTGAATTCAGTGCAGCGAATTAAAATCTGCGGCCTTAATCAGATTGACATATTAATTACAGAATTGGATAAGGATGATCCCATACTCGCTCCCTACCGGGATTCGGGTATAACTATTTTATAATAACGAAAACCTAAACTACCATTATGAAAACACGAACAACCCACAGGTATGGTAAATGGAAACATTTCTGTTTATCAGTAACCCTGAGTTTATTCGCCGTTATTGCTTTCGGACAGGTTCGCATTTCCGGAAAAATAAACAATACCGGCGGAGCTGCTGTTGAATCAGCAACGGTAACGGTAAAAGGCACCAAATTTGGAACTAGTTCCGATGCCAATGGTGTATACTCTTTTACTGTTCCGCTAAATCCCGGAACCTATACACTGATTTATTCAGCGGTGGGCTGGGGAACACAAAGTAAAACCATCACCATAGGAAATGAAAAATCCTATTCTGTTGATGTGAATTTATCAGAAAGTCTTTCGAAACTGGATGAGGTAGTTGTAACAGGAACTTCTGCAGGAACTACTCGTCGCCAATTAGGAAGTTATGTGGCTACCCTAAAAGCCGATGATTTGAATAAGGGCGCTTCTTCAAATGCTTTACAGGCTTTACAAGGTAAAACGCCCGGAGCCGTAATTACCCAAAACAGTGGTGATCCTGCCGGTGGTTTGAGTGTACGTTTGAGAGGTGTTAGCTCTGTGAACTCATCATCTGAACCCCTTTACATCGTTGATGGTGTAATCGTAAACAACAATACGCCTCGTGTAACCAATACACAAGGTAACTACGATGGTGGAAACTTCGTGGGTGTAGTTGGTCAAAACAGAATGGTGGATATCAATCCTGCTGATATTGAGCGGGTGGAAGTATTGAACGGTGCTGCAGCTGCTGCTATCTATGGTTCTCGAGCCAATAGCGGAGTTATCCAAATTTTCACTAAGCGGGGTGTATCCGGTGCTCCTCAGGTAACCTTCAGCAGCAATGTATTATTCAACGGACTGCGTTCTAAGCTGGATGTTAACCAGTCACCTACAAAATTCGGTGGCTCAGTTGATGCGCAAACACAAGACGTATTGAGTCCGATTTTAACCAATACCACGGCTGTTACCCGGTATGACTATCAAGACCTTATCTTCCGCGAGTCAATGGGAACTGACAATAATGTTTCAGTAAGTGGTGGCACAGACAATACCAAATATTATTTCTCCGGTTCTTATTTCTATAACCAGGGTATTATTCGTAATACTGACTTCCAGCGTTTTAGCTTCAGAAGCAATATTGACCAAAAAATTACCAAATGGTTAAGCATGAATATGGGTTTGAACTATGTGAATAGCGGTGCCAACGAGAAACCCGATGGCAACTCTTTCTTCAGTCCGATGAACTCAGTAACCATTCTGGGTAATTTCCATGATTTGAAGTTCAGAGATGCTGTAGGTAATTTAAAAGCACATGGTAATCTGGGTCGTGTGAATCCAATTTCTGTAATTGAAGACTTCAAGCAACGGAACAATACCAGCCGTATTTTAACCAATTTTGGTTTGAAGTTGAAGCCGATTAAGAATCTGACCATTGACTATACCATGGGTATTGACAACTATGCTCAGAACGGTACTACTTTCATGCCGCCTTTCGCCTATAATGTAAATGCTGCCTTCTTTGGGGGTGGTACTACCAGTAGCGATCCTACTTTGAATGGATATGCCAGTGCAGCCACTTCAAATTTCTTTGGTATCAACCACGATATCAATGCTACGTATAGTGCCAGTATTACAAAAGACATCAGCTCTGTTACGCAGGTTGGTTTTTCTCAGCAATACGAGCGCAATTCTTTTGTAATGATTCAGGGACGCGGTTTGGCTCCTTTCGTAGAAACAGTTACTGGTGCCAGCACGATTATCCCTGGTGCTGATTCCAGATCAGAATTGTCGATCAGCGGTTTGTTTTTACAGCAGAATTTCAAATTCAGAAATCAATTATTCGTTACAGCTGCCATCAGAAGGGATGCCTCTTCTGTATTCGGTCCAGACAAGCGCAACCAGATTTATACCAAAGCCAATGCAGGTTACATCCTTTCAGAAACCAGTTTCTGGAAAAACCTGGGTGTTAGCAAATGGTGGGATCTGGCTAAGGTTCGACTTGCCTATGGTGAGAGTGGTAACCTTACCGGTATTGGAGCATACGATCGATTTAATGTATATACCGCCTCCTCATTCAATAACAGAACTGCTTTAAATACGAGCAGTACATTGGCCAATACCAATGTGGGTCCTGAAAGACAAAAAGAAATTGAGTTCGGTCTTGATCTGGCTTTCCTAGACAATCGTATCAACTTGAACCTGAACATTTACGACAAGCGGGTGAATGATATGTTGTTAAACAGATTCATTGCGCCATCTGCAGGTTTCTCTACTTTGCTGGATAATATTGGAAACCTGAAAAATACCGGATATGAAATCATGCTTTCCGGAACACCGGTAAAGAAAAAAGATTTCAGTTGGACGATCACTGGTATCTATAACCGGAATCGGAATGAAGTGTTGAATATTGGTGCTTCGTTGATTCAGTTTGCCACCAACCAGGGAGCACCTGTTGCCCTGATTCAGGGACAACCTGTAGGTGTATTCTATGG
>CAMBUH010000120.1 GCA_945870985.1 Chitinophaga pinensis
GATTGCTTGCCACTTACACCCGCACAATCCTTTATGAAGGATTTGTTACTCTGGGCACTCATTATCATCATTCGATTCTCATTAAAAAGTATTACCCCGCTGTTTTCTACCCGTGTTTCCCTTACTATATTATTGGCAGTAGTACTCGCCACGGCAGGGGCTCAAGGATATGTATTAAAAAATGCACCCTTTGTAGATTGCCTTCCGTATAAACAGGGAAATAACCTGCTCGAAAAAATGAAAACACCTGCCGGAGCTATTCCCGACAGCTTTTCGATTGAATTTACTTATTTAAAGAATGGAAATAAGCAAACATTTGACGCCGATCATTTTCCGGAAGATTTCGATTCTACGTATACTTATGTTGACCGGAAAGACCGACTCGTGAAAAAGGGCAATGGTTTGCAGGCGGCTATTCTAGATTTTTCATTACAAACCCTATCGGGTACTGATACCACATCCTCTTTGTTAAACAGTAATAGCAACTATTTGCTGGTATTGGCACTCAATTTCGATCGGGTGAATGATTGGAAAGCTTCCTTTGAATCTGTAAAAGCTGCTGCACATCAAAAAGGATTGGCGCTTTATTTGGTAACTGCCGATGCCACTACCGCCCAGCAATTATTTCCCGGAGAAGCAGTTTTGATATGTGATGCGACTGTAATTAAAACAGCTGCCCGTGTTCAGCCCACTTTCTTCTTGATGCAGGGAGCCAACATACAAGGAAAATACCCGTATACGGCAGCATCAACTTTAATTGGAAAATTACCGTAATAAAATACGCATAAAAAAGCGGTTGTGTTTTGTAAACTAAGTTCACTTAACACAACCGCAAAATCTAGCATCTTATAAATGGCAAGCCAGATTTGATAGGAATTATTTTTTCATCATTCCTTTTACTACGCCAATAATGGCCATCAGCGCACCACCACCCACACCGCCACTGGCAAGGTTTTGAATAATGCTGCTAACATCCATAGAGGCACCAGCATCACCGCCCATGCCGAGCATGCCTAAAAGCTGACCACCCAGGCCACCGCCCAGAATGCCAGCAATAGAATTACCTACGGTTCCTAAAGAAGATTTTGGCAATAATTTTCCTGCCAGGTTGCCTCCTACAGCGCCGGAAGCCAGTTGAATTAACATGGGTACAATGTCCATAACAATTTGGTTTTTGGGGTTTTGAATGTTAAAAATTACTGACTTTGTTTAACATTTCCAAATAAAATGAATAAAAACCCGCATACATAAATAAAAAATATTATTTATGTATTCCTTGAATTAGGGGAATTTATTGAGCGAAAGCCTGAAAAACTGGGGATACATATATTTATTGTATAATCACTTCCTTCACTACTTCTTCCCCAAAAGCCTCATTAACTCGACTAATAATCTGGGGTTTTTGGTACATCAACTCCTGCTTTAAGGGGCCCACATGGGTTTCGATAAATAATTTGTGATGTATAATTTGTATCCGGGTAGTGTATTGTGCGATGGTTTTTCCCATGATGTTTTCCCATATCTCTTCTATACGGGCAGCCTGCACGCCATCGCGCAAACGACTTTTCGCTAAAAACTGGCGAATTACTTCACTGATATGCAGAGTGGCCATGCGTCAAAAGTAGGGATTTAAAGCTTAGCAAGCAGCGCCTTTCAGTGGGTTGCTTAAATAGTTAATAACTGATACCGAACCCCTAGTTTTAGTAACTGGGCTTCCAGTCTTTCCGCATGCGTATCCGTAATAAAAACCTGTGAACGCCCGGCAATACATACCCGATGCAATAATTGATTCATGCGCTCGCTATCTAATTTTTCGAATAAATCATCCAATAGCAAAATAGGAGGGATGCCCTTGTTTTCTTCCAACACTTCCCATTCGGCCAGTTTTAGGGCGAATAACAAACTTTTTCTTTGTCCCTGAGATGCCTCCTGTTTAAATAGTTCCTTACCCATAGTAAAAATCAAATCATCGCGATGGGGCCCCCGTGTGGTTCTGGCAAGCAGGATATCTCTGTTTTGTGTTTCCACCAGCAGGCTGGCAAAAGAATGCTGCAATAAATTACTCTCATACCGAATTTGCAATCGATCTTCCCGGTTGGCAATTTGAAAATAGATGTTGGTAATACGGGGTAAAAAATCGGCTAAAAAAGCCTGTCGGGTAGTAAAGATTTGGTTACCATGGGTGCACAATTGTTCATTCAACACCTGCAAAAGGGTAGCATCGGTAAGCCCAGTTTCCTGCAACTGCTTCAGCAAACTATTCCGCTGGGTAAGGGTTCGCTGGTAGGCTATTAATGATTGCAAATAATTGCCGTCTAGCTGACTCAACAAAGTATCCAGCCATTTGCGTCTTTCCTCGCCTCCACCGGTTATCAGGGAAATATCATCGGGGGCAATCATTACCACCGGAAGTTTCCCTATTTGGGAGGATAGTTTTTTGCAGAGTTCTCCATTTACGATTCTTTCTTTCTTCAGGGTTTCCCGAACAATGCAGGTAACCCGCTCTTCGTTGTTCATCAGCCGGTAAACCCCCTCTATCCGAAACCCTTCTTTGCCATGTGCTACATTTTGAGCATCGCTGCGACTGTGATAACTGCGTGAAAAGCTGAGGTAATAAATGGCATCCAGTAAATTGGTTTTACCACTTCCATTTAATCCACAAATGCCTACCACGTTTTCAGTAAAATGAAACGCAGCCTGGTTATAATTTCTGAATTGCAGCAGGGATATTTCAGACAAGGTAAACATGGGTCTGCAAATTACTTGGATTCTTCGGTTCCCGGTTCAGTTCTGCCCAATCAATTGCGGAATTCGGGTGGGGATTGTGTTTGTTTGCGCGAAACCAACTATTTTTATCAAAATTTTCAGTTGAAAACCATCTTAACCGCCCAACAAGTTTCGCTTACCTGTAAACGGTTGGCCCACCAGGTGCTCGAGAATCATCCGGGGCTGGATAATACTGTAATTATTGGTCTGCAACCCCGCGGAATTTTTTTTAGCAACCGAATTGTAGATGTTTTGCGGCAGTTAACGGGGCAGGGGGTAACGTACGGACAATTAGATATCACTTTTTACCGCGATGATGTGCGCAAGAGTTTACACATCGCCAACACCACGAATATTCCCTTTGGTATAGAAAATAAAAAAGTGATTTTGGTGGATGATGTGTTGTATACCGGTCGCACCATTCGGGCTGCCCTGGATGCCTTGCTCGATTTTGGCCGCCCCGCTGGAGTGTCGTTGTGCGTATTGATAGATCGCCGATTTAGCCGAGAACTGCCCATTCAGCCAGATTACACGGGAAAAGTGATTGATACCATCGTTTCTCAGCGGGTAAAAGTTGCGTGGACCGAAAATGAGGGGAGTGATGAAGTGATACTGCTGGATAATTAAAATATTGTAACTTTGCTTTTTAATGAAACTGTCTGCCAAACATCTTCTTGGAATTAAACACCTCACCCCCGGCGACATTCAATTAATTTTATCCACCGCAGCTCAGTTTAAAGAGGTTTTACAGCGTCCGGTTAAAAAAGTACCTTCTCTTAGAGACATTACTATTGTAAACCTGTTTTACGAAAATTCTACCCGTACCCGTATTTCATTCGAGTTGGCCGAAAAACGATTGTCGGCTGATGTGCTAAACTTTACTGCTTCGGCATCCTCTGCAGCCAAAGGCGAAACACTGTTGGATACCGTAAATAATATTCTTAGCATGAAGGTGGATATGGTGGTAATGCGCCACAGTGCTTCCGGTGCTCCCCACTTTTTGGCGCAACATATTCCCGCTGCCATTATCAACGCCGGCGATGGCATCAACGAACATCCTACCCAAGCCCTGCTGGATGCCTTTTCTATGCAGGAAAAGTTTGGGAAACTGGAAGGATTAAAAGTGGCCATCATCGGAGATATCATGCACAGCCGGGTAGCCCTTAGCAATATGTACCTGCTGCGCAAGATGGGAGCCGAAGTTACCGTGGTTGGTCCACCCACCCTCATTCCGCCATATCTGGCCGAAGCCCTTGATGTGCGGGTGGAGTATAATTTAGTCCGCGCCCTCAAATGGTGCGACGTTGCCAACGTATTACGCATTCAATTGGAACGGCAGAATCAACCCCTGTTTTCTTCGCTGCGAGAATATAATCTGGCTTACGGTATCAAACAATCTACCCTACAACGGTTGGATAAAGAAATTGTGATAATGCATCCGGGGCCTATTAACCGGGGAGTGGAGTTGGACAGTGATGTGGCGGACGGACCGCATTCCATTATTCTGCAACAGGTAGAAAATGGGGTAGCCGTTCGAATGGCAGCTCTGTACCTGCTGGCTGGCAGGGAAGTGGAAGGATGATAAATCCGGTATTCTCCCAAAAATTGCTTTATTTCGTTAGGTAAACCAACCAACCGGTTATGCAAAGAATCTGCCTGTTCCCCGGAACATTCGACCCCGTTACCCTGGGGCATGTAGATATTATCAACCGGGCACTTCCCTTATTCGATAAAATTTATGTTGGTATTGGTATCAACACTTCCAAAAGCCCTATGTTCTCTGCCGAACAAAGAATGAAATGGGTAGCCGATATTTACGCCAATGAACCGCGGGTAGTTAGTGTGATTTATGAGGGACTAACTATCAACTACTGCAAAATCATTCACGCCAATTTTATTTTACGGGGTATCCGCTATGTGAGCGATTTCGAATACGAAAAAACTATCGCCGATGCCAATCGCACGCTCGATAACAAAATAGAGACCGTCTTTCTAACCGGAGAACCTAAATACACATCCGTAGCTTCTACCATTGTGCGCGATATTATTCGCAATGGGGGAGATGCTTCTCCCTTTTTACCCGATCTGGTTGCAAAATCTCTGTAAGGGGATGGTATCAATTTAACCAACCAACAATCCCGCTTTGGCAATAATCTCCCGAATGGTAGGATAACTCTCCTCCAATAAGGCTGGCATTACAGCATCCGATACCCAACGAATTTCGGTAATGTCTTCCGATGTTTGGGGAATCAATGGCTGAAGAGAGGAGGCATACATCATAAACCAATAGGTGGTTTTTTGGGTGGGCAGGTTGGTAAAGGGATCTAAATAGCTATGGATTGTTTCCCCCACCGGCTTCATCAATTGAACACCTGCTAATCCGGTCTCTTCCTCCACTTCCCGCACCGCGCAGGTTTCAATACTTTCCCCAGCATCCCGCTTCCCCTTGGGTAAGTCCCATTTACCTCTGCGGAAGATCATCAGTAAATTACCTCGCTCATTTAACACCAGTCCACCCGCCGCCTCAATTAATTGTTGATTATTCATAGCTCAAATGTGAATACAATTTTCCATATTCTAATAAACAGCCCATAAAATGCGCCTAATTTTGCTGTATGACCAACGAAAAAGCCGTAGCAGAAAAACTTTTACAGGTTGCTGCTGTAAAGTTAAGTCCCACCGCCCCTTATACCTGGGCCAGTGGCTGGAAGAGTCCGATTTATTGCGATAACCGACGCATTTTATCGTTCCCCTATGTGAGGGATTTTATAAAAAGTGAGCTCTGTAATGTGGTTTTTGAGCATTTCCCTAAGGCGGCGGTGTTGGCAGGGGTGGCCACAGCTGGTATTCCCTGGGGTGCTATGGCAGCCGATCAGTTAAAGTTGCCTTTTATGTATGTTCGGCCTAAACCTAAGGAGCATGGATTGGGAAATCAGATTGAGGGGTATTACGAGCCCGGTCAGCAGGTATTGGTTATTGAAGATCTGATTTCAACCGGAAAAAGCAGTTTGCAGGTGGTAGACGTGCTACGGCAGGCGGGATTAGAAGTGGTGGGGATGGTTTCTATTTTTAATTATGGGTTTCCGCAGGCGCAGGAGGCATTTGATAAGGCGGGGGTTCCGCTTCGTTCGCTTACGCAGTATGGCACGCTTATTGAAACAGCCATCGAGAGCGGACAAGTTGCGCCCGATCAGCTGGCTACTTTGCAGCAATGGCGGGAGAATCCGGCTCAATGGAATGCTTAAATTAGAGATACTATGATGAATAAATTGGGATGGGTTCTATTGGTAATGATTTTTTCCCTTGGAAAAGCAGCTGCTCAACTGCCTAAATCGGAGTGGGTAATTATTAAATCGGCCAATCTACGCTGCTGGGAGTGCAAAGAGCGGTTAGAGAAGCACCTGACTGTAGTGAACAAGGCAAATATGGAAAGTGCGATGATTCAGTGGAAGATTCAGCTGTTACAGGGTGAGATTAAGGTGCAATTCTGGCCAGATCGTACTTCTGCGGAAGATATCCGGGTAGCCATCAATAATGCTGGCTTTGATGCGGATTCGTCGCTGGCCACGGAAGATTCGTATAAATTGTTGCCCCCTATATGTAAGCGGGTAGTTGATGGAGGCGGTCAGAAAAAAGGGGCACCCCCCTGTCATGTGCAGCCCTACTATTAAAATCCAGTTAAGTCGAGTTTTTGTTTGGCAGCATACGAGAAAGGAACATTGGTAAAGATGCCTGATTTACCCACCCGGGCAACCCCGTTTACGGAAACTAGCATATCCCGGTTTAGCAGAACGGATAGTCCACTGGAATAGATGGTTTTCATATCCACCTCTAACCGGGCCGGAATCCGAAAATCGGCACTTGCTGGCACCATAATCAGGGTATCCATTACCAGGGTTCCCAGGAACTTATTCTCCAGCGAAACATCGGCTTTGATACTTTTCAGGCTAACGCGAAAGGGGTTGGGATTGTAATATTGGATGCGGAGGGCGAGGACGGATTTACCAAAACCGGCCTTCTCAATTTTCATTTCCTCTATCTGCCTAAACTCAAATTCTCGAGGTGCTTTGCAGGCTAGGAAGGTACTGATTGCCAGGGTTAGCAGCAGAAAAGCGAAGAACCGGAAGGGGCGGGTATACTGAACCATGTGTGTAATTTATTCCTAAATATAGCCATTCCTACTGCTAATATCTTTAGTGAAAGGCTTAAATTTTTGACAAAAAAAGGTGTCTAAATTATTTAGTTTACTTTAATTTTAATAAAATAATGATAATCAAATAATTGTAATTATTTGTTGAACTAAATATAGAATTTAAAATAGCCATAAATCATCCCAATAAGCTGCTTTTTTACTGAAATGAACGAATTAAATCAAAATATTACTTTAGTAACTGATATACAATACTTTGGAAGTATTAATTGGATTAAAAATCTAAGTAAATATACGAATATACAAATAGAGCAATACGAAAACTGGCAAAAGGGCGGATTTCGCAACCGTGCCTATATTGCCGGTGCCGGCGGACCGCTCTTACTAACCGTTCCCATCGTTCATGGACGCGACCAGCATGCCCCCATCCATTCCCTAAAAATTGCT
>CAMBUH010000121.1 GCA_945870985.1 Chitinophaga pinensis
AGGTTGTTTTTTAGGCATGGATAGGGTATATCCATTTTACAAAGTTATAAATAACTCGAAAAATTCTGTCCGCGTTTGTTTCTCTCAAAAAAAGGAATTCGATACAACTTTGCTTCGACAACAGTATTTTGTTCTTAAATGTGGGGATAGCATACACCCCTATTTAGACGACAAGGAACTCATCCATCTGATGAATGAAAAATTAGCCTTTATGCAAGTTTTTAATGAGGATACCATTCGAATGATTTTAAATGAGAAAAAAATAATCTCGTGGAAATTGATTTCTGAGAGGACTTTTATTCAGAGCCGACAGATCGATATCAGTAGTATTGGCGGAAAAGATACTTTGCAAATTATTTCCCCCTAATTATTTAGTTCCTAGCCTATATAAGAATCATAACGATTAAAGTAATTAAATCTTTCGAATTCAATCATTATTGAAAATGGTTGGTTATTAATCGCAATTGACTTCTATCTAAATCGTATAATTCGCATGTTGTCTGCAATCATGGTTATGATTGCTTACTCATTAGAAGAAAGTTTTTCGGTATTTTTGATAAATACCCTTGAAGCCTGATTTTAAAATAAAAAATGTACAATTAGAAATTTAATAATTGTTGCTCTGTAAATTGCTCTAGTGAATTCAATTTTAAATCCGCAGCACCCCATTTAGCATGCTCTTGTTCACTCGCATGCGGCACCACCACACATTTCATGCGGGCGGCTTTGGCGGCAACCATGCCATTAAAAGAATCTTCAAAACAAACACAGTTTACCGGTGCTACTTGCAAGGCGTTTGCGCAATTCAGATACACCTGCGGATGGGGCTTGCCATAGGGTAAATCCTCTGCAGAAGTGGCTGCCATCACATAGCTTTCTATACCTGTAATTTTTTTGGCTATTGCTATTAATTCGGGGGGAGAAGATGTTGCCAGTCCTATTTTAAATCCACGGGAAGCAAAAAAATCAAAAATATAGGGTACACCGGGTAAGGTTTCTGCATTCGTTGCAATCTTATCTAATACACTGGCTACAATTTCTTTTTCAACCTCAGGAAAAATCGCCGGATCCTGCTGAAAATGGGTGAGCCACCAGGCCACAAACTCTTTCGTACGTAAGCCGGTAGTGGTAGCATATTCTTCTTCACTTATATAAACATTCCTGCTGGCAAATACTTCGGCAGCTGCCTTGTTCCAAAGGGGTTCGCTGTTTATGAGTAAGCCGTCTATGTCAAAAATCACCGTATTAATCTTCATGCAGTTAATTTGGGTGCAAAAATACCTGATTACCCGAATTGTGTATGATTTTTTAGGGTTACCCTCGTTCTGAAAAGGATTTGTTACCTTATTTGATTATTTTTGTCTCCGTCCGCACTTGCGGAATGAAAAACAGGTTGGTATGAGCTTGACTGAACGATTGAAACACCTGCGCATTATCCGATCATTTATTTATGCATTGGTAGGTACTTTGTCGTACCCCGGACTGGTACTTTTTAACCGAATAAAAATAGAAGGGGGTGAAAATATCCAACATTTGCCCAAGCAAAATGTGCTGTTTGTAAGTAATCACCAAACCTATTTTGCCGATGTGATTGCCTTTCTGCATATTTTTTGTGCGGTAAAATGGAGGAGGATTAATCGATTGGGCCTGCCTTTTTATTTGCTCAATCCCTTTACCAATGTGCATTTTATAGCTGCCGAGGAAACGATGAACGGGAGCTTTATTTCCCGAATTTTTAAATTGGCTGGGGCCCTTACTATAAAACGAACCTGGCGTTCGGAGGGTAAGAATATTGAAAGAGAGCGGGATGAATCGGATACCCAAAAAATTGATGAAGCATTGCAACAAAGTTGGGTAATCACTTTCCCACAAGGAACTACCAAACCCTTTGCCCCCGGCAGAAAGGGAACAGCCCATATTATCAAAAACAACCAGCCCCTGGTAATACCGGTTGTAATCAATGGTTTTTGGAGGGCATTTACTAAAACCGGATTGTCGTTTAAAAAAACCGGTACCCTTTTAACGGTTCGATTTAAAGAACCTATGGTAATCGACTATACCCAACCCGTGGAAACTATTCTCGAACAGGTAGTCGAGGCCATTGAGCAAAGCAAAACCTATATGCTTAAAGGCAAACATCATTTGATGCAAATGCTAGATAAATAGAAGGGGTTAGTCTTGCAGAAACAAAGCCTTCAACTCGTTCGCATCCCGAGGCTTCATCTTTCCCGATAAAATCAAACGAAGTTGCCTTCTGCGTAAAGCACCTTCATACAATTTTATTTCTTCTTCAGTTTCTGCAATTAGTTCGGGTACTTTTCTGGGCTTTCCATTGGGGTCTAGCGCAACAAATGTGAAGAATGCTTCGTTGCTTTCGTATTTGTATTGATGCAATAAGTCTTCTCCCCAAACTTTAATATTAATCTCCATCGAAGTGGTAAAAGCCCTACAAACTTTTGCCCGAATATGTACCACATTGCCCAGTTTAATGGGGTTTTTAAAACTGATATTATCTACGGAAACCGTCATGCTGGGGGTATTGCAGTGTTTACCTGCGGCAATACCGGCAGCAATATCCATCCAATACATCAATCGGCCACCCATTAAATTACCAAAAGTATTGGTATCGTTGGGTAATACCAGCTCATTCATGATGGTTAAACTTTCCACTGCTTTTTTAGGTTCCATGGGTATTTTTTATTGTAAAAAATTGTAATCAAAATTGATTGATGCTATTTACACCACTACTTTTTCTAAGCCGCTTAAAAAACTTTCGGAAACATCTGCTCCAATGCCGGGCTGATCAGTTACCGATAATTCCATTCCTTTAAACTGCGCGCCACCCACCACCGGATCGGTGAGATGTCCTAACAGGCAGGTATCTAAATCGTAAAACCGAATATTCTTGCAGGCAATGGCTACTTGCACTTTAGCAGTAAGGGCCAGTCTGCTCTCTAGCATGCCCCCCATCATACAGGCAATGCCATTTTTTTCGGCAACCTGATTAATGCGCAGGGCTTCGCGTATGCCACCACTCTTAGCAAATTTGATATTGATATAGGCACAGGCATTATTTCTGATTAATCTCTCTGCATCCCGATGGGTAAATACACTTTCATCTGCCATCAACGGTATGGGGGAGCGTTTGCAAAGCTCGGGCAGCAATTCATCATTCCAGCTGCGCATGGGCTGTTCACAAAATTCGATATTGTAAGGAGCTAGCTGGGTAAGGGCAAGAATGGCATCTTCATAACTCCATCCCTGATTGGCATCGATACGGAGTTTCATCGCAGGCCCAACTGCTTCGCGTATCTGTCGAATTCTTTCTACATCGGTGGGTACATCTTTTCCCAGTTTCACTTTAATGATGTGCACCTCTTTGGAAATAAAGTCTCGGGCGGTTGCTGCCATTTCTTCGGGCGTTCCTATGCCAATGGTCAGGTCACTCTCCACCGTTCGGTTGGTGCCTCCCAAAAATTGATATAGCGGTAGATTGGCAGCTTTGGCTGCTAAATCGTGTAAGGCTAAATCGAATGCACTCTTGGCTGTATAGTTTCGGTAAATAAGGGCATCCAGTTCATCAAGGCGCTGGTCGATTTCTAAGGCTGATTTGTTTTTCCAACAGGCTGCAAAATCTTTTGCCAGTTCAAAGCAGGTAGCCTGGGTTTCACCTGCTATCATCGGAAAAGCGGAACATTCGCCCACACCTATCAATCCTTCGTTGGTGTGTATTCGGATGAAAATGTTTTGCGCATGTCGCATGGTACCGGTAGCAATGGTAAATGGCACCATCGGTATCGTATAGCGATATATTTCGGTATGCGTGATAAGCATACCGCAAAATTCGTGATTTATCTGCGATGCACTACCACTTATTTTTATTTCAATGTTTTTTCACATTGTTTCCAGTAACCAAAAAATCCCTGTCCTCGATAGGTTGCTTCAGGAAACATCCACTTGGCGGGGGTAGCAGTGCCCGGAAAATGTTGGGTGAGCGGGTGTTGCTGGTGATAAATAGCCGGGAAATTCGATAGGGCCGGAATGTCTTCTACCTCGCCCACAAAAATTTGAATACCGGGTATCAGGTTCTGCGCCAGCTCCACAGTAAACGAAATTACCTGTGTACTAACAGGATATTTATTAAAATGGGAGGGTGCAAGAACAAGTAATCGATTCAGGTTTTCCGCAGACCGCCAATGCGGATCTAATTGATAGCTGGTATACAAGGCGAGGGGAAGGCTATTATCCAGCAATGGTGTTTGGGTGATGGGCAGGGGCGTGGTGAAGTTGGCTTGTGTAATTTCTTTCAGTGCCTCCGGAATGGGCATCTGCGGCAATTGTTCGTATCCCAGTTGCAGATAACTTTTCGTTTGGGTAAGTCCACTGTAGTGATTGATATTATCCTGATTGGCATAATATTTTTTATTGCTGAAGCTGCCGGCTACCCATTGCCAGCTGAGTGTATTGCTGGCGATATCGCCATCCAGCAAATGATAATACATCCACTGAGCCGGCATCTGCCAATGTGCCCTTCCGATATTGCAGGCCAACATGGCTGTATATAAGCGGGCATGGTTATGCAGGTAGCCTGTTTTTGTCAATTGCTGGATAGATTGATCTATCTGCTCAATACCTGTAGTGGCTTCCAGCAAGGCTTTGGGTAATTGATGATGTGATACACTCGGTTGCGGATGTTTAATATCCTGAAAAATATCGTTACCCATCGCCCACCAAACCCGCTGAAAATATTCGCGCCAGGCCAGTTGTTGTAAAAAAGGCTTTGCCTGATAGGCTGAAAATCGACTGAGTAAATTTTCCTTAATGAAGGGCAAAGAAACCGCTCCCCGCGAAATGTAGGGAGATAATCTTGAAACGGCACCTTGTATATAATTGCGGGTAGTACCATATTTTATTGGATCAATAGCATTTACCCGCTCGAGCATTGCCTCCCGTTGTGTAGGAAATATTTCCCTCATATTCGTATCAATTGATGTGCCCGCAAAATATCCAAGGTAAGCGGCTCGCCCGGCTGTAAATTTTTGTATTGTACCACATCACACAAAAACCCCACATGGTCTCCGCCATCAAACTGGTGCAAAATGCGCAGTTGCATTACACTCAGCGCATCCGTTAACACCTGAAATCCCTCCCAGGGTTGCACCAGCTGCTTTTTTTGCAGGTAGGGCATTTTATCCTGGTTTTTACCGCTGGTTTTGCCTAAAATTTTAGTGAGTTTGTATTGGTCGGCCGATAAGAGCTGTAAAACAAATTCGCGGCTCTCCATAAGATTGTCCAGGGTTTGGGTTCCCCGGTACACACCGCATACAATGCGCTTGGGTTGCATACTAATAGCAGTAACATAGGTTATCATATGCATATTATCCTGTTCCTCCCTGTTTTTACTGCTGATAGAATATACCGGCAGGTTAACCCGGTTCCAGGGTTTTTTTCGCATTGAACTCATATCGGGCTGTTGAAAGTTTACCTGAATTAATAAAGATTACAACAAAATGAACCTGTCATTGTTTGTACAAATAAAATTTGCATGGAAAGTTTACAAGATAAAGTGGTGTTGCTTACCGGTGCTACCGGAGGAATTGGTGCTAAAACCGCAGCCTTATTGACTAGTTCTAAAGCCAGGGTGTTTATTACCGGAAGAAATGAATCAGCCTTACATGCGGTTGCCCAATCGGCTGGTATTCCGCTTAGTCAGTGTCTGTTGATGGATATTACCTGTGTAAACGAAGTAAATGCCGCTGTGGCTGCAGTGTTGCAGGCAGCAGGTACCATCGATATACTGGTAAATGCTGCCGGAATTGGTATAATCCGAACCATGGATCAGCTTACTTCCGACGATTTTATGCAAAGCCTGCAAACCAACCTGATCGGACCTTTTTACCTAATGAAAGCTGTTCTTCCTGCTATGAAGGAGAAAAAGAAAGGACTGATTATTCAAATTCCCGGTGTTTTGGGAAAAGTGCCCATGGCGGGCGCAGCTGCCTATAGCGCCAGTAAATACGGGTTAACCGGCATGATGCAGAGTATCCGCGAAGAAATTAAGCGCACCGATATCAGAATTACCCAATTGTTTTTGGGGGGTGTTGACAGTTCTTTTTGGGATCGGATCGAATTGCGGGTGCAACGCGATAAAATGATTATAGCCGAGGAAGCCGCCCGTGCCATTTGGTTCCTTTGCCAGCAGCCAAGTAGTGGGGTAGTAAGTGAAATGGTATTGCAACCCTTCAATCACCAGGCGATTTAACTGTTTGCCAAAAAGCTAGGGTGCAGATTTTTTAATTTGTGTCCAAAAAAGTATGATTGTTTTCGATTACATCCGATATTCGCACTGCGAACAGTTGTTAGTATATGAGTTTATCCTTTGAGAATACCGAAATTGCCTTTGCTCACCTGTCGGATCAGGATTTGAAAAGTGCCCGATTTTTATTTAAATCGATGTCGTACCCCTGGCTGGTGCAAATGGGTTCTCGACTTACCCCATTTATTATGAAGACCGGATTGCCGGTTCATGGTTTGATAAAAAAGACCATTTTTAAACAGTTTGTGGGGGGAGAAACCCTGGAAGAAACGGCCCAAGTTGGAAAGACGTTATCTCAATTTGGGGTAAAAGTAATTTTAGATTATGGGGTTGAAGGAAAAGAGGGCGAAGCGGCATTTGATATAGCTACGGAAGAATTTTTGCGAGTGATTGAATATGCGGCTACCCAAAACAATATTCCCTTTATTAGTATTAAGGTTACGGGCTTGGCCAGATTTGGCTTACTGCAAACTTTGAATGAAGCCCCCAGGTTACGGAGTGGTATTCACGACAATGAAGTGGAAAAAGATGAATGGGAAGCAGTTCGTGGCCGCATGTATTCGATTTGCGAAGTGGCAGCCGAAAAAAATATTGGGGTATTGATAGATGCGGAAGAATCGTGGATACAGGATCCCGTAGATCGTTTGTGTATAGAAATGATGCAGGCATTTAATAAAGAAAAAGCGGTGGTTTATAATACCATTCAACTGTACCGACACGATCGGCTGGCTTTCTTAAAAATGTCGCATGAAATATGCAAACAACAGGGCATAATATTAGGTGTTAAACTGGTGCGAGGCGCCTATATGGAAAAAGAACCCGAAAGAGCCGCTGCCAATGGATATGAGAGTCCTATTCAGCCAGATAAGGCGGCTACCGATCGGGATTTTGATGCAGCGGTTGATTTCTGTTTGGCGCATCTAGAAAATATTTCGGTGGTGATTGCATCTCACAATGAAAAAAGTAATATGCTCGCCGCAGCTAGTATGGATGCTAGGGGAATTTCGAAGCAACATCC
>CAMBUH010000122.1 GCA_945870985.1 Chitinophaga pinensis
AATTGAAGTGGTACGGCATTCGCACCCAGCATCTCTTTTACCTGATTAACCACCATCAAAAAGTCGGCACCGGAGCGATCCATCTTGTTCACAAAACCAATCCGGGGTACCTTATACCGGTTCGCCTGGCGCCAAACGGTTTCAGACTGCGGCTCCACCCCATCCACTGCAGAGAATAGCGCAATCAACCCATCCAACACACGCATTGAACGCTCAACCTCAACGGTAAAGTCTACGTGACCGGGGGTATCAATGATATTGAAATAATACGATTTTGTATTTGCATCCGCAGTACCACGTACCGTTGGAAATTTCCACTCACAACTAACGGCGGCAGAAGTAATAGTAATACCTCTCTCCTTTTCCTGTTCCATCCAATCGGTGGTAGCCGCACCATCATGCACTTCCCCGATTTTATGAATCATACCGGTGTAACGGAGAATTCGCTCCGTGGTGGTGGTTTTACCCGCATCAATGTGCGCAGCAATGCCAAAATTTCTTTGTAATTTTAAGTCAGCCATAAATTGTACTTATTTGGTTTGACGGTTCTGGTTTAGAGTCCCTGTTTTTTGAGCGGCAAAGGTACAAATATTCCGAATAGTACCACTTTTTGTTCCTGATAATTTTACGTTAGTTATTACCACCTATTTAAATAGAATTCGGCTTGCTATTATTAGCTGCAATAAAAAAAGCCCTGAATATCAGGGCATTTTTATCAAATTTCAACTATTTATATTTTGAAGTGGGAGAAAGCCTTGTTTGCTTCTGCCATACGATGGGTATCTTCTTTCTTTTTAAATGCAGCACCTTCCCCTTTAGAAGCAGCTACAATTTCATTTGCCAGTTTGTCGGCCATGGTACGTCCGTTCCGCTCGCGGCTATAACGAATCAACCATTTCATACTTAACGAAATTTTTCTGTCGGGACGAACTTCAGAAGGGATTTGGAAAGTTGCACCCCCAATTCTTCTACTCCGTACCTCAACAGAGGGCGTAATATTGGCAATTGCTTTTTTCCAGATCTCATAGCCTTCTTCTCCGGTAATCTTAGTTACCTTGTCTACTGCATCATAGAAAATGTTGATAGCAGTACTTTTCTTTCCCTGCCACATTAAATTGTTGATAAAACGGGTAACCAGTTTATCATTAAACCGGCCATCCGGTGCAAGGGGTAATTTTTTGGCTTGTGCTTTACGCATGTTACTAGCGAATTAATTGAGATGATGAATTATTTCTTGGCCTTTTCTTTCTTGGTACCGTATTTTGAACGACTCTTCTTTCTGTCTTTAACACCTGCCGTATCCAGACTTCCACGCACAATGTGATAACGAACACCCGGCAAATCCTTTACACGACCTCCTCTGATCAGCACAATGGAGTGCTCTTGTAAATTGTGTCCTTCACCCGGGATATAGGCAATCACCTCCACCTTGTTTGTCAACCGCACTTTGGCCACTTTACGAAGGGCAGAGTTTGGCTTCTTGGGTGTTGTCGTGTACACACGGGTACAAACACCGCGGCGTTGAGGACAAGCATCCAAAGCCCTTGATTTACTCTTGGCCCTGATAATTTCGCGACCTTTTCTAACTAATTGCTGAATAGTAGGCATTATTTTCCGTTTAAAATTTCGGACGGCAAAGGTAATAGCTGATTCGGAAAATTCAAAATGTTTTATCGGAAACCCCACCTAACTAGGCATATTTTATCTAATTACGGGTATTTAATGGGCCTTCCAGGCAAGCAATCTAGCCCTAATTATTCGAAAAACGTGGGAAACCTGTATTTATCCACAAATTAAAAATAGGTATTTACACTGTACATTTTCCCCTTTTTTAACTGGATTTCAATCAGTTCTGCTTTGGCCAACCCCTCTCCGCTAAATTGCCGGCAAGAAGCTTTACTATTATGAAAAAAAATATAGGTAGTTTTTTTGCAATCATGTTTGCCCTATTTCCGGTTAAAATATTTAGCCAGATTACACCCATTGGATATACGAGCCCTGGGAGTACTTATGTGCAAACTTTTGATAGTTTACCCGCTTCAGGCACCATAAGCCTTTCGGGGAGGGGGCCATTTGCCTTACAATCTCCCCCAATTACCCAAAGGAAAATAGGTGGCTGGTTTATTTCCCAAACAGCCGGAAGCAGCAGTCAGGCCGGATTTTATGTTGGATCGGGCACTTCTACCGCTCACGGTATTTACAGTGCCGGTTTGAATAATAATTCGGAAAGATCGCTGGGAAGTCTCTCCTCTTCTGGAGGAAGTTATGCCTTTGGGGTAATTTTTACCAACCAAACCGGAAAAACCTTATCCATCCTTTCGATTGCGGCCCAATTAGAACAATGGCGAAAAGGAGGCTCGGGAAAGAAAAATACCTGGATTTGTAAAGCTAAAACCGGCAAATGGGAGGGAATAGATACCACCGGATGGATAGCCTGCCCTGAAGGAAACTTTAGCTCTATTAATTCCAGCAGCGGCACTTCTTCCCTTAATGGCAATCTTCCTGAAAATCAACAGGCCTTTTCCGTTCAAATCAATCGATTTAGGTGGAAACCCGGCGAACAATTACTCCTAGCCTGGTTCGACCCCGATGATACAGGCAATGATGACCTATGCGCCATTGACCAATTTCAATTTTCAGCCCTGTATCAAGTGAATGCACCGTCACCCGGATTAATTAGGATGGATTCTCTTTCACCTACCCAAGCTATTTTCAATTGCCCTGTTTCTCCGGGTGGCGGAAATACCCGCCTAGACTGGGAGTGGGATACGATACCTAGTTTTGATTTTCCAGAAACACTTATTGCCGAACCCGCTTCAATCTCGGAAAATACAGAGATGGAAACTATAAAAGGTAGGCTTACCCAACTGTTTCCGGGAAAGAAATATTTCGTTAGAATTACCGCTACTAATGAAATTGGCTCAACTATCAGTTTACCTTTCTCATTCATAACACCAGAACTTCCTCCCCTAGTATTTACACTTACCCCCACCCTCATTGAAAAACAAAAGTTGGCCGTGGAAATTCTGTATAAATTGCGGGGTGTAAATCTCCCCTTAGAAACAGGGGTAGAATGGTCGAACAGTGCAACCTTCTCCCATCCGAAAACGATGCGTACCGAATCTCCCGCATTGTCCCTTTCGAAAATATTGATCGATCAGTTACCCTCAGCAACTACGCTGTTTGTAAGAGGATATGCTCGGTATCAAACAGGTATCGCATATGGCAATATCCAAATTATTGCGATTCCCACTTCCATTAAAATTTTTCAGTTAACAGGCAACTTACTAACTGCAGCTCAAACCATCAGTTATCAATTGGAAACAGCAGACACAGTTGAAAAACTATCCAGTAGCGACTTCACCCTGATCAGTCAACAAACCAATCTTGCAAAAGTAGAAGAGATAAAAGGCTCGGGAAAAAACTATTCAATTATTGTAAATACTGGAGTGGGAGATGGACTGTTGCAACTCCAATTGAATACCCCCCAATTTTGCACCCCTTCCCTATTTGGCACGCCCATGCTCGCAACAGGAATTTGCAAAATAGATAAAACGGCGCCACTAATTAAACGAGTTTATTACGCCAATCAATCTTATAAATCTGGCGATACGCTGCGCCTTTATACCGAAATAAAACCCGATACAACATCTGTAAGTTTAGTGCAAGGGAAATGGGCCTCACTAATAGTAACCCATTGGAAAAAAATCAACGATTCCCTCTACCTAAGCGAAATTCGAATTACTGAGGGCTCAGAAAATATTAAAGCAGCAGATGGCATATCCATTAACTTACAGCTTACCGATGCAGTAGGAAATCGGTCACCAGTATTTTCAGATACCCTTTACTACCCGAATGACAATATAGATGGCATTTCTCCCAAAATTGTTTCTGTTAATGCCCCTAAATCGGGATGGTTTTCTACTGGTGATACTTTACAATGGCAGGTAAAATTTTCAGAGCCGTTGGTGGTATTTAAAAATTTGAAAAATCCTTATCTAACCCTGCAAATTGGAAATAGCACTAAACAAGCAGCGTTTACAATACAGCACAATACTATACTTGAATTCATATATGTGGTTAAACCCGGTGACTTTGATTCGGCAGGTATAAGTTGGAAGAAAAACATAGTACTAAATGGCTGCAGCATTTCAGATTCTGCCGGAAATCTGGCGCAATTATCCTGGGTAGATACTACTTCCAATTATGCAATAAAAATAGATGGAATTCCACCCGTTATTACCAAAATGACACTTCCATCTCCGGAATGGTACCCTGCCTCCCAATGGCTGTATTTTTCAGTAATTTTTTCGGAACCCATTTTAATAAAGGGAGATATAGATCAAGTAAAAATGCTACTCTCGGTGCAAAGCAACCAGCAAAAAGCAAGGCTACTATCCGTAACTGGAAATCAGTTACAGTTTGGCTATCAGGTACAGTCTGGCACCTGGGACAAAAAAGGTGTTTATCCTTTAAAAATATTATTAGAAAACACAAATACCATCTCCGATTCAGCCGGAAATAATGCCCTGCTTAGCTGGCAAATGAATAATCAAAATACTGGTATCTTTTTGGATGCAACCGGACCGAATTGGATAGATTCAAGTACGATTACTATTCCCTTTTGTTTATCAGATTCAGTAGTAACCATTCAATCATTGCTAAGTTTTACTGATCAGGAACCAAACGAAAAACTTCGGGTAACTACTGCCAATTATTCAGGTAAAGATTCCATAAAAGTAGTTACAGATGAGATGCTTTCCAACGGCTCTGAAATGCAACCACAGCTTACGATTTTAATTCTCAACAAACAGAAACCGGGTAAAGACAGTCTTAAGATAACTGTATCGGATAGTTTTTACAGTTGTTCCAAATGGATACTTTTGCAATCTTACACTCCGATTGAAAACAATGCTATCCAATCTATCCCTATTCAATGTGCGAGTGCAGCCATACCAACCCTGCAAGGCACGCCACCCTCAGGGGGAAACGAATCGTATCAATATGCATGGGAATATGCTTCCACTGAAAAGGCCGGCTTTGCCCGATTTGGAATAAATGACACAACCCCTTTTTATAAATTGGCTCCGCTAAACCATTCCCTTTGGGTTAGAAGAAAAGTAGTATCAGGGCCATGCACCAGCTATACTGCCCCTTTGCTGATTGCAATAAAGGGAGAAGGATTATGGCGGGGAAAAAACTCTTCTAATTGGGAGGATGCAGGTAATTGGTGTACAGAAAAAATTCCAACAGAAAAAATATCCGTAACCATACCAGGGGGAACTCCTTTTTCGCCGGTCCTCACGCTTAAGGGCTTCTGCGATACCCTCCAATTACTACCCGAAGGTAAATTATATATCAAGGGAGAATTAGGTATTCATAGCATCATACAAAGCCATGCAGCATCCATACTAGCTGAAGATGGTGCCATCAGATTACTGGGTGATGAACCTCAAACCCTTTCTGGCGAACATTTTCAGCAACATACTATCGGATCCCTATCCATACAAAACCAACAGGGAGTTACCCTTACCGATTCAATAGTTATTTCGAGTTCGTTATCTATGCAACGGGGATATATAATTACCAATTCAACATTATGGATGAACAACAGGGCAGTTGTTGGGCCCTCGTCGGATGGTAGTTTTATCCGGGGTTCTGTTAATACCCATTGGCTGCTAGATAATAGCAAACGACAATACCTGTTTAGTAGTCATCCTTTTTCTAAAAAACAACCGCTATCCCTACTAGCCAGTCAGGTTAGTATTACGGGAAACCAACAGTCAGATTCTCTTTTCGCCTCCTCCCCTCTTCAACTTCCATCTGCCTTTAAGTTGAACAACATACAGATTGAAGGAGACAGTTTGGGCATATTACAATGGATTCCATTTACTACTTTACATGGTGAAGGAGAAAACTCCTGGAACCGAGCTGAAGGAATCCGATGGCTATTCAGGGGAAGTAAGGGTCAGGGTTTAGATGATCAAACATCTTGGCTGCAGCATTCAGTTTATACCCCAAATCCTGTTGCTTTCCATTTTTCTGGAGAGCTGAATTGTGGAGATCAAGTGATTCAATTTTCCGATTCTGCAGTAGGCTATCAACTGGTGGGCAACCCTTATTTATGCAGTATAGATATGAGTACTTTACAAATTTCCGACAGCATTGCCCCGCATTATTGGGTATGGAATCCATTGCAAGGAAAATCTGGAGGATATACCTGCCACTTATTTACAGAGTCAGTTCTTATTCCGTCTTATGGAACTTTTCTTATACGATTACAGGGGAACAATCAGCATCAGCTATTAATCAGTGAAAAATCTAAAGTACCTTATCCGGAAAATTATTCCGGAAATAAATGGAATGAAATACCTCAACAAATGACCTGGAAATTGTTTCAGGATAGTATTTTTTACGATCAGGTAACCATCCGAGAAAATCAGAAAGCATATAATGGTTTCGACTGGCTGGATGGAGAGAAGATAAAGAATCCCTCACATAATATTTACACAGAAACTTATAACAGGCAAGCACTTTCAATCGATCAACGATCCATCAACTCAAAAAGTTATATCCCACTGGTAGTGGAGCATCTACCCAAAGGAAAGTATGGTTTACAGCTCACCCAGTTGGGGCTAAAATCGGAAAACAAATTATATTTTATTGATAACTATACCCAGCAAATGAGCCTGCTACAGCAGGATACAATTTTTCAGTTCGAAATAAATTCAGACAGCTTAAGTATTTCACGAAACCGATTTTTGATTACTGGTAAAGACCCATTACAAAACAGCCTTGCATTATTGGCAATGTATCCGTTAACTATTTGGCCAGTTCCTGCAACGGATTATCTGCAAATCAAATGCAGTGTATGGCCTGAGGGAATGGTATCTGTTATAATCAATGACTTTTCTGGAAGAACCGTCCGGCAAAGCCGCAGCAGTTTTGAATCGAATGGTAAATTACAAATTCCAGTAAATGATCTTCAACCCGGAACTTACACCATTGAAATCAGGAATCCGAATAGTTTATACCGAGCATGCGGCAAATGGATTAAACAATAAACGAAGTCACTCAATAATTTACCGGGAATAGCCATCCACGGGTATCTGGAACAACCTGATTGCGGATGTTATTGATATTTTTCTTTAACTCAGGGGCAACCTCCCACTGGGTTGTATCAAATTGAATGGTATAGTCACGATAAGTAAGTTGTTGTATCATTGCGATAGTGGCGGCAGTTCCGGTTCCAAAAATTTCTCGCAAAGTACCTGCTTTATGGGCCGAAATTACTTCATCAATCAATATCGGCCGTTCCTCCACTTGGTATCCC
>CAMBUH010000123.1 GCA_945870985.1 Chitinophaga pinensis
TGCATATGCTTGATTTTAATCAATTGAATGATAACTGAAAGATAAGCCATAAGCACAAAAAAATCCGGAAAACTGAAGTTCAATTTTCCGGATAACAAGTTACGCCAGGCAACTTCTAGCTATTGCTAGTCTCTGCGGCAGGAGCAGCAGGAGCGGAATCAGGAGCTGTAACCGGAGCTATAACCGGAGCTATAACCTGAGCTGCATCAAGGGCTGGAGCAGGTTTAGGGGCAGCAGGTTTTTTTGCGGTTGCTTTCTTTTTAGGCGTTGCTTTTTTAGCTACTACTTTTTTAGCAGGGGCTGCTTTTTTAGCGGCTACTTTCTTTTTTGGTGCTGCTTTTTTAGCTACTACTTTTTTAGCGGCTACTTTCTTTTTTGGTGCTGCTTTCTTAGCGGCTACTTTTTTAGCAGGGGCTGCTTTTTTAGCGGCTACTTTCTTTTTTGGTGCTGCTTTTTTAGCAGGTGCTTTCTTTTTAGTTGCTTTTGCCATGGTGCGTGTTGTTTAAGATGGGTTTAGATAACAGATGAAAGTTAGAAAAAAATTTTTTATATATCACCAAATCACGTGATATATATTTTTATTGCCCCATTAAAAATGATTGCTGTGTAACCATTCTATGCACATCCAGGGCCATTGCGAGAGTACTTTGTCATAGGGCGCAGTACCAAAACCGTGACCTCCGTGATCGAAAATGGTGATTGCTGCAGGAATTTCGAATGTTTTTAAGGCGTCATAAAATACGATACTATTTTTTGGGGGTACGGCTTTGTCATTGTCGGCATGCAATAGCCAGGTTGGCGGGGTATTTTTATTAACTCTTTTTTCGGTAGACAATTGTTGAACCATTTCATTGGTAGGGGTTTTGCCTAATAACATTTCGCGGCTATAGCGGTGTCCAAATACTGTGTCCATAGATATTACCGGGTAAATGAGAATGGCAAAATCTGGGCGACTGCTGAATCTTTCGTGCCAGTTTTCGGCGGTAGGGTTGCCTTCTTTATGGATGGTGGCTGCCGTTGATGTCAGGTGGCCCCCAGCAGAGAAGCCCATGACGCCAATTTTATTTGGGTCGATTCCTTTTCCGACTTTCCCTGAGCGGATGAGTTGTAGTGCTGTAGTTACATCATTGTATTGTGCAGGATAGTTATGTCCTTCCTGTTTTCTGTTATTTAATCGATAGTGAAGAACAAAAGCATCAATCCCGGCGGCATTGAAAATGGATGCTGGAATGGTTCCTTCTTTTTCCCAGGCAAGGTGAGCATAAGCCCCTCCCGGACAAATTACAACCGCTGTTTTGCCGGCAGATTTACCGGAAGCAGGAAAGTAGTCCATGAAAGGGGCAAGACTATCAAAACCTGCATGAACAATATCTGGAGTATTAGCCGGGTATAACCAAATTCTTTCTTGAGCGGAGCTGGTAGCTGGGGTGATCATACAAAATAATAAAGCGGTCAATAGAATCAGGCTGTGCATATTGACTTGGTTTGTGAGGTAAGTTACCAAATAAATGGATAACATATCCTAATGTTCTGGGAATGAATGTTGTTGAGGCGATGAATCATATATAGGAAATGGAGTAATTTTATGCAATGAAAAAGTCTGTTGTATTAGGTGCATCTGAAAACCCCTCCCGGTATAGTTATTTGGCCGTGGAACGATTAAGGTCCATGGGTTATCCGGTGGTTGCAATCGGAAGGAAAGAGGGGAAGATTGGGGATACTGCTATCATAACAGGCCATCCCAAATTGGAGGGGGTGGATACCATTACTTTATATTTGAATCCGCAGTTACAGGTGGCCGAGTATGATTATATACTCGACATCCAACCCCGGCGGGTAATTTTTAATCCGGGAACCGAGAATGATGAGTTGATGCAGTTACTGCAGGAAAAAGGAATTGAAGGATTGGAAGCCTGTACGTTGGTTATGCTGGGTACAGGACAGTATTAGTTGAGGTTAATTGAACTGATAGCTGACTCCCATTACGAACCCATAATCGGTAAGTGACTTTCCGGTGGAGGGGGATATCTTATCAAAATTATAGTAATAATTTAGGTTGATATTAAAGTCTTTGAGGGGTTCGTAACTGAATTTAACATCAATATCATGTCGCCAGCGACCTTGCTGTGAAAGGCTAAAATAAAGGCCTTGGTGAAACGAGAGCGATATGTTTGGCTGGCTGAATGAAAAGAACTGGTAACTATTTTGAATAATCCATTCTTTGGTATTTTTAGAAATCAATTGATAGTTTTTTTCCTGATTAAGTGCCAGGCCGGAAATCAGTATCCATCGTTGGTGTGGGGTTGACAATAAATTATATCCACCCCCTACTCCTTCTTGCCATCTGCTTAACAAGCCCAGCTCGCGGTTGCGTTGATACCGTATGATAGTTCCTGCAAACCAGGCGCCATTGAAATAATACTTAAAGTCGGCATTTAGATTCTCTCTATCTCTATAAGAAGTAACACTATCCTGGGTTTTAATCAAGTCGCCATAAAGTTGGGTTTCTGTATTGGCAGAACGGTAACCGACTTTTGCATTAACGTTCAACCGGCCGATTTTACTGGATTTGGTATAGGTATATCCAACTCCAAATTCACCTTTTATTCGGGAGATCCAAGATGAACTAAAGTTGTATAGGTAACTGATATCTGCTAGTGGAATTTCTTTTTCGCCTTCTGTGGAATTGATAATAATATTTCCGGGGGTATTGGCGGGTCGTATATTTCCGGTAAAGGATAATTTTTGAATGGTTTCCATTCGGTAATGCTGGCTTCCGGCGCAGATGGTAAGTACTTTATCGTTTTTTATTTGCAAAACACCTACATCATCTCCTTTGAATTCTACCCGGCCAAGTTTTATTGAACGGAGTTCTCCTATAACAATGGTTTTGTTTCGTAAATAGATGGTATCTTTTTCTTGCGCAATAATATGTTGATTACTGCACAGAAAACTGAGACAGCAGAAAAGGGTAATAAGATGATAGGATTGGCGCATTCGGATGAGACCTGTAGATGAAAGTGGGTGCGATAATGGGGTTTCCTCAATTCGCAAAAACCGCTGCTAAAAATAGCTCCTATTTAATAATTAGGGGCGATTCAGGAAATATTTTAAGTCAATCGTTTATAATTGGTTATTTCTGTCCAAATACCGAAACGTTTGCTCTACCCTGTAAAACCCCTTTAGTATCGTACCAAAATTCAATAGTTCGAATTTTTCTCCTATTTCCCCGTAAGTCAATTATCCTACTTTCCCCTCCGGCGGGAATAGAGAATCGGGTGTCAATATTTTCGGGTAATCCTCCGTCGTCATAGGTAACAATCAAACGGATGATATTAATAGGGGCACTGGTAACCTTAAATTTTATTTTTCTAAAAAAGTCATAGGGTCCTTGAACTACAATGGCATCGTGATCTGCCGTAAATCTGGCATTAACTGTTCCCAAGTACCTCCATTCACCGGGGGTACCTGGTCGGGGTGCAATAACTGCTGTTTGCGAGAAACTCAAATCTGGCAGTAAAGTTACAATAGTAAGGGCTAATATCAGGTGTAAGGCCAGGGCTCGCATAGTAATTATTTGATGTCTTCTTTCTTTACTTCTACAATCTCATACATGTTTTTACCTTCTACTTGAATGGGTTGGTAGAATATTTCTCCAAACTGAACGTAGGTTTGATCTCCAACTTTTACTTCTTTGCCACCTTCTGGCAAATGGGGTACTATGGTACCAGCAGTAGCTGGTACAACGGAATATCCCTTTTCGGTTTTCTCATAGAAATCGCCGCCATAGTAATAATTATTAACAGTCTCATTTACTACAACAGTTTGGGCATTAGGAGGGAGAGTGGTAATAGTGCCTCCAACAGGGGCGGAAACTACTTGGTAACCTCCATTATAAGGTTGATACCAAACACCCTGGTCGTAATGGTATTGAGCGTTTTCGATACTTACAATAATGGCGGTAGTAGCTAAAGCAGCTACGAAGAAACCCCATGGATGCCATACAGGACCCCAAAAGAAAGGTGTATAGGGATGGTAAAAGTAGGGGCGGTAGCTAAAGTATACAAATCCACCATGGCGATAGGGAGGGCGGGTGTATGGGCGATAGGAATTTGAACGTACGCTATTGTTTACTACCCGGTTGTTGTTTATTTTAACGTCTTTACTGTTGTCTATGTTTACGTTTACGTTTTTTTTACTGTTGTCTATATTTACCTTATTACCGCTTAGGTTATTATTTCCGGATTTGTTGACTGATTTTTTATCTGCACCCAGGTTATCTCTTTTTGAAGAGCTATTGCCGGAATTGAGGTTGCGATTTGTGTTGCTTGCAGGTGCGGCTGATCTATTGGAAGTAGCAGCGGAAGGTTTGGAAATACTCTTGGCGGCCTGTCCGCCTGCTTGACCGGCCTTTCTTTGGGCGAGGGAGGTAAGGGAAAAGAAAATAGCGGCTAAAGCGAAACTGGCAGTAATAAACTTTTTCATATATAGAAGATTGTATATAGTATAATTTACGATGTGTTTTAGTTTGAATGAATTCTTGTAAAAATAGAAAATGAATGGTATGTGAGATAATATAGGGCGTTGTTTTTGTATTAAAATCAAAAAATACTGGTATCAAATAATTAATCCATTTATTATCACATTTATAAACATTAAATAAAAAATGCAACTCAGCTTTTGGAAAGTTCAGAACTTTCCAAAAGTTCTGAACTTTCCAAAAGTTGAGAGCTATGGAATTTTTTATAGGGCTCCACCCCGCCAAAAAATTTCAACACATATTCTCTCTCCAACCAATCATTCCCCATCGTGAACATCTTCTTATACGAAGTAAACTCCCAATCACCCACCCCCTCAACAAAACCATGCTTCACCGGATTCAAATGTATATATCTTATCATGTTTACAAAGGCTCTGTCATTTTCAACCCAAGTTCTTTTAAAGTTAGGCATAAATAAGCTTCCCTTCCTTCCATACACTTTATTAAAAGATTGCGTATAGGAACTGAAAAAATTAGCCAGGCTCTTACTAATCCAATCTTCAATAAAGTAAATTTTTTCCAATTCACTCATTGCACGAAACACAATTGAATATGACAAATGCTCTCTTATCTCCTTTTCATCCCTCACTCGAATCAGTAAATGAAAATGATTCGGCATCAGGCAATACGCATATACCTTCATTGATTTATTTAGATAAACAGATGCCTTCATCAAAAAATATCCATAGTTCCTTTCTTCAACAAATAAATTATCGCTCCCATTTGCATGATTATAAAGATGGTAACATTCGCCTGGTTTCAATCTCAATAATGGTTTAATCATATAGCTAGAATTAATTATTTATCATCCTCCCCAACCCTCTCTATCTAAACTTCGATAGTGTATCGCCTCTGCCAAATGAACCGTTTCTATATGCTCACTTCCTTCTAAATCGGCAATGGTTCGGCTAACTTTAAGAATTCTGTCGTATGCCCTGGCACTTAGGTTCAGCTTTTCCATGGCAGTTTTTAGTAGCTCTTCTCCCGCTTGATTAATCTTACAAAATTTATGTAGCAGTTGACTACTCATTTGCGCATTTGCATATATACCGGGATTGCCGGCATATCTGGCTAATTGAATTTCTCGGGCAACTATTACCCTTTTTCTGATGGTTGCTGAACTCTCAGTCGATTGCCGATGGCTCAATTCGGAATAGGAAACCGGAGTAACCTCTACATGCAAGTCAATACGATCTAATAGTGGACCAGAAACCTTATTCAAATATTTTTGTACCGAACCTGGCGGACAGGTACACTCCTTTTCCGGATGGTTAAAATATCCACAGGCACAGGGATTCATAGAGGCAATGAGTACAAAGTTGGCCGGGAAGTCGAGCGCCATCTTGGCTCTAGAAATAGTCACTTTTCTCTCTTCCATCGGCTGTCGCATTACTTCCAGCACAGTCCGCTTAAATTCTGGTAGTTCATCTAAAAACAAAACACCATTATGTGCTAATGAAATTTCTCCGGGTTGCGGTGTTCCTCCTCCTCCAACCAGCGCAACATCCGATATCGTATGATGCGGTGATCGAAAGGGTCGTTTATTAATCAAGGCACAATTTTCCGGAAGCCGTCCGGCTACACTATGAATTTTGGTGGTTTCCAGTGCCTCCTGCATACTGAGTGGAGGCAAAATGGTTGGCAACCTCCTAGCCAGCATTGTTTTTCCAGCACCTGGTGGACCAATGAGTATTGCATTATGCCCACCCGCCGCGGCTATTTCCATCGCTCTTTTAATGTTCTCTTGCCCCTTCACCTCACTAAAATCAATATCATAGTCCGCAGGTTTTAGAGAAAAAGCCTCACTCATATCTACAGTAACCGGGGTTAGACTTTTTTCATCTGCTATAAAGTCCACCACTTCTCTTAAATGCTTTACTCCATAAACAGTGAGCCCCTCAACCATGGCGGCCTCTTTTGCATTACTTATGGGCACAAGCAATCCTTTAAATCCTTCTTTCTGCGTTTGCAATGCAATTGGCAACGCCCCCTTAATCGGCTGAACTGCTCCATCTAAACTCAGCTCTCCCATTAACACATAGTCGGCCAAGCGCTCCGCATTTTCTAGCTGTTCACTTGCTCCCAATACTGCTAGGGTAATTGGTAAGTCGAAGGCTGATCCACTTTTCCGAATATCCGCCGGTGCTAGGTTAACAATGATTTTCGTGCGCGGCATATGAAAATCATTTGTTTTGATAGCACTTTCTGTTCTTTGTAAACTTTCTCTTACCGCATTATCTGGTAAGCCAACAATATGATAGCCCTGACCCATACTAACGTTTACCTCAATAGCAATCGGGATGGCTTCTACCCCAAATACGGCACTGCCGAAAGTTTTTACCAGCATGAAAAAAAATTAATTACTCAAAGAGAGTACCTGTTAAATCCAATACAATCACAAAGTTGCTCGTTACAGGCAGAGTAAAATCCGTATTTATACCTGAAGTAGGGAAGAAAACACCCAGTTTTGCCTATCTAATTCCATTGAATGGCATAATAGAGGCATGGAATATTTCCAATATTGGTTAGATTATACAGAACCATCGGTCCTAGCAAAACGGCATCACCCCCGGAGGCTTTTTGATACGACTGATCAATTTGCATTGCGGCAATGCCAGACAGCAGTATAATAATCTCCTCATTTGTATGCGTATGGTGATCATGGCTATTCATACCCACATCTAAGTTGGTGATATGAATATCAAATTTATTTATCAAAGTAAATCCATTAAGAAAATAAGTGAATTGAATCTACAACTTATTCAATAAATCC
>CAMBUH010000124.1 GCA_945870985.1 Chitinophaga pinensis
TCATGTAATTAGTGCACATTTTCCCATTCATGAGATTCTGAATCAATTATTGTCACCGCCGTATCTACTTCTTTTTTAGATTTATTGTCTGAATATACTTCTCCGTGGTGAAGGGTGCTTGAAATGGATATACCATCTACCTAAGGCCCCCTATCACCATAGAGCACTAACCTCCTTTTTAATTTGATTAGTATTATTCTATAAATAATATAATTCAATATATAAGGTAATTGTTGCTTGGTTAAGCATAGATCGTGCAAGTGGGTCATTTTAGGTGGCTTTTTCACACAAGCAAACTTATCACCAGTCTCATGAACAGACAATAAATTTCCGGTTTGATGCTATCGACCCGGAATTTACTAAAAGACTACTGTTCATTTTAACGCCACTCAAAAAGGCAAATCATCCAACGGCTCTGTCACATCAATATCTAATGGCGCCGGTACCGGTTCTGGAGGTGCTGCAACAGCCTCGTTTTTACTTCCAAGAAGGATTACAGAAACAACCCTTAAGGTTAATGAAGCGCCGGTGCGACCATCCTGAGTGGTAAAAGCTCTTACATCAGGCTTGCCTTCAACAAATACCTGTGCCCCTTTCTTAAGGTATGGTAGAAGACCTGTGCTTTCTGTCCACTGGCTACATTCTACCCAGGTTGTCTTGTCCTTAATGTTACCCTGGGCATCTTTATACCTTTCGGTAGATGCGACACTGAAGTTGATGACAGTCTTACCATTGACGTTGTTTGCGATGGCATCTTTTCCGAGATTGCCAATAACTCGCATTGCTGTTTTGTTCATGGTTGTTGTATTTTGTTTTAAATAATAGAAATGATTTTTGATGCCAGTACAGGTAGGCCAATACCACTTAACAACACATAACCACACAGGGGACTTGCTTCAGAATAAATAGAAATAATCTCTAGCCTCATTCCAACATACATCACTTTTTGGCTAATAACATAGCCTGAGGCAATTAGCGATTCCTCTATTCGCTGATTAAACGGCAGCTGGAGTTTGTGAATGATTTCAGCATTACTCATATCCGAAGAGTTTAGCCTGGCTTTCTACTGTGCCATTACTCCCATTTTCATCGAGGGCGTTTTTCTTCTTTTGAATAAGCTTTACAACCAATGCAATCAGGTCTCTGAACAGGGTAAGTAATAACCTTAGAATGTGAGCAAGAATAGTCAGTTTCGGAAGAATTACCTTCCTCCGATCCGCATAGTCTTACGCCCTATTGGCGTAGGAGACCATGCACTTCGGTGCACAAATCACCATCTATTACGAACTACTGCCTTGGTATCAACCAAAGTTGTGTTTGTCTGCCACCCAGATATCGGAATCCTGTTGCTGTAAAAATGCCATCCTGTTCTAACATCATGCGAACTTCCTTTTTCCATTCCGGAATATAACTGGCTGCATTCAGTTCAATCGAATAGGCAGTATTGAAATGCATAGGAAAATCTCCGGATCCCGGAACCCCTTTTTGTTGATCCCATAAACCAATCGTAGGGCCAGCTGCATGGCCGTGAAACCCTATGGGATGAGTATAAATACTGGCAGTTATTTTCTCTGTTGCTGCCTTCGTTAGTGTTTGTTGCAGTATTTGGTTACCGGTACTGTTTAACTTAAATTGACTGGTTAAAATATCTTGTAAACGGTTGGCTTTAGAAAATGCTTGTTGTAATGAGGCGGGTGCCTGCGTTTCTCCGGGTAGCAATAAATAGGCGTGTTCCTGCACATCGGTTTGTAATCGTAAATAACTGATGCCTATATCCACATGAATTAAATCGCCCGGTTGAAAAATATCTTCTCTGGGGCGTTCGGAAAAAGCTTTTAAGTGATCGAATACAACCGAATCTTTGCGTTGAATAGATACAGAGGGATGAAACCAGGTATCCAATCCTGCATTTCGAATTCGTTGCCGAAACCACCATACCAAATCATCCGTAGAAGTGATTCCCGGGGTAATTACTTTCTCCGAAAATCCCTCCTGAATAATCTGATGGGTTAATTGAATTAATTTGGGATAGATGGCTATCTCCCTTTCAGTTCTAGTTTCTAGCCAGGCAACCGCCAGTGACTCAGCAGGCACTATTTTTTTACGCAGACTATCCGGCAGGTATTTTCTGAATAGGTTAAATTCGGTATGCGTGATACCATCTGCATGGGCAAAATCATTCGAATAATTGATGGCAATTGTTTTTGGATGCTTGGATGCAATCAATTGCACCAGTGCATCCCATTGGTCGGGATATTTTTGCATATCCCAGGAAGCCGGTATCGATTTTCCAACCGCATAGCGGGCAATGGCATGCTTCTCAATTTTACCGGTTTGTGGGTTCAGGTAAAATACTAGCATGGTTCTTCTTCTTGCCGACAACCACTCGGCCGGTAGAAAGGTTTTTAACACGGGATCTTCATTGTATTCCCGAGAAATCAGCACCCAGCAATCTATTTGCTCCCGTTTCATCAACCCGGGTAATACGCCTTTCATTCGCTCATTTAGCAGTTCGTCTATCCACTTCGATTGTTCTCGGAGGGGCAACACTTCCTGACTAAATCCGGTTCTGCCGACCAAGCAGAGGAGCAGTAAAAAAATAAATTTTTGCATATAAAAAGGGGTAGGTGATTTAAGCGTGATTAGCGGTAAATGCGGCCTGACGGGGAATGATAAATTGTATCAGCTCATCTAACTCAATTTGGGCTCTTTCACAAGCATCCCGAATATCTTCTCTGGAAACACCCGCTGCAAATGCTTTATCCTTTAGGCGCTTTTTTACGCCTTTCACATCCATATCGGCATAACCCCCGGGGCGCATCAGGGAATAGGCATGAACAAATCCCGATAATTCATCAAATGCATACAACATTTTATCCATGGGGGTTTCGGGTTCTACGCCAAAATGAACGTGACCATGAGAAGCTATGGCCCTGATTATTTCCGGGTCAATTTGCTTTTCTTCCAATGCTTCCACAATTTTCCGGCAATGCGAATCCGGCCATTGGTCCCAGTCTGCATCGTGTAATATGCCAGCCATTTCCCATTTCCATAAATCGGCTTCGGATAAATTCAGTTTTTCGGAGGCCCAACACCTCATTAATTCACCCACCTGAAACATGTGTAATTGCAGGCGGGGATTAATTACCCAATCTGCTATCCATTGCATTACTGCTGCTCTGCTTAATACATTGCCTTGGTTGGCAATATCTCCAAAAGTGGTTCTGCCTAGGTGCATCGACATTTTTTCTTTTTTTTTCAAAGTTAGGTACCTACATTCACTTTCCGTTTTCCTTCGTTGGAATTGTTAAAAGCCTACTCTATGCAACGCTTTCAATTTAAATCGAGTTACCTAATTATAGTAATGGTCGGATGGCTGGCTTGTTCACCCCATCCCTATCAATCTACCAATCGTGTGTATCGGCAGCAAACGAAAGAACTGGTAAAAACAATCCGCCAGCAGCCTGAGGTTCCCCTTTCTGATAGCATTCAGCAGCCCGAAAAATGGGTGGGTACCACTAATTTCAATTTGCGCAAACCCAGCTTTGTAATTATCCACCATACCGCTCAAAATGCTTGTGCACAAACGCTGCAAACATTTACTACGCCTGCATCACAGGTTAGTGCGCATTATGTGATTTGTAAAGATGGAACTGTTCATCATATGCTCAATGATTATCTTCGGGCAGCACATGCCGGGGTAAGCCGATGGGGTAACTTGTTAGATATTAATTCAGCCTCCATTGGTATTGAACTCGATAATAACGGTTTTGAATCTTTCGACAGTCTCCAGTTGAAGAGCCTGTTGAGTTTATTGGCCCAATTGAAACAAAAATATACCCTACCCGTAGCCAATTTTATTGGGCACGGAGATATTGCCCCTACCCGAAAAAATGACCCCAATTATCGTTTCCCCTGGAAATTATTGGCAGAGAAAGGGTTTGGACTTTGGTATGATGAGCCTACTGCTGCCGCCCCTGCTGACTTTAATCATTTGCAGGCCCTGCGGATTATTGGGTATGATATGAAAGACAGTTCTGCAGCCAAACGGGCTTTCAAACGGCACTTTTTACAAGACTCTACCAGGGGTTTCAGCGAACGTGATAAGGCAGTACTTTATCAGGTGCAAAAAAAATATTATTAATTAATGTCATTTTTTGGTAAATCTTCTTATCCTAACATATGTTAGCTTATTTTTGTAAAAAAAATTTCAGCAATGAATTTTCAATTATCGGAAGAGCAACAAATGATACGGCAGGCAGCCAGAGACTTTGCCAAAAATGAATGTTTTGCGGGTGTGATTGAGCGCGATGAGCACCAGCGATTTCCTGCTGAGCAAGTGAAGAAATTAGCTGAACTTGGTTTCATGGGAATGATGGTAGCACCAGAAAATGGCGGTGGTGGGTTGGATACCATTAGTTATGTGCTGGCAATGGAAGAAATCAGCAAAGTAGATGCCAGTACCAGTGTTTGTATGAGCGTAAACAATAGTTTGGTTTGTTGGGGCTTAGAATCATTTGGTTCAGCCGAACAAAAAGATAAGTATCTGCAACACCTGGCAAGAGGAGTTAAAGACAATGAATTGTTCATAGGGGCGTTTTTGCTGAGTGAACCCGAAGCAGGTAGTGATGCCACCAGTCAGCAAACAACTGCTGAAGACAAAGGAGATTACTATTTATTGAATGGTACCAAAAACTGGATCACCAATGGCTCTTCAGCTTCCGTTTATTTGGTAATTGCCCAAACCGACCCAGCAAAAGGAAGTAAAGGCATCAATGCTTTTATTGTAGAGAAAAATAGTGCGGGTGTTGTAGTTGGCGCGAAAGAAAATAAATTAGGGATTCGCGGCAGTGATACGCACACCATTCTATTCAATGATGTGAAAGTTCCCAAAGAAAACCGGATTGGGGCGGATGGATTTGGTTTTACGTTTGCCATGAAAACATTAGCAGGCGGCCGTATTGGCATTGCTGCCCAGGCTTTGGGGATTGCCAGTGGTGCCTATGAACTTTCACTGGCATATAGTAAACAACGTAAGGCATTCGGGAAAGAGATTATGCATCACCAGGCTATTCAGTTTAAGTTGGCTGATATGGCAACCCGAATAGAAGCAGCCCGTTTGTTGTGCATGAAAGCAGCCTGGGAAAAAGATAACCACCTCGATTATACCCTGAGTTCTTCTATGGCAAAAGTAGTGGCCAGTGAAACAGCCATGTGGGTTGCAACCGAAGCAGTGCAAATTCATGGGGGCTATGGCTTTGTAAAAGAATACCATGTAGAAAGAATGATGCGCGATGCAAAAATTACCCAGATTTATGAGGGCACCAGCGAAGTACAACGCATTGTTATCAGCCGCAGCATCCTTAAATAATGTAATCAACTTACTAGCTCCGATGAATCTTTTTTCCTGTACTCTTCTGCGGTGTTTGTTCAGGAAATCGGTTGGTAGTTCGGCCTTTCTCTGTTTCATTCCTTCTTTGTCTGTTTTTGCTCAGCAAGAAGATGTGCGCACCTGGTTGATTGAATCCTTGCAACAAGAGCAAAGGGTTGAAAGCAGTGTATTTCCCGCAGGAAGCTTCCCCTCCTATCGTCGCTATTCTTGGAATGGCAATACAGAAAAAGCCGATATCAATCCTTTTTTTACCGGCTTGGTGGATTTTACTTTAGGGAGTATTCAGCAAGATTTGTCCCCGGATTTGCAAGCAAAAGTTCAAGAAATCAGAAATCGATGCAAACAGGTTTATCCCAAATTCATCAACCGAAATAATCGGCCAACCTATAATTTCTGGCCAACCGATACCCCCCGCATTTTTCCCAATGGTGGCTGGCTGAATTTATTTAACAAAACTCAGTCACTGCCCGACGATATGGACGATACGGTGATACTGCTGTTAGCACAACAAGCCCCCGATTCTTTAGCGGCAATTGTGCATCAGTTGATGCAGTCTTTTACTAATGGTCCAAAAAAATCTATCAACAATACCTACTCATTTTTGCAAGACCTACCCGCCTACTCAACTTGGTTTGGAAAAAAGATGCCGGTAGATTTTGATATAAGTGTGCTCTCGAATATTTTGTATTTCGTTCAAAGCTATCAGCTACCTTGGAATGCAGCTGATAGTGCCTCCTTGCAATTGATTGTTCGGGTGCTGGAAAAAGAAAAATACCTCGATGATCCTGCTTTTATTTCACCGCACTATCAACGCTTGCCAGTTATCTTATATCATTTTAGTCGGCTGATGGCAACTAAGCCTCTTCCCGAATTAGAAAGGTTCAAACCCCGATTAGTAGCCGTTACCCGGGATGCCTTAGCGAAAATTGAAAATCCAATGGATGCGGTTTTGTTGCATACGGCATTGCTGCGTTGGGGCGTTTTTGTTGCTTCTAAGCAGCAACTTACTTTTAGCAAATGGCAACAAGAAATTGGCTCCGGTGATTTTTCATTTTTTATAGCCAATATGTCGAGTATGTTACCCGCCTCCTTAAAAAAATCATTGGGCAAGGCAGGAGTAGGCACTTTTTATTATACCTGTACAGGATATAATTATGCATTGGTGCTTGAAAACCTGGTTTGGCAAGAACGTTTTCTTAAGGAAAATAAAGGGGTAGCTTCCACATTCTAGTGTAAGCCCTGCTTAATTTCTATATTTGCAATGCTATGCCTGTAAACATTCCCTTATACACATCCATTCGCGCTCAATTCGAACAACAAAATGTTACCTTGGTTGCAGTAAGCAAAACCAAGCCCAATGAAGATATTATGGCCCTGTACGAATTGGGGCAACGTGATTTTGGCGAAAATTACGTGCAAGAACTAATAGCCAAGCAACAAGCCTTACCTGCTGATATTCGCTGGCATTTTATTGGTCATTTGCAATCTAATAAAGTGAAAATGATTGCTCCCTTTGTGCACCTGATTCATGGGGTAGACAGTAATAAACTATTACTCGAAATCAATAAGCAGGGTGCTAAGTTGAACCGCAGCATTGGTTGCTTATTGCAAGTGTATATTGCAAAAGAAGATAGCAAGTTTGGGCTGGATGAATCTGAAATACTGGAAATCGCTTCGATACAATCAACCCTCCATTCCGTTTCTATCCGAGGAATGATGGGGATGGCATCCTTTACAACCGATACCGAGCAGGTGCGCAGGGAATTTAGAAATATGTATGCGATTTGTAAAACCTTTCCATTTGCAACTGATCCTATTATCAGCATCGGTATGAGTAACGACTACCCCATTGCCATTGAAGAAGGCAGTAATATGGTACGGATTGGAAGTCT
>CAMBUH010000125.1 GCA_945870985.1 Chitinophaga pinensis
CAATTCATATGCATCATTGAAAAGACTATCGAGCTTCTCCTCATTTTGCAGACCCCCATTTTCAGAAGCGGCATTTTTATTGGATATGATAAAGAGCTGTGCCTCGTAGCGCTTATTCAGGGTTTGATAACGGGTTGTAAACCGGAAGTTATTGATACTGGCATTTTGATTTTTCAAATTACCCGGAGCATTGTTGAAACGATATTCGATGGAAAAATTAAAATTGCTCTTCTTATTCTGCGTATGCAAAAAACTAATCATTTGCTCGGCACTGCTGCCAAGGGAGTAATTGAATTCGGTATAGGGGCGGGTAGACTGAAACAGTCGGGTATTTTCGAGGGTAAATTTATAGATATCGAAGGCATGAAAGCCCGGATCGAATCCTGGTTGCATCAGTGGACTAAACAAAAAGGGATGCGCAGCTGAGCCGAGGTTGCCGGTGGTATAATAGGTGTAAGGGAGGGGCGAACGAAGGGAATAATCGTTGATGGAGGAATCGATTAACCGGTTTCGGGTAGAATCGAAATAGCGATAAAAGATAGTAATTGAATCGGCTTGGCTATCTCTGCGTTTGAGGGAATCGTTTCCGGAACTCTTTCGCATGGGCCTGCCCTGGCTATCATAAGTAAGATTACTGCTACTATTACTATTGCTGAAATTACTGTTATTCCGAACCTGTGCAGTAGCCCGTTGAACTGCCAAGCTGGTAATTACCAAACATATGAATACCCTTATCAATCGCATAGATGAATGGAGATGGGTGAAGGAAAAAACAGGGGTAGGTTGCAAACATCCATCATATATTCTGGAATAGATCAGGCAGGTAATTGTTGAACCAGTTGCGTAAACAATAGGGTTAATTTGGGTTCAGCAGCGGCGGCGGCTTGCAGCACTTCTTCATGGGTGATGGTATTTTCTTCTTCCCGAATACCCAAATCGGTAATTACGCTGATGGCAAACACCTTCATACCGGCATGCACGGCTGCAATCGTTTCTTGCACTGTACTCATGCCCACGGCATCTCCACCCAACACATGAATTAATTTATACTCGGCACGGGTTTCGAATGTAGGTCCGGTTACTCCCAGATAAACCCCTTCGTGTAGCTGAATCGAATTGGCAGCTGCCAGGTTTTTCACCTGTTGAATCAGTTGTTTGTTGTAGGGTTCACTCATATCGGGGAAACGGGTACCCAGGGCATCTTCATTTTTTCCCAGCAAAGGATTTACCTGAAATAAACTGATATGATCGCGGATGATCATTAGATCTCCCACCTGAAATGCAGGATTAACGCCCCCGGCCGCATTGGATAGTAATAAGGTTTGCACACCCAGCATCCGCATTACCCGAACGGGGTAGGCAACTTGTTGGGCGGTATATCCTTCATAAAAATGAAATCGACCAGCCATTACCCAAACGGGAACACCCCCTAGGGAACCAAAAATCAAGCGCCCGGTATGTCCCTCCACCGTGCTTATCGGAAAATGGGGAATATCCTGATAGGGAAATTCTTGCTCCACCACAATTTGATTGGCAAGGTTGCTGAGTCCACTCCCTAATATAATACCAATGGCAGCCTGTTTACTGCAGCGGGTATGGATAAACGCAACTGACTGCTGAAGTTGTTCGATGAGTGCAGACATGAAACAAAATTGAATGGCAAATATACTAATTATGCCGGGGATACCGCAGCACCCCAAGGGAGCAGCCAAGATCCCGGGCATAAAAAAACCCGCTGGGCTTTGGGCCGAACGGGCTGGTAAACAGGTAATAATGATTAGATTATTTTACGCGTTTTACGTTGACTGCATTAGGGCCTTTACGACCATCTTCTACATCAAAAATTACTTTGTCGTTCGCTTCAATCTGATCAATAAGACCGTTAGCGTGTACAAAAGTTTCTGTTCCGGACTGGTCGTGCTTAATAAAGCCAAAACCTTTTTCCTCATTGAAGAACTTTACAGTTCCTGTGATTTGTGTGCTCATTGTTAAATTTGAAAGTATAATTAAAGTGCAAAGGTACTCCGAATTAACGGGGATTCCTAATAATTTGGAAAGGATTAACAGAGTGCAATGGGTGGTAACAGGGGTAAGACACTATCCTTCAACCGTTTATCTAAAAATAGCTGAGGGCTTTCTGGTAAAATAATATCTTTAACCAAGTATTCAGCAAATCAACCCTGTTCAAAAACCTTTCCCTATGTTTTCGGTAAATTTTTTAGATATATCTGGTGCATTGGGTATACTGGCATGCGGACTACTCACGCTGAATTTTCTGATGGGTATGTTACTATCGGTTGCCTATGTTCGTTTGCCCATCTGGAAAAAACTACCACCCTTTATCCAGAAAATAAATCTCATCCAACTACACAATTATACAGCATATGTTGCTTGGGTTTTGGTGCTTTTGCATGCTGGATTATTGGTGTTGGATAAAGATTTGGGCTTTAGATGGCAAGATCTTTTTTGGGGATTGGGTGCACCTAAGCAACCCGTATTTGTGATGCTGGGTAGTTTATCGATGTTGGGTTTGGTATTGCTACTTGTTACCACACAAAAATTCATTAAGCGCAGGTTAGGCTTTCGGCTTTGGAAAAATATTCACCTCGTTTCCTATTTACTTACTATTCTTTTTTTCGTGCATGGAATTTACATGGATCCTCTTTTAAAAGACCGTTCTCCCGACTGGTTGGATGCCGAAAAATTGGTGATTGAACTGGGTGCCTTTGTTATGTTGGTAGCGATACTTTTACGGGTGCGCTATCATTTTCAGCAAAGCAAGCAGACTTATACAGACTGATATTTCTCCTGCTTCAACGACATATAAGCCCAAATAGCACTCGACAACATCAACAGAAATCCCAGGAAAAACGATACGCCTGGAAAATAAACGGGTGCTTTAGAACTTATAAAATACGAGAACAGATTCGTCATCATCAAAGGCCCAACGATGGTGGTGCTACTGATTAAACTGGTAAGCGCCCCTTGAAGTTCCCCTTGTTCATTGGCAGGTACATGTCCGGATATGATTGACTGCAAAGCTGGACCAGCAATACCTCCTAAGCAATAAGGAATCAGAAATAAAAACATCATCCAGGTTGAACTGGCAAAGGCAAACAATAGCATACCAAGTGCATAGAGGCTGAGCCCCAGGTACACACTTTTTTCATTGCCAATTTTGGGATTGATTACCCGCACCAATCCTCCCTGCACTGCACCCACCAACACCCCCACGGCACCGAGTGAAATGCCAATCATTTTTTTACTCCAGTGAAATTTTTCGATGTTAAAGAAACTCCAGTTACTGTTTACCGCATGTGAGGCGAGGTAGATGAGAATAAAACTACCTACCAGTCCGCCCACAGCCGGATATTTTTTCAGGTGCATCAGTGATCCAATGGGATTGGCGCGTTTGATATCGAATGCGCGTCTGTTTTCGGAAGACAAGGATTCGGGCAATACGAAGTACCCATATAAACAGTTGGCAAAAGCTAACCCTGCGGCTACCATAAAAGGTATTCGCTCTCCCATTTCACCAAGAAACCCACCTAAAACAGGACCAATTACAAATCCCAATCCAAAAGCAGCCCCAATCATACCAAAATTTTTGGCGCGGTTTTCGGCAGTGCTGATATCGGCAATATAGGCAGCTGCAGTAGTAAAGCTGGCACCAGTAATTCCAGCGATGGCTCTTCCTACAAATAACCAAGCGATGCTGGGGGCAAATGACAATAGTATATAATCAATCCCAAAACCAAAAAGTGAAAACAATAAAACAGGTCTTCGGCCATAGCGATCGCTTAAGCTCCCTAATACCGGGGCAAATAAAAATTGCATGATAGCAAAAGTAAACGTGAGCCATCCGCCAATCCTGGCAGAATAACTCATATCCGGATTGCCAGTGAGGTGCGAAATCAGGGAAGGAATTACGGGGATGATGATACCAAATCCCACCACATCAATCAGCAGGGTAATAAATATAAAGCCGATGGCGGCACTGCGTTTGTTTTCCATTGATTATTTCGCTTCAGGTACAATTTCACGTTGGGTATTAGGTACTTCTAAAATTAAGTCTGCACCAAAAAGAGAAGCAGGGGTATGATAGCCCGGTGTAACATTTCCAGCCAATACTTTTTGAGTGATAAGTAAACTAGTGATGGCGGTAAGGGTATATCCTTCTGCTGTGCGTAATCTGGCAGTAAAAGTTTTACCCGCAGCATTTGTTGCCTGTGCCCAGATTAAGCTGGTTGCTTTTTCCCGCATCTCATCGGAAGGACCGGCGGGTTTTTGCTTGATTTTTTTCTTATAGTAATTTTTTACAAAATCGAGTCGCAAAATCCAGTTAAACATACCCTGCCAGCGCAGCATCTTAAAGGTTCCGGGAGAGGAACGGGTGTAGGTTACAATATTGGGAATACCGGTGGTAGTGAAGGCAGTAGAAATATCGCCCCAAGGAATGGACATACAGAAAATAGATTTCAATCCAAAATCAATCCACTTCCCTTTTTCTCCGATGGGTTTTTTTACAATCTTTCCTCCCTCACGTGCGGCGCCACTTCCTCCCAGATTTTCGGCCATAGTAGTGGCAGTGCCATGCGATAACATGCCGCCAAGAGTAGCAAAAGCCAGTTCAAGATGGGTTGCATCGGGCAGATGATTTTTCACAAACAGGGCCATACAATCGGTGGGCACTACATCAAATCCCACACCGGGCATGATTAATATGCCGGAGTCGAGGGCTTTTTGGTGAAAGCGTTTCCCCATTTCAAATACCGTAATCTCTCCGGTGATATCTAAATAGTGTACGCGATTTCGGATACAGGCTTCCATCATAGGAAGGGCGGTGTGCTGAAAGGGACCGGCAGCATGCAGTACTACCTGAATTCCGGTAAGCAAGGCGTCTACTGCTTCGGGCTTATCTAATGCGGCTATTCTATATTCCAGGGAATATTGTTCGGCAAGTGGACGGATAGCCGCTTCGGAGCGACCCGCCAGAATGGGGCGAACCCCATAGTCGGCTGCCATCCGGATAATCAATCCGGCTGTATAACCATTGGCTCCATAGAGCAGAAAATTGGGTAATTGCATATAGCAAATATACTTGATGTTGATGTAGTACCCTCAGGTAAATTTACCGGCCCATGAACCGAAAAGATTCGATATTTGTTATCTTCCCAGTTCGAAATGATTATCTGTAAAACAAGTAGTTAGTTCAGCAACCCATTTTACCTCTAAACTTCATAGCTTTTAGTACCCATGAAAAAAATTTTACTCCTAATTGTTTTTGGCTGCTCACAAAGTTTGTGGGCTCAAACCCTTAGTCCACTCGAACAGAAAATTGTGGATGCTGTTAACAACAAAATGGCTTATGCCGAAGCCTTGCTGAAAGAATCAGTTGACATCAACAGCGGTACACTTAACATTGCTGGGGTTAAAAAAGTAGGAGACGTATTTGCCCGTGAATTTAGCAAAGCCGGACTCACACCCGAGTGGGTACCCCTGCCGGATTCGCTGCGCCGGGCGGGACATCTGGTTGCTACCCGCAAAGGTACCAAAGGGAAAAAATTATTTTTAATTGGTCACCTCGATACGGTGTTTGAACCCGATATGCCCCCAAATCCATATAAGAGACTGAATGATTCAACCGCTACTGGTCAGGGCGTGAATGATATGAAGGGAGGAGATGTTGTAGCGATTATTGCCCTGCAGGTATTAGAAGAAATGGGTTTATTGAAAGATGCCACCATCGTTGCTTATTTTACCGGAGATGAAGAACGCTCCGGTTCACCTACCAGCGTATCTCGCAAAGATTTTATTGAAAGAGCCAAAAGCTGCGATGTTGCCCTCGGCTTTGAAGGTGCCAGTGGATTGCGCAATGTAGCTACCGGCCGCCGTGGATCTAGCGGATGGGAATTAAAAGTAGCCGCCAAAACCGGTCACTCCGCCACCATATTTACCCCCAATGCCGGCTATGGCGCTATTTATGAAGCCGCTCGCATTCTCAATAGTTTCCGCGAAGAATTGAGCACAGAAAAATACCTCACTTTTAATCCAGGTATTATTATTGGCGGATCGGAAATGAGCTACAACGAAAAAACTGCTAAAGGGGATGCGATCGGAAAAACCAATATCATTTCTCCTGCTACTGTTGTTACTGGTGATCTGCGGTTTTTAACTGAAAAGCAAAAAATTGCTGCCCGCGAAAAAATGACGGCCATCACACAACGCAATCTGGGTGGCACTTCTGCCACTATAAGATTCAAAGATGGCATTCCCGCTATGGAACCTACTGAAGGTAATGATGCCATCCGAAAAATAGTGAGCGAGGTTACTATGTCAATGGGTCTGGGCCCCACAGCTGCTGGTGATCCAGGTTCACGCGGCGCCGGGGATATCTCCTATGTGGCCAAATACCTAAGCGGCATAGATGGCTTGGGCGCTTCCGGAAAAGGAGCCCATGCCCCGGGTGAAACCATTAACCTGAAAGAATTTCCTTTGCTGATACAACGAACTGCCTTACTCATCTACCGCCTTATTCAACCTTAATTTTTTCCAAATGTCAATTGCAAGCAAACTTCGCATTTCCCTATTGTTGGGTTTTGTTTTATTGCTTTCTGTTTCTTTTAAAGAACCGAAACGCGCTTACCATTTGATAAAAGTTTATCAACTGCAATCGCAGGAACAGATAAATGCGATGGACACCTACTTATCCAAAGCTTATCTGCCGGCATTGCACCGGGCAGGATATAAACACATCGGGGTATTTTATCCGGCAGGTCAAGACACGATGAAGGAAAAGAAAATCTATGTGTTTATTCCTATTGGCAATATCAATAAAGTAGCGCAAATTGAAGAGTTGCCCCTTAAAGACAATCAACTGCAAGAAGCCGGTACGGCATTTTGGAATGCTGCCTACAATGCAGCTCCTTATCAGCGAATGGAAAATATCATCATCCAAGCATTCCCCCTTATGCCGGCTCACGAAGTACCTCAACTGGCAGGCAATAAGGAAGACCATATCTATGAACTAAGAAGCTATGAGGGTCCAACAGAAAGGCTCTATCGCCAAAAAGTAAAGATGTTTAATGCGGGAGGTGAAATTGATTTGTTTAAGCGTCTTCAATTTCATGCTGTGTTTTATGGGGAAGTGGTGGCAGGCAGTAAAATGCCGAACCTGATGTATATGACCAGCTTTGATAATATGGCTGAAAGAGAA
>CAMBUH010000126.1 GCA_945870985.1 Chitinophaga pinensis
GTCTTTTCCCATGGGGTCATAACCTTGTTTTAGGCTACTCCCAAATACAAAAGCTACCCCTTGCCAAAAGGCGGCCGTCATAAAGCCCTTGTATTCTTCAATAATTTCGTAGCAGTTATTGCCGGTTTGGCGATTGATGAGTTTCATTAATACCTTACCCTGATACACCGAAAGCTGTGTAAGCTTATCCGTAAATTCTTTTTTCAGCTCTTTTTCGCGGGAATGAATGATTTTTCTTCTCTCTTTTTTATTCTCTACATGTTCAAGTTTTACATTGATTTCATTCATTATTTTACTGGCAGCCATTGCATAAGGATAGGTAACATATACGGCATTCCGTAAACGAGTCCACTCAGCCCAGTATGCTTTTTGTTGTGCTGTTAATTTGGTATAAACAAACACCGGTGGTAAAACACCATAGGGAATGGTATCTCCATTAGCTGAAATGATGGCAAATACCCGCACTGTATCTAAACTGCCTGTTTGTGCAGCCGTTCGATTACCGGAAAAAACAGCCAGTAGAATACAAACTGGAATACCTATTTTTCGGATTAGGGTATGCATACAATAGAATGACAGGTTTCGTAATCTTAATGCTGCCTCTGCCGTAAAGGTAACCTAAAAAAATAGTTAAGAAGTGGCTGACCGACCTGTTTTTCCGAAACGAATTCTCTGCCAAACCGATAAGAAAAACCCAATTACCATCAGAATTGTACCTAACCAGAGCAGGTTTATCATTGGAAATTCGTACACTTTCAGGGTTAGTAAACTAGTGATGGAAGCACTTTGCTTTACACCAATTTCCAGTAAGCCCTTTTTCTCGTCGAGAACCCGGTTAAAGGTAATGGCCACACTTTGGGCAACTACGGTATCTACAATGGGGCGCCATTGATTTCCCTTCAGCGCCATTCCTGGATGGGCTGGATATCGGCTGCCATTTTTGCCTTCCAAGGTTAGGTTTAAGAATACAGCCGTTTCATCATTTGCATACAGGAACTGTCGGCTAGCAGGATTTACACTTACCGAATCTAAGCGCATCCAGCCAGAACTGTAAAATAAAGTATCCCCCACCTTGATAGTTCGGGGTTGGAAAGTGCTCGTATCGGTTTGATTGTTCTCCTGAAAAGAAGTGATGTAAACGAATATATCTTTATTCCAGTAATGCTTGGCAGCCGGATTAGCCGCAAATCCTTCCCCACCTTTATTCTGTTTGATAACATCAGGGAAAAGACTAAAACTTTCCTCTCCCTTTTTGGCTATAAAGTGAATATCAAAATAGCGCTTTCTATCAAGGGGATTAATACTATCTCCCTGATAGGTTACCCAAAATTTACCCATATCGGTTTTGAGTCCTTTAAATAGGGTAATATTTTCAGCAGGATCACCTGCAGCACTGCCTTTACTGTTGGCACTGAGTGGGGTTATACCGGTGGTATTCCAACTGAGCACGGTTTTTTTGGAGGACGAAATCAATATACCCACCAACATCAATCCAAATCCCACATGCGCTACAGAGGCACCTGCCGCCTTAACTTTTCCCTTTAATACCAGCCAGATATAGGAGAAATTAGCCACTACTGAATACACGGCTGCAAAAATAGCTATATGTATGGCCCATAGAAAGCCCATCCCTTTTTTAGTAAAATTAATATCCCCCAAAAAACTGATGGATAAACTGATTACAATGGCAATCGCAGTAGGCAGCCAAATATGCTTTCCCAAATAGGCACGGGGGGTGGTTTTATATTTCAGGTATTGTGTGATAGCCGATAAAATACCAATTACAATGGCTACAAATATTTGAATTTGATTATAGGCATATTCTGTGTCTTCCGGAGGCGCAATCTTGGTTCCAAACACTTTATTGAAAACCGGCACAGAAGTTTTGGCAATAATTACAATGCCCGCTAAAAACAATACCAACGACCCAATAAATAGCCAGAATTCCCGACTATAACTATCTTCCTCCTTAGCAATGGAAGGAATCTCGCGGTATCTATATGCATATAAAACCATTGATGGTATCAGAAATACAAACAAAAACAAAAGTAACTGAGTATTCATTTCTAAATCGGTAAACGCATGTACCGATGTATCGCCCAAAATACCACTGCGGGTGAGGAAAGTGGAATATAAAATAAGACAAAAACTAATAATGTAAAAGAAATAGGTAGGCCGCAACGAGTAGCCACTATTTTTATAAATCATATTCGTATGCAATCCCGCTACTAAAGTTAACCAAGGCACTAAAGAGGCATTTTCCACCGGATCCCAGGCCCAGTAACCGCCAAATGATAAACTTTCATATGCCCAGGCAGCTCCCATCATAACACCCAAACCTAATACGGCAGCCGAAAATCCTGTCCAAGAAAGAGCGGTACCCGTCCATTCGTGTCGATTGTTTAATAAACCCGCAATCGCCAACGCAAAAGGAATAATGGTAGAGGCAAAACCCAGAAATAATATCGGAGGATGAATTACCATCCAATAATTCTGTAAAAGGGTATTCAATCCCTTACCATCCCCCAACATTTGTAGATAATTTGGGTTACTGAAAATAGGTGCAACCGTATCGTGTCGGAGTAAAATAAAAGGACTGCTACCCACTTTTGCATTAAAAAAATACAAGCCAATCAACATCGTAGCCAAACAAAACTGTGCCAGGTTGATTACCCCCAAAACGCCATTTTCCCAAATCGATTTTTTTCGAATAAAAAACCATCCCAATACACAATGCCAGAAAGACCATAACATAAAACTTCCCTCCTGACCTTCCCAAAAGCAGCTAAGTAAATACTCAATTTGTAAACTTTTATCGCTGTGGTTAAAAGCATATTTGTATTCGAAATAGTGATGGGAGATAATATAGTACAGGGTAACAAATAAGGCCAATACACTAAAAGTCTCTACCAGAAACGCTTTACGGGCTATTTTTTGCCAACTAACCGATTCGGCAACCAAAGCCGAATTTTTGGAAGCCATAAAAAAAGCAACAGTAGCAACACCTGCACTCACCAAAAACAACAAGGAAAAAAAGTGACCAATTTGTCCGGGTAACAGGTGTTCGCCTATATAGTTCATGAAAAAGTTTCTTAGCGTAGTTTAACGGATGGCTGGCGATTAGAGGGTTTTAGAAACCGTCTGGTTATTGGGGGCATCTTTGTATTTAGAGGGACATTTCATAAGGATATCCTTACACTCAAAATGATCATCTTGCACCTTCCCTTTTAAAACGAGACGCTCACTTTTTTCCATGTCGGTAGGTTTGTTGTTGTGATAAACCACTTTGATGCTATTTCCTAAGGAATCCACTGCCACAAAACTGAGGTAGTTGGGGTTTTTAACTGCATCGTATTCCATTGGGTAATCGTTATTGATTTTCGCAATCAGGTTAACAAATTTTCCGGGTTTCTCTTTGGCAGAGGCAATGGTTTCGTAGGTAGTTAAGTCGCCCGTATAGCTGATTAAAACAACAATGGCTGCAGCTATCAGCACCAGTAATACAATACTCGTTTTCTTCATAACTCCAATTTTCGGTGCAAAGTTAGTTCAAATTCGGGTATTTGACGGGATAAGCTAACTAGCGATAAAAAAGGGGGCGAATTGGATGTTTTGTTGAATCATCTGACAATCTAACCGTTATCTTTCTAACAAAGAATTTGGCAATATTGCTTTAAGTAAGTTGTAAAATTGCGGGAATTTATTCCTTAAACCCGCTAACTTTGCAATTCTGATTTTGTATATCAACTACCATGTTCGACCAATCCCCTTTTAACCCCAATGCAGTGGGGAATACCCAGAACAACATCTTTGGCTTGCCATTTTCTGAAGAAGAAGCCCAACTGATTATTTTGCCAGTTCCCTGGGAAGTAACCGTGAGTTATGGTGCAGGAACTTCTAGAGCTGCGTATCATATTTATAAAGCTAGCAAACAGGTAGATATTTTTGATGTAGATGGAGACCGAGGTTGGGAAAAAGGTTTCTTTATGAAAGAGATAGATAAACGCCTCTTAATGAAAAGCGATTATCTGCGTAAAGAAGCCGAACTTTATATCAACTATATTTCCAAGGGAGATGAAGTTTCGCAAAACAAATTCATGTGTAAGAGTTTGAAAGAAATCAATGAAGGCAACCTACTCATGAACGATTGGGTTTACAACCAAACCAAAGAATTACTGCAAAAAGGGAAATTGGTAGTATTGCTGGGTGGAGATCATAGTACTCCCCTAGGTTATATGAAAGCGCTTGCGGAAGTGTATGGTGAGTTTGGTGTTTTACAAATAGATGCCCACTGTGATTTGCGAGATGGATATGAAGGTTTCCAGTATTCCCATGCCTCTATTATGCGAAATGCCCTTCGAGAAATTCCTGCTATCACTAAACTAGTGCAGGCTGGCATTCGGGATTATTCGGAAGAAGAATGGCAGGAAATCTGTAATAGCAATTATAGAATTATTTCATATTTAGACCAAGCCATTCAACACCGTCAATTTGAGGGGGAAACCTGGAAATCTATCGCTGATGAGATTATTCATCATCTGCCACAGCAGGTTTACCTGAGTTTTGATGTGGATGGTTTAGACAGAAAATATTGTCCCAATACCGGAACCCCTGTACCCGGAGGATTTGAATTGGAGCAAGTGCTTTATCTGGTGAAAAAAATCACCCAATCTGGTCGTAAACTGATAGGGTTCGACTTGGTGGAAGTAAGTGTGGGTCAAACAGACTGGGATAGCAATGTAGGCGCCAGAATATTATGGAGATTATGTAATATTATGGTTCATAATCATTCCTAATTTATATGCAGCCTGATTATCCATTTGTATTGATTTTGGCAAATAAAGAGCGACGTGCTGCTCATTTTATCAGTTTAGTGCTTATTGGCATCACTTTTTTAACTGCCTTGATTTTCACAGTCACCCATTTATCCATAAACAGAATAGTACTTATTTTGTTGGTTATTGTTCTGATTATTTTGCTCTACTTAAAATTAACGCGGAAGAATGAGAATGGATTTCCACAACTCATGTGGCCTATTGCGATTGCAGGATTGTGTTGGTTTCAGATCCCCAGTGGATTCTATATAGGCGCTGTATATCTGGCTGCTGCAATTTTTGAAAAGCAATCCCAGATACCAATCGAAATTGGAATAGATTCAACGGGAATTACCTTTAATCATTTTCCTCAGAAATTTCATGAATGGAAGAAAATACAACACTTTACTGTAAAGGATGGTTTGGTAACGATTAACTATACAAACAATAAGGTTTTTCAAAAAGAATTAGCCAATGCAACTTCTCCCGAAGAGGAAGTAGAGGTAAATGAGTATTGTAGGCAATTTATCTCGTAAAGCTCCGTGAGATTGATAGCTATCGCATTTAGCCGATATCCTTTACTTTTGCAGCATGCAACCAACTATTTCCCCTTTTCTTTTATATTCGGATGGCAATGGAAATATTTATGAAGATGAAACTTTATATGCCATTGGTCGTTCCGGTTGGGATGCCCACCCAGTTGAAGAAGAGAGCTGGATTCCGTTACCCGATGGTGGAAATTTATATGAGTTACCCGGTAGAAGGGGAATCGGTATTGATGTAAAAGATGGCAGTATGCGCCTTTGTGAAAAAGGTTGGGCAGTAGCTGCTTTTATCCCTCCCGCTTATACCGGTTTATTTTTGGCAGCCTACGAAACTGCCGAGGATGCCCCAACGCTCCCTTTATTCTGTTATACAGCAGCTGGATGGAAAAATCAAACCACCTATGTTACTGCCACCCGAATAGAAAAAGATATTCGTCAGGAAGCAGCTGGTTACGATACGGAAGCCATTGATACCGGAATGCACCGGATGCTCGCAGCTTATCCCAATAATCGATTGGTGCAGCATTTGATGAATAATTGCTGCAATACCTATCACTGTCCCGCTGCCCGAAATTTATCCCTAGGCAGATGGGAATGTCCGGTACCCTCCTCCCCTGCCTGTAATGCAAATTGCATTGGTTGCATCTCTTTTCAGCCAGTAGAGGAAACGATTGTAAGTACGCAAGACCGACTTACTTTTAAACCCACTGCGGAGGAAATTGTTGAATTTACGGTTCCGCACCTGATGCAGGCACCCTTTCCGATTATCAGTTTTGGTCAGGGATGTGAGGGTGAGCCCCTGTTAATGTGGGAAACCATTCGGGAAGCAATTATTGAAATCAGAAAACACACTCCCCGCGGAAGTATCAACATAAATACCAATGGAAGCAATCCCGAGGCAGTTCGCGTATTGTGTGAAGCCGGCTTAAACAGTATTCGGGTGAGTACTAATTCTGTACAAAAACATTTGTACGAAAAGTATTATCGCCCCAATAACTATACTTTCGAAGATATTCGCCATAGCCTTCAGGTTATGCGGGATACTGGGGGATGGTCGAGTATAAATTATTTTGTTTTCCCCGGCATAACGGATACCGAAGAAGAATATGAAGCCCTTCGACAATTTATTATGGATACCGGTTTGCGGATGATTCAATGGAGAAATTTTAATATTGATCCCGATTGGTATCTGGGGAAAATGAATTTAACAGACACGGGAAATATTATTGGCGTACAAACATTGATGCAAGAAATACAACAAGAATTTCCTTCGCTCAAGTTTGGGTACTTCAATCCCTCGCTCGAACGTATAAAAGGTAATTTCGAATTCGATTTTGCCGGGGGTCAGGTAAAATCATAATGCAGTGAATCAACCAACAAAAAAAGCCCCGATTTCTCAAGAATTTCTGGGCATTTTACTCGCATTAATAGCCGTTATCGTATGGGGTGGAAACTTTGTAATTGCAAGGGGCGTAAGTAACCAAATTTCCCCTATCTCCCTTGCTTTTTATCGATGGTCGCTGGCCACTATTATTTTACTACCCATCGCCTGGAAGCAATTTCGTTCCGAACTATCCATTATTCGTTTACATATTCCCAACTTACTCTTTGCTGCCTTATTTGGCATTACGTTGTTCAATACTTTAGTGTATGTGGCTGGACATTACACTACCGCCATCAATCTGGCATTAATAGGAACCACTTCCTCCCCTATCATGAGTACCCTGCTGGCTTATTTCTTTTTAAAAGAAAAACCCGGTGGGTTGAGAATAGTGGGTATGTTATTTTGCATAACGGGTATTCTCTGGCTACTATCTGGAGGAAGTTGGCA
>CAMBUH010000127.1 GCA_945870985.1 Chitinophaga pinensis
CAACAATTTCGTTTTTTTTCGGCATAGTAGCTGAAAAATTATTCTCCTTCGGATCCGTCGTGGAAAACCCTTTTCAGTTTCAGGTCAGCAACCGGGGCAACAATCAGCGGAAATTTTTCAATAGATACATTGCTTGGATCTAAGCCGAAACCTCGTTCTTCTCCCAGGCTGATTTCTTTTAGCCAAAAATACAGTTTCATAATGATCCTTTCAAAGAAGGGGAGTTCGTTGTCCTGGCTCAAATATTTTTCCAATACTACAAACTGGAAATCTCCGGCCACATTGTTTTTTTCAAGGCTTTCGTAGCGGCTGGTGATATTTACTTCTTTGTTATTTACCAGGTCTTCCACCACTTTTCTAAACATCAGGTTAATGCGTTGTTCCATCCGGAATCCGAGACGGAATTCTACGCGAATGATATCATTGGGGATGATGTGTTCTACTTTGTATTCGCAGGTATAGGGTTCATCCAATACATCTACGTGCACAAACCAATAAATATCGGCTCTTTTGGGCTTTTTATTCAGGATGGAATAAATGATTTTATGTTCAATTTCTTTGGGATTATTTGCGCTGGTCATGTACACTAGATGAGTAGCATGTTTACTGATGGTTTTATCGTTGCTCAGCTCTTGGATGAGGGGTATATATTGTTCTAGTCGAACGAATTCAACATAGCGGTTTTTAATTTTGCGACTGCGGTACCAAACGTACATTACTAAGAATAAACCTCCTCCCACTATGAGGGTAACATATCCACCGTTTAAGAATTTTTGCAGGTTGGCAATCAGAAAAGAGATTTCTATTAACAAATACACTGCCAGATAAATATAAATAAAGAACGGTTTTACGCGTTGGCTAACCAGGTAATTGGCAAACAGTATGGAAGTACTGATCATGCAAAGTGTAATGGCAAGCCCATAAGCGGCTCCCATATTCTCTGATTTCTGAAAAAATAACACTACGCCGATACAGCCTACAAACATTAACAGGCTGATTCCGGGAATATAGAGTTGACCCTTTTCTTCAGTAGGGTAAACGATTTTCATTTTAGGCCATAGGTTCAACCGCATGGCTTCGCTGATTAGGGTAAAAGATCCTGAGATTAATGCCTGAGAGGCAATAACTGCCGCAATGGTTGAAATGATGATACCTGTAAGTTTGAACCAGTAAGGCATGATGCCGATAAAGGGGTTGAAACCATCCACGTTAATGATTTGGCCATTGTAGTTGGCCAGCAGCCAAGCGCCTTGTCCTAAATAGTTTAAAATCAAACAGATTTTTACAAACCCCCAGCTAACACGGATGTTTGCTTTTCCGCAATGCCCCAAATCGCTATAAAGGGCTTCGGCTCCGGTGGTGCATAAAAAAACAGCCCCTAATAGCCAAAAGCCTTTCGGATAGGTGGTGAGTAGTTCAATCGCATAGTGGGGGCTAAGGGCTTTGAAAATCTGGATATCATCCATCAAGTGAGCTGACCCTAGAACTGCCAGCATGGAAAACCACAAAAACATGATGGGTCCAAAAAATTTACCTATGGAAGCGGTTCCAAATTGCTGTAATAGAAATAAGAAAGTGATAATGCCTATCACAATACCTACTATAGTACTTTGGTGAATATGGCTGAGCGAATTAATTTGTTTCAGTCCTTCAATAGCAGAGGTTACAGTAATGGGTGGGGTAATGATGCCATCCGCCAACAGGGCAGCCCCTCCTAGCATTGCAGGTAATACCAGCCATCTTTTTCTTCTTCTTACCAGTGCGTACAAGCTAAAAATACCCCCCTCCCCTTTGTTATCTGCCTTTAAGGTAAGTATCACATATTTTACCGTGGTTTGTAGGGTGAGGGTCCAGATGATGCAGGAAAGGGATCCTAGAATAAGGGCTTCGCTAATTACGCGCCCCTTGATAATTTCATTGAGTACATAGAGGGGGGAAGTACCTATGTCGCCGTAAATGATGCCCAGCGCTATAATTAATCCGGCACCGGTAGCTTTATTATAATTCTTGCCCACAGGAAAAAGATGCGTTTAGCCTTGAATATTTAACAAATGTATAAGTAAATTTAATGCGTTGGGGCATAATATTGGGATTGGCAGAATTTTAGGGGCGAAAGGTTCTTACCAAGGGTAAGACTGGCCTATATTTGTAACAGTAAAACCGATTCTTATGCGTAAATCTATCCTTTGGCTGCTGCTGGCAAGCATTATGTTTTCGGGGGTGATTTCTGCCCAAAAAATTGCTTATTCAGATCCCGACAAGGAGGATCCGAGAACTTTACAGTTCGAGCTAATCGGTAAAATTAACGGCCGCAATCTTATTTATAAAGGATACCGGGAGCAGCATTTTATTTGTGCCTATGATGCTGACATGAAGTTGTTGGAAAAAAATAAGCTTCAACCTGAGGGAACCCGATTGCTCAGTACCGATTTTTTGGTGTATCCGGAATTTTCCTACTTCCTGTATCAGTATTATCAGAAGGGAGCTGTTATTTTCGCTGCCATCAAAATAGATGCACAGGGTAGGCAGGTTGGTAAAGAAATGCTGCTAGATTCTACCGATCAAATAAGTTATTCGTCGAATAACAAAATATATTCGGTAATCAGCAGTGAAGATAAGCAGCAGATTATGGTATTTAAAATCAATACCCATAACAATCGGCGTCATATTCTCACCACCTGCCTGTTTAACCGCGAACTGGCTTTGCAGAAAAAGTCAGTAGTGCCAATAGAAATGCCGCAAAGCAATGATTTCTTATCCGAATTCACGCTGTTTAATGATGGCGAAATGGTTTGTATCCGTGCCTCGGGAACTTCCAGCAACGACAATATCAATAAGGTAACTTTGGTTTTCAAAGATCCTTTGTGGGATGCCATTCGATTGGGTGAACTGCAGATTAAAGGATTTTTTTTAGATGATATCCGCATTAAAGCAGATAACATCAATAAGCATTACCTGGTTACCTCCTTTTATAGTAAGGTACGGCGAGGGAATATTGATGGACTGTATTACACACTCTGGGATAAAGAAAAGCATACCGAAATAATGCAGGCAACTACCACCTTTTCGGATGAGTTACGGAATGATGCGCGGGGGGAAGGAGCTTTGAAAACAGCTTTCAACGATTTCTTTATCAATAAGATTATTTTACGCAAGGATGGGGGATTTCTACTTTCGGCTGAGTCGGTGTATACTACTTCTAGGGGAAGTACCCTAAATCGGTGGGATTACCTGTATGGTTCACCCTACCGCATGCCTTCGGATTATTTTATGTGGAACAGCCCTTCCGGTGTTTATCCATGGGGGTATAATAATATGTTTAATAATGGCAACAACTTAACTCGTTTTTATGCAGAAAATGTGCTGGTAATATCATTTGAGCCTTCTGGAAAAATGGAATGGAGTAATGTGGTACGAAAGTCGCAGTTTGATGATAATTCAGATGATATGATTGGTTTTGGTATGATGAATACGGGCGACCAATTACATTTTTTATTTAATATTCAGGAAAAGCGAACCCTGATTTTATCGGATCAGAGCATTGCGCCTGGCGGACAGCTTACCCGCAATCCTACTTTCAAAAATTTAGATAAGGGATATGAATTTATGCCTCGTCATGCCAAGCAGATTGGTTTGCGACAGGTGTTGGTACCTTGTCAGTTTAGAGGATATATTTGTTTTGCCAAAATCGATTTTTAAATTTTTTCTGTGGTTTTTTTATTCAGGGATAAGTCTATCATTAATGTGTTTCTGCTCGTGATCTTATCAATGAGCGTACACCTGCATTTTTTTATAAACTCACCCCAGGCGGTGTTTGATTTAGAAAATGGTTTTTTTTCGTGGCTGATTGCTCATTATGTACAATATTGGCCGGGTGTTGCCATTTTTGTTTTGTATCATGGCTTGGTACTTTCTCAGGCATTTCGTTTGAATCAGGTGCTCAATAACCTGAAAATGTTTCCCACGAATAATTTTCTGCCAGCAATGACGCTGGTTTTGTTGTCGGGTTTATTTCCCATTTGGTGTACTGTATCTCCGGCATTAATGGCTGGCCATTTACTAATATGGTTGTTTGCCCGCTTAGCCAGATTGTTTAATCATGCTTCTCCTAAAACGCTCTTATTTAATACCGGTATCGTTCTGGGTATCGCCATCATCTGTTATCACCCCTTCTTTATTTTGGTAGTATTGGTATTATTTGCACTCGCCATTGTACGACCCTTTAATTTGAACGAGTGGGTGGTATTACTTTTGGGGGTAATGATTCCCTATTATTTTGTGCTTACGGGAGCCTACCTTTTCGAAAATCTGCTTTTCTTTTTCAAGCTGTTGCCGAAGATTTCCTGGGGATTGCCCATAAAAATGGTGGACTGGTATACTGCGGTTTCCCTAGGCTTATTGGCTGTAGGCGTTTTGTTTGGACTCATTTACTGGCAGCGGTTTAATGGCCGTTTGCTAATGCAAATTCGCAAATATTGGAGTGTTTTGTTGTTAATGCTTTTGTTGTTACTGGCATTGCCCTTTTTGGTTAGCAAAGAGGGGATGTCGTCGGCCTGGTTGTTGATGATTCCCGTAACTGCTTTTTTTTCTGCCGCTTTTTCTGTTCCCCGCCGACTGATTATGCCTTTCCTGCTTTTTTGGCTTTTCTTTACCCAATCGGTTTTGCACAACTGGTATTTTATGAAAAAATAAGTGGGGTTACCCCCCCTGTTTGTTAACTTTGCATAGGTTGGGTTCTATAACAGGATAAATTAAATCAGATGAAATTCGGAGTAGTTGTTTTCCCGGGATCAAACTGCGACAGGGATATGTATGATGCACTGGAACAGGATTTGGGAGCAGAAGTGCGCTTTCTTTGGCATAAAGACAGTGATATCAGTGCCTTTTCAAGCGAAGACTGTATCGTATTGCCGGGAGGCTTTTCTTATGGGGATTACATGCGCTGCGGCGCTATTGCCCGATTTAGCCCTATGATGAAGTCGGTAATCCAGTTTGCCAACCAAGGCGGAAAAGTGCTGGGGGTATGCAATGGATTTCAAATTTTATGTGAAAGCGGCCTGCTACCGGGTGTACTGCTGCAAAATATGAACCGGCAGTTTATCTGCAAAAATGTATATATCCGGTCTGCATCCGGGGAGGCACTGAAGATTCCGATTGCCCATGGAGAAGGCAGATATCATGCTGATGAACAATTACTGGATGAACTGGAAGCAAACGGACAAGTGATTTTTCGTTATTGCGATGCCGCAGGATCTGTAACTGCTGCATCCAATCCGAATGGCGCTGCCAGAAATATTGCCGGCATTCAAAATAAAGCAGGAAACGTTTTTGGAATGATGCCCCATCCAGAAAGAGCCACTTCGGCGGCACTCGGCAACTTGGATGGTTATAAAGTATTCGCTAAACTGGGGTTGATACCCGAATTAGTTTCTTAAAAAACAAGCACTATGGAAAAAATACTCAGTACACTGGCTTTTTGTTTCCTTACCTCGGTAGTAACTGCGCAGATTGAGAATCCGGTACATTGGACTTTCTCTGCCAAAAAAATCAATGCCAATACCTACGATGTGGTTTTGTCGGCAACCATTGATAAGCCCTGGCATTTGTATTCTCAGTTTACCGGAAAGGGTGGCCCCATTCCAACAACCGTGGTGATAAAGGCCAATCCTTTATTGCAGGTTCCTTCGGGCAAAGCCACCGAACTGGGTAAAGCCGAAAAAACCCTGGATGCCAATTTTGGTAATCCGCCAGTACCGGTTGTGTATTTCAGTAATGAAGTTCAGTTTGTGAAACGAATTACGGTAAAGGGAAACGTAAAAACCAATGTGGCCGGAACCATTGAGTTTATGGTTTGTAACGACAATAAGTGTTTGCCCCCTACTAAACAAAGTTTCGACATTAAGCTACCATAAGTATGCAAAAAATATTCGGGTTACTGATTGTACTGGCCGGATGGGGAATGGCAGGTGTGCAGGCACAACAAGTTGCTACTCCTGCGGTTGCCTGGAAAGCAGCGGCTACCCGAAAAAACGATTCAACTGTAATCCTATCTATACAGGCTATACCAGAAAAGGGTATGAGCCTTTTTTCGCTTTATCCAGCCAGCGGAACTCAAAATCCAATAGGTGGAACCCTGCAAATGGATAGTGCCCTTGCTTCATTTAGTGCCACCAATATTCGCCTTACGGCAGGTACCCCTTCCGTTATTACATTCCCGGGAGATACAACCCGCTATACTGTTTATGCCGACAGCGTTTCTTGGGAATTATCGGTAAGCGTTTCCCCCTCATTAAAAGAATCAATTTCCGGAACCATCACTTGGCTGGGAAAAAAGGGAGATGAGTTTCCCAGCAACACCTATACTTTTCGCGTACCCATTGCCAATAATGCTACCGAAAATGCGGTGGAGGGAAGTACCGGCAGTTGGTGGAATATTTTTTTGATTTGCTTCTTTACCGGCCTACTAGCAGTAATTACGCCCTGTGTATTTCCACTGATTCCGGTAACCGTTAGCTTCTTTCTTAAAAAAAGTTCAACCCAGTCTCAAGGGCTGCGCAATGCCCTTTGGTATTCTTTTTCCATCATCCTCATTTATACCATTCCTACTTTATTACTTACCTTAATTTTTGGTGACTCCATCTTATACCGGATATCAACCAGTTCTGCTGCCAACCTGTTATTTTTCGTAATTTTTTTGGTGTTTGCCATTTCCTTTTTTGGGGCTTTCGAAATCAGCCTTCCCAATAGCTGGGCAAATAAAGCAGATCAGAAAGCTGGGAAAGGAGGATTGTTGGGTATATTTTTTATGGCACTCACCTTGGTAATTGTTTCCTTCTCTTGTACCGGACCCTTGGTGGGAACCTTATTAGGGCAAACCAGTTCGCAGGGCTTTGGTTTGGCACCTGTTATAGGTATGTTTGGGTTTGGACTGGGACTGGCCCTGCCTTTTTCAGCCCTGGCATTTTTTCCTGCCTTGTTGCCTGCACTTCCCAAAAGCGGCGTGTGGCTGAATTCGGTGAAAGTATGTTTTGGCTTTATTGAGCTAGCCTTAGCGATGAAGTTTTTATCGAATGTAGATCTTGCCTATCATTGGGGTTTATTAGACAGAGATGTTTTTCTGGTAATCTGGATAGTGATTTTTGGATTGCTCAGTTTATACCTATTGGGCAAA
>CAMBUH010000128.1 GCA_945870985.1 Chitinophaga pinensis
AAAAAAGGTGCTATACGAGCAGAAGTGGTAAACATTCTACAGGAAGCCATAGAAAAGAAGGGACTCACCGGCCTCATTGCCCGTTCGGCAGATTTTATTACGCTGGAAGAAAATAAGGGAATGATTAAACCACTCGTATACGATCGACTTAAAAAAGGTAAAAAAGCCCAATGGATGTGTAATGCTAACGTGGTACACAACTTCAGCTATTTACCGGATTTGGCAAAGGGTACGGCCCTATTAGGAAATACTCCCGAAGCATTTCAACAGGTATGGAATTTACCAACCGATGCAAGCCGCATAACCGGTGCCGATTGGATTAGACTTTTCGCTCACCGAATGCATGAGCAACCAAATTATTCCCTCGTATCTACTGGCATGATTAAGTTTTTAGGGTTGTTCGTGCCTGCAATGCGCGAAATGGTGGAAATGCTGTATCAATATTCAGCCGACTATTATTTTGATAGCAGTAAGTTCAATCAACATTTTAACTACACCCCAAAAACGCCGCAGGAAATAGTGGATGAGCTGTTGGCAGAGGCAGAAAAATAATTTGCTGTTGCTGATTAGGTTACATTAATTCCCCACTACCTCACTCACAAAAAACCAGGCAGGTAAGCCTTTTCCGGGATGCCAGGCGGGTAAAACCGGTACGGGATGTGCCTGCATCTTTACATACCTTACTTTGGTTGCTGAAAAGGTTATGGGTATCAGCAGGGCACCGGAGGGAGTGGTAGGCGTGGCCTTGGCAGGATTAACTGTTTGCAACAAGCTCCAGTTTTTCCCATCCATACTTCCCCAAATTTTTATAAATGCCGGCGGAAAAATATGTGCGCCTACATTAATCAATGCATTTATCTGTAACTCCTTTAGCAATTGTAGTTCTCCTGCATCCAAAACCACCAATGCATCATTTTTCTGAAACCCCAGCCACTTGGTTGAAAAGTCCGCAGGGTCGCCGGCATCAAAATCCTTCAACACATTCTCAGCATTTTCCCGATACTTTTGATCGGCAGGCAGTAAAAAAGTAGCGCTAACAAACGAGAATCCGGCACGAATAAAATTTTTGCGTACTACCTTGCTAGGCAACCATCCTTTCTTATAGGCTTTCACTTGAAGGCTAGTGGTTCCACTAATAAAAATTGGTTGAGTATATACAGCACTAGCACTATCCGGTTCCTTCCCATCTAATGTATAGTGCAAGGCGGCTCCCTTAATTACATGTTTTACTTGTAAATTTTGTGTGCCCGTAAAAAATCCTTCGGTAGTTTGAATAATGGGGTCATTCAAAGCAAGCACTGTAGTATCTCCCCCCCGAAATCCTGCTTCAATCACAGTTTTACTAAATTGCTTTTGCAGATTGGCAATCTCCTGAGTAGGTATCGGTGTGTCCCATAGAAATAACTCCTTCACATTGCGCTGTTGTAATAATCCAGCAATGCCTTTTGCGGTTACGCCGGTTCCGGTAAGCGAAAGAGATTCCAAAGCAGTAAGTGAAGTTAATTGCGAAAGCCCTTCATCTGTTACCTGCGTATAGTTTAGATTCAGTTTTTCTAGATGAGGTAATTTGCCTATCCAGGCAAGGTCGTTATTGGTTACGGGCATTTTAGCAAGTTGCAGCGATACAATTTGTTCTTGTAAGGGCTGCAATTCGGTAAGTCGTTGCGAATTATAATTCGCTTTTCCAAAAAAGGATACCGATAAAGCAGGAATATCTTTTGCCAACGATTGAATAACCCGATAATTATCGGTTAGCTTTTTTACTTCCCCTGCATCCGCAGCTGCAAATGAATAGTTACGAGAAGCTGATAAAGTATTTACCCTACTACTAGCCATAGCCGACTGCCGAAATGGATTGCTTTCTGGTAGCTGAATAAGCAGCTTCGAAAATGGAGCACCGGCTTTTATCCAACTAATTAACAAACTGATTTCTGCGGGGGTGGGCTGAGGTTTGTCGGCTTCCGGCATATGCTTTTTATCACTCAACGGTAGTAACAAACGATGAATCAGTTGACTATTACTACTATCCCCCGCCACGATGCATTTACCCTCTTTACCGCCCTTCATAATTGCGGCGCTGTCGTTCATACTCAATCCGCCTTTTTGTACCGACCCGATATGACAGTCACCGCAGCGGGTTTTTAGAATCGGATATACGGCTTCCCAGGCGGTAAGTTTGTTGGTATCAATAATTGCTGGCTCATTTTTTTGCAATGGGCCCGTTAAATAATTTTCGCCATGGGTTATGTTAGCGCCAAAGTGGGCAGTGGTTATAATTAATATAAATAAAACCAATCCCGATACCCGAAATAATGGAACCCGCGCCTGCAAATAGGCATGTGCCCCACAATAAGCACAACTGAAAAATGCGAGTGCCATACCCAGCCATTTGTGGTACTGAACTGCATCACCCTCCACCGATTGTTCGATATACAGCAACATACCCAAGATGGCGGTTAGCACCGCAGAAAACATGGTAATGCTTCGCAAGCCTTGTAAAAAAATTTCCGGAGGTTTCGCAGCAGTTGGTAATACATCACACACCATTACCAGTAAGAGCAATACCAGTGGAAAATGCAACCCTACCGGATGCAGCCGACCTGCTAATTGAAGTAATAATGGTAAAGAAATTCGGCCGTGAAAAAATAACAGAAAAATCAGGAAGCCGGCTCCTGCCCAGGTTAGTAAATGTATAACAGAAAAAAATCGCTTCATGAAAGAAAAATAGTTGCCCTAATTTTCAGGGCGTTACATAAATCATCTATCCTTATCAGGCGATAATATCCTTTACCACCGACCCATACAAATCGGTTAACCGATATCTCCTACCCTGAAATTTATACGTGAGTTTTTCGTGATCTAACCCCAGCTGGTGCAATACGGTTGCCTGAAAATCGTGCACGTGTACTGGATTCTGTACAATATTATACCCCAGCTCATCCGTTTCGCCGTATACCATACCGGGCCGAATACCACCACCTGCCATCCAAATACTAAAACAACGGGGATGATGATCGCGCCCATAATTTTCGGGAGCTATTTTGCCCTGACAATAATTGGTTCTTCCAAATTCACCGCCCCAGATTACCAGGGTTTCATCTAATAAACCCCTTTGTTTTAAATCGGTAATCAATGCTGCCGAAGGGCGATCTACATCCAGCGCTTGACCTTTCATTTCATTGGGTAAGTTTCCATGCTGATCCCAACCCTGGTGATACAATTGTACAAAACGTACGCCGCTTTCCGATAATTTACGAGCCAGTAAACAATTGGCAGCATAGGTTCCTGGCACCAAACAATCGGCCCCATATAATTTGATAATATCTTCCGACTCACTCGAGGTATCCATAATTTCAGGTACGGCCGTTTGCATGCGGTAGGCCATTTCGTATTGACTGATTTTTGCCGCCGTTTCGGGATCGCCAAAATTTTTCAGCTCCATCTCATTCAACGCCGCAATCTGATCAACCATTTTTCTGCGGGTATTTCTATCCATTCCCTCGGGATCTTGCAAATAGAGAATTGGATTTTCACCGCTGCTAAATTGCACACCCTGGTGCACTGAATCTAAAAAACCATTGGTCCATAATTTGGAATATACCCCTTGTCCATTCCCCTTACCACGAGATAGCAATACGCAAAAAGCCGGCAAATTACTGTTCTCGGTACCCAGGCCATAACTCACCCAAGAACCCATACTAGGCCGGTTTCCCTGCTGAGCGCCTGATTGAAAAAAAGTAAGCGCCGGATCGTGGTTGATGGCTTCTGTATGCATGGTTTTTACTATACAGATATCATCCACTATTTTAGACATATGCGGAAACAAATCACTTACCCAGGCACCTGAATTTCCATATTGTTTAAATCCAAAATAAGAACCCACCAACGGAAAAGTAGTTTGGCTGGCCGTCATACCCGTTAATCGTTGTCCGTTCCGAATGGATTCCGGTAAGTTTTGTCCCACCATTTTATTCAACAGGGGCTTATAGTCGAAGGTTTCTAACTGCGAGGGGGCACCATTCTGAAATAAGTAAATTACCCGTTTGGCTTTGGGGGCAAAATGCGGCAAGCCTTGCATTATAGCCTCTTCGGGAGAACTGCTGCTGAACAAATCGGGAATCAATAAAGACCCGAGGGCGGCACTTCCCAGGCCGATGCTCATCCGCGAAAGAAATTTTCGGCGGTTGAAACCCAGGCTATGTTCTAATAATTCTTTTTCCATAATCAGGTTTTAGTAATGGCTTCCTGCATATTGTACATTACCTGGATAGCCTGCATAGCTGCTGCCAGTAATATGGTATCTTTTGTAACTGCATGGTAATTGCCCACAGAAATTATTTTGCGGGCATTCTCTGGATTTTTCTTCAATTCAGCAACTGCCTGTTCCCAATAACTTACCAATACTTCTTTTTCTTTCGCATCCGGTGTTCGGCAAATGATCCGCTGAAATGCGGAGGTAATTACTTGTGAAGGGTTTGTACCTGTTTGTAAAAGTTGGTCGGCCAGGGCCTTGGAAGCCTCAATCATCGTGGGGTCATTCAACATCACCAATGCCTGCAGCGGCGTGTTGGTGCGATATCTGCTGGTTTGACATTCATCTCGGTTACTGGCATCAAATATCATCATCGAAGGGGGTGGTACGGTGCGTTTTATAAAAGTATACAGCCCTCTGCGGTATATTAATTTTCCGGTATCCTGTGTATATTTTTTCAAGATGCCTCTTCCCGAAGTAGCCAGTTCCCATAATCCGGGTGGCTGAAGGGGTTTTACACTGGGGCCTCCAATTTCTGTATTCAACAATCCACTGCTGCTGAGTATAATGTCTCTTACTAACTCCGCAGGAAAACGGGCGCGTGGGGCATACGATAAGTAAATATTCAGGGGATCTTTTTTTAATTTTTCTGCGCTTATTTTTCCAGACTGCCGATAGGTTGCCGATAAAACCAGTTGCCGAATCAATCTTTTCATATCCCAGCCATGCTGTTGAAAATCTGCCGCCAGCCAATCAAGTAATGGAGGATTAGAAGGTAAATCGCCCTGCATACCAAAGTCAGAAGCAGTTTTAACAATCCCTCTTCCAAAAAATTCTTGCCAGATTCGGTTTACAAATACCCGTGCCGTAAGCGGATTTTTTTCATCAAACATCCATTGAGCTAATCCTAAGCGATTTTTTTTCCATCGGGCGGAGTCGAAAGGCAAAACAACCGGCGGCGTTGCAGCACGAACTTCTTCCCCGGGAGTATCATAATTTCCCCGAATTAACAGAAAAGTTTTTCGGGTTGTATCGCGGTCTGCCATTACAGAAACTTCCAGTTTGCCGGTATCCTTTTTATTTATAAAGCGCAAGGTTTTTTGCACCTCCTCATTTGTAATGGTCATGCGGGGATTTTTCGCATAGGTTTCCGGTCCGCCCACCGTAGCTTCTAACCCCACTTCCTTTACATTATTGAAGAATGCATATAACTGATAATAATTTTTCTGAGAGAAGGGGTCATATTTATGATCATGACATTTGGCACACTCCACCGTCATCGCTAACATAGCTCTGCCAAAGGTATTGGTACGGTCGGTTACATACTGCACCCGATACTCTTCATCAATCACCCCACCTTCTTCTGTTATTTTATGATTTCTGTTGAAGCCACTGGCCAGTTGTTGTTCTTTGGTTGCATTGGGCAACAAGTCTCCCGCCAGCTGCCAGGTTATAAAAGTATCGTAGCGCATGTTGCGATTAAAGGCATCAATTACCCAATCGCGCCAAGGCCACTGAGAACGATAACTATCATCCTGAAATCCGTGTGAGTCGGCAAAACGCGCCAGGTCCATCCAGCCAATAGCCATTTTTTCTCCAAACTGCGGAAGTTGTAAAAGGCGATCTACCTGCTTCTCATAGGCATTGGCAGAAGCATCATTTACAAAAGCAGCTGTTTGCTCGGGAGTAGGCAAGATGCCCGTAAGATCCATACAAACCCTCTTCAACAATCGCTCTTTATCGGCTGTTTCGTTAGGACTCAGCCCCTGCCGTTCCATTTTACTCAATATAAAATAGTCAATCTCATTTACTGGCCAGCTTTTTTCGTTCACTGCCGGTAAGAGCGCTTTTTGAGGAACCACAAAGGCCCAGTGAGGTTCGTACTTTGCCCCCTGCGCAATCCATTTTTTAAGAATGGCCACTTCGTGCTCGGAAAGACGGGGAAGTTTACTCGATACTTTCGGCATTACTAGAGAAGTATCCGAAGTAGTAATTCTGGTAAAAAGTTCAGAAGCTTCGGGCTTTCCTGGCACCAGGGCATGCTTTTGGGGATGTTCCTGTAAAGCCTTATAGGCTTCCGAGGCAATATCCAGCCGCAATCCGGCCTCTCTTTTTTGGGCATCGGGGCCATGACAATTAAAACACTTATCTGATAATATCGGCCGTACATCATAATTATAACTGATCACATCTGGAATGGCATTATCTGCCATAGCTGCATTGGAACAGGCATTCAACAGCGCAACCGAAATTCCGGCACCCAATAAGAGCAACCCAATTATTTTTTTCATCGCAGGCAAATAGTCCCGTTTCAGTAAAGTAACACAAAACAGGGCTAACTAAGTTAACAAATTAATTGAAAATCCGTTACAGTTTCTGCTATTTACCGAATGTGCTACTTTTGAAGCATGATAACCATTACCACCGTTTCCGGCGAGGCAGATTTAATAGGCATCTTAGACTTGCAAAGCCGCAACTTGAAAAAAAATATTACGGCAGAGGAAGCCACTAGCCAGGGATTTTTGATAGCAGAGTTTTCGATGGACTATTTGAAGAAAATGAACGAGGCGCATCCTTCTGTAATTGCCAAAAGAGGCGAGGAAGTGGTAGGATATGCCCTTATTGCTACCCCTGCTGCCCGCATAGGCCATCCGCTTACAGAAGATCTGTTTAACCAAATTGATGCACTTACCTTTCAGGGGATACCCCTCAATCGGGCGAAATATGCAGTAATTGGTCAGCTTTGTGTAGATAAATCTGTGAGAGGCATGGGGCTGGTGCAGCAGTTATATGGAAGATTTAGAGAAGAGCTGGAAAACGAATAT
>CAMBUH010000129.1 GCA_945870985.1 Chitinophaga pinensis
AGTATCCAAACTTTCAATCGATTCAATTTCATCACCAAAAAAAGTAATGCGATAACCAAAGTCAACATACGGCAGATTAATATCTATTGTATCTCCTTTTACTCGAAAAGTGCCGCGGGTAAAATCACCCTGTGATCGATTGTATAAAGAATTCACCAGCGCATGTAAAAAGCCTTGGCGCGAAAGGGTTTGTCCTCTTTGCAGCCGAATAATCCCATTCGCATATTCGGTAGGGTTTCCCATACCATAAATACAACTTACGCTAGCTACCACAATGATATCTCTTCTTCCGCTCAGCAATTGCGAAGTGGCTTGAAGTCGGAGTTTATCGAGTTCTTCATTGATGCTAAGATCTTTTTCTATATACACATTGCTTACCGGCATATAGGCTTCGGGCTGATAATAATCGTAGTAGCTTACAAAATAGCCTACGGCATTTTCTGGGAAGAACTGTTTAAATTCTCCATACAGCTGGGCCACCAATGTTTTGTTGTGCGTAAGTACCAGTGTTGGCCGTTGCGTTTGTTGAATTAAATTGGCAATCGTAAAGGTTTTTCCACTACCCGTTACGCCCAACAGGGTTTGATAGCGCTCGCCACTGTTCACCCCGGCCACCAGTTGTTCAATGGCTCCGGGCTGATCACCAGCCGGCTGATAGTCGGTATGAAGAATGAAGGGCATGTATACGGTATAGATTAACGCGCATCCAGAAACAATCCCGAATAGCTACTGCAAAACTATGTTGTAAATGGGTATCGGCGGACGAAAGTATTGTTCTGATTCCCGTTGCTTATAAATTTTGCGTAACACCGACATACCTTTTACCACTCTTCCGAATGCGGCAAAGCCCTGTCGGTCGGCTATGTTTTCACCACCAGCATCCAGTCCTTTTTGTCGGCCCAAACAAATAAAGAACTCCGAGCCGGCAGTTCCAGGTGCGCCCCTAGCAAGGGAAATGGTACCGTCTTTATGTTCGATGCCAGTTTGTTGGGTGCTTTCGTGCGGAATGCCCGGCAAGGTAGAAGCCCGCGCATAGTTAGTTTTCCAGATACCTCCCTGAATCAGCTCTGTTTTGGGTGCATTGCTTGGTTGATTTTCTATTGTGAGTACGCGATAAAACTGACTATTCTTATAATATCCAGAATCTATATAACTCAAAAAGGCCTGTACGGTTTTAGGTGCCTGATTTTCATAGAGTTCCAGTTCGATTTCTCCATATGCTGTTTGAATTACCACATGGGGCGTGTTGGATGTGCGGGTTTTGCTACCGCAGGAAATCAACAGCAAGGATGCCGCTATAAGCCATACCGAAAGTCCGCCTCCCAGTCTCTTAAAAATTACCATTTCGGATGTTTCTTCTTTTTTTGTGCCATCATCCAGGGCAATAGTTCGGGTTCGGCAAAAGCATTGTCCCAACTATTATGGTTTACCCCGGGATATTCAGAATATTTAACGTGTCGGGCGCCCTTTTCCATTAACTTTTTATATAATTCGCGATTGAAAGTTGGCTGCACCACCACATCTTCGGCACCATGAAACATCCACATGGGCACCGGACCAGCATTTGCAACAAAAGCTGCAACATCGGTAGCGCCACAAATAGGAAACGCGGCAGCAAAATAACCGGGATAACGAATCAGCATATCATAGGTACCCAATCCGCCCAACGAAAGTCCGCCGATATAAATCCTTTTTGCATCCACCCGTTTTTGTTGTAGTAACTGATCCATTAGTTCTTTTACTAACAAAGCGGGTCGGCTGGCAGAAAGAGAGGCGTCCATAATCCAGTCGTTGCTTTTTGCGCCCTTTCGGTATCTCGACCAAGCGCTGTCTTTCGGGCATTGCGGAAAAATTACAATGGCAGGATAGTTGTTACGAATATCTTCCCGAACAAATAACTTACCGCCATGCGTTAATTGCAGCGCGTTGTCGTTGCCCCGCTCACCCGATCCGTGTAGAAAAACAATCAGCGGATACGCTTTTTCGGGGCGGTAATTTTCCGGATATAATATTCGATAATTCAGGGTGTCTTTTCCGGACAAGAAAATCTTTTTTTCAAACAGAGAAATGTCTTGCGCCTGAAGCAGGAAACAAAACAAGAGTGAGCAAAGAGAAAGGAATCCTTTTTTCATATTAGTGTGTGCTTGAGAACTAAATTAAACTATTTGTAAGGCAATTTCGCCAAAGTTCTGGAACGCCCCAAATGGCTTGCAAGTTATCGGGCCTAGCGGATAGCCCACGCGCTCATTTCATGCATCATAGAGAGCCCCGGAGAGCAAATTTGCTGCAATAAATACAAGGCATTCTTCCTCTGATTGGTGTTTGTGTATATAATTATTTTTTTAGCCAATCCGGATGTTGCAGGTGCCATTCCGAAAGCCGCTGATACCACTCAGCCGCCGCCAATAATTTTCCTTCCTCATACAATCCACCAATAAAGGTGATACTTGTTGGCAGCTTATTCCGATTGTCGAATCCGGTAGGCACACAAATTGCAGGATGACCTGTTAAATTCGTGATGGCACTTTGATTGCCGCTGCCTCGTGTAGGACAAATCAACACATCTACCGTGCTCATCAATTCGTTCATTTTTTTCATCAGTAAATAACGATGGCGATTGGCGTTGATATATTCTACGGCCGTCATCATGCGAGAAACTCGAAAGGAGTTGGGCCAATCAAATTTTCCCTGCCGCGTCATTTCGTCGTCTATATTGTTACGAGTAAAATCATCAAAGGCCGCGGCAGCTTCTGCGCTGATTACCACGTCCATGATATTAAACGGATAGGCCGAAGTGTCCGGAAAGTCTACCGGTATCAAATTACAGCCCGCTTCTCTGAATGCTTGCAGCACTTTCCATTCGCTGCGGGAGGTGTCGGTGATGCGGTCGAAATAATTTTTGGCATAGGCAATCATCAACGCCCTACCATCGCTGTTCGGCTGATAATTAAACCGAGTGTGAATCGCACTCGCATCTGCGCCATCGGTTCCATGGATGGCCGCAAACACAATCGCTGCATCCGCTGCGCTGCGACAAATCGGGCCTACTTTATCCAGACTCCAACTCAAGGTCATGCCGCCACTTCTACTAATGCTTCCGAATGTTGGGCGCAAGCCGCTTAGTCCGCAGGTAGATGCCGGAGAGATGATTGAGCCCCAAGTTTCTGTTCCAATAGCAAAGGGCACCAAACCCGCTGCGGTGGCAGAAGCCGAGCCCGCAGAAGATCCGGAAGAACCGGTTGCTGTATTCCAGGGATTACGTGTACGGCCGCCATACCAATAATCACCCATGGCTAGGGCGCCCAAAGAAAATTTGGCTACCAATACGGCGCCCGCCTCCTTCAATCTTTGATAAACATAGGCGTCCTCTTCAATGATTTGCGATTGATATGGCGCGGCACCCCAGGTAGTTTTGGTTCCTTTTACTGCAAACAGGTCTTTCAATCCGTAAGGAATTCCGTGCAGCGGCCCGCGATATTTTCCGGCGGCAATTTCTTCATCTGCAGCCTGCGCTTGCTGGAGGGCTATTTCTTCGGTAAAAGAAATTACGCAATGAAGCGTGTCTTCATATTTTTTCAGTCGGTCGATAAAAAAGGTAGTCAACTCAACGGAGCTTATTTTTTTATTTTTCACCAAATATGCCAGTTGCGAAACGCTGTAAAATGCGAGTTCGTTTTTGTTGGCCGGCATTTCTGTTGCTGAAAATTTCCAGCGGATATTATCTTTCCGCGTATCTATTACCATGCCAGGTAATAACGGGCTCTGCCACAAACTCATGGGCACACTGTTGGCGAGGGTTTGTTTGTGCATCAGTCGATAGTTCAGGAGGTTATCCTGAATGCCATCATACATGGTGTCTAGCTCCTGTTGGGTAAAATTCAAATCAAACAGCTTGGCGGCAGCTGCCATATCTGCCACATTAATGGGAGCTGACTTGTTCGCTTCTTGCGCTAAAGCTACAGTGGCAAAACATACCGCGTTTACAATTAAGAGTGAAAATATCTTTTTCATACGCTTGGTTGGGTAAGTTTAACCCAGATTTGTTCGTCTAGTAATTGATTGTTTTTATATACAGCCTGTTGGTGGGTGGCTTCTAAAATAAATCCATTTTTCTCTAATACGCGTGTGGATGCAAGATTGCCGCTAAACACTTTGGCTTGTATCCGAACCATATTCGGAAGGGTACAAATATATTGAGTGAGCAGCCGAACCGCTTCGGTAGCAATGCCCGAACCCCAATATGCCTCGCCTATAAAATAGCCCATTTCGCAAGATTGTCGATAGATGTCTGTTCCAGGAACAAAGCCAATACTCCCTACTAATATTCCTTTGCTTTCAACGGCAAAGTTTTCCGGCGGATGTTGCTTTCCGGCATGAGATATCCACTGAACCGCATCGCTATGAGTGTACGGAGTTGGAAAGGAGTCGCGCAGCCATTGGTAAACGCGCGGATTATTGGCAATCTCCACCAGCGGTACCGCATCCGTCATTTGCCAAGGGCGTAGCAACAAATCATTCATGGTCGGTAATCGGTCGGTTTAAGTAGCCGGAATAATCGGGCACCGTTGCCAAATATTCGTCTTGCATAAAAGGCGAAGTCATGATAAAATCAGCCGTTGCCCGATCGCAGGCCATAGGCAAATTCCAGGCTACGCATAATCGCAAGAGGGCTTTTACGTCGCTGTCGTGGGGCTGTGCCTCCATGGGATCCCAGAAAAAAAACATCATGTCTACCTCTCCATTGGCAATCATGGCGCCTATTTGCTGATCGCCTCCTAGCGGGCCACTTAATAATTTTTTTACAGGTCGATCCAGTTTTTCTTCCATCATTTTGCCTGTTGTGCCGGTAGCTATCAACTCGTGTTTTGCCAACGCCGTTTTGTTGTGCACGGCCCACTCTAATAGGTCGGCTTTTTTATGATCGTGTGCCACAAGGGCGATTCTTTTTCTTTTGCCTAATTGCTTCTGTACAAACATGGGCGGGGTATTGTTAACTATGAAGATACGGCTTGCTGATTAGATTTCACTACCAAACGATTTGATAACACAAAGTAGGCAGATGCGGGGAGGGAGGCTGATATAACGGTGGAAAGTAATGCACCGGTTCCCGCCGCAGAAAGTATTAACCAAATCAACAATAAATATATTGGGTATAAGAAAAGCAGCGCCGCAAATAATACCGAATCATAAAATACAGTACCCCGGGTAAGCGATTCAATTTTACTTCTCAGTGGAACATAAAATGGAAAGTGAAGCGCGATCGACAACCAATACAATAACTGAAAAAATGGAGAGGGGGCAGGTGTTAGGCTGGCAGATGGGATTTGTATGCAGGCTTCCAGTTTTGGATAAAGGATGCGATTAAATCGGGCGAGGTTGTGTTGTTCCTGGTCGCCCTCAAAAATTTGCTCAGGAAAAATAGTCTCTCCAAAAGTTACCGAAGCGGCTTTTCCAATTCGGGTAAAGCTACTATAGGCAACCCCCACCGGCAGATAGCAACATTCTGGCAGGTCTCTTGCTTCCAAGGCAATGCGGGCCGCCCCTTTTTTAAAGGGCTGCAGCTCGTGCGTGTTTAAACAAATTCCTTCTATAAATATTAACAGCGTACCGTTATTGGCAAGCACCTCGTGGGAATAACGAAAAGTGGTTCGGTTTAAGTGCACATGTTCTCTTCCTTCTCGAATTCTGTATACCGGATACATGTTTAGTAAGCGTAAAAGCCTCCTTTGCCAGGGCTTGGTAAACACATCACCCCTTGCTAAAAAATGAATTGGTCCCTTACAGGCCATCGCTATAATTACCGCATCTAAAAAAGAGTCGGGGTGGTTGGCTACCAACAATGTGGGTTTTCCCGGCCGCCAGTTTGTTGCAAAGCGAATGGTAAGCGAAGGAACTAACCAACGCATTGCCAATCTTGTCCATATGCTGAGCAGTCCGTATATCAACTTGTATATATGAGCAATAAATATACTTAATTATGTTGCGTCTTCGAGTGATTTTCATTTACTCGGCATATGACAGTATCTGTTACTTTTTTCTTCAAAATAAAAAACCGCTCCTTAGAAAAGGAACGGTTTTACTAACTAAACCATCTATCCTATAAAACACATTTTATATAAAGCGCTTTCCTTCATTGTTGGGGGCGCACTTCATAAATACTTTTACTATCGCGACTCCGCAGCAAAGTTTTTCGCTGTTCTTTGCGTAGTGTCTGCCCATGTTTTACGCTTCTGCAGCAGCAATTTTTTGCTCCGAAACTTTTGCGCGAATCTTCGCTTCAATTTCGTTGGCCAATTCGGGATTGTCGTGTAATAAAGTTTTAACCGAATCTCGTCCCTGACCTAATTTGTTGGCCTCATAGCTGAACCAACTACCGCTTTTTTGTACAATGCCTAGCTCTACACCCATATCGATGATTTCGCCCAGCTTGCTGATGCCTTCGCCGAAAATAATATCGAATTCTGCCGCTCGGAAAGGAGGAGCCACTTTATTTTTTACCACTTTTACTTTTACGTGGTTACCAACTGCCGCATCTCCGTCTTTAATCTGCGTCATCCGACGAATATCAAGCCGCACGGATGCATAAAATTTCAGCGCGTTTCCACCAGTGGTGGTTTCGGGGTTGCCAAACATCACACCAATTTTTTCGCGCAACTGGTTAATGAAAATACATACCGTATTGGTTTTGTTAATCGTAGCCGTAAGCTTACGCAGGGCCTGACTCATCAATCGGGCATGTAATCCCATTTTGCTGTCGCCCATTTCTCCTTCCAATTCGCTTTTAGGAACCAACGCTGCCACCGAATCAATTACCACCACATCCAGTGCCCCTGACAAAATCAGTCGATCGGCTATTTCCAGGGCCTGCTCTCCATAGTCGGGCTGTGAAATCAACAGGTTGTCTACATCCACGCCTAGCTTTTTGGCATAGGAGCTGTCGAAGGCATGCTCCGCATCAATAATCGCACACATGCCGCCCTTTTTCTGTGCCTCGGCAATCACATGT
>CAMBUH010000130.1 GCA_945870985.1 Chitinophaga pinensis
TCATTGCACGGGCAATTTTATATAAGGTTGAAACAGTTGCATTTATGGCCCGTCTTTCAATTTGGCCATAAGCAGATGGACTAATCTCACAGCGGTATGCAATATCAGCCTGGGTATAACCCAATGCTTCTCGGATTTGTCTGATTCGATTTGATAAATCCACTTGATATGACTGATAGGATGCTTCCACAAATTGACATGAATTCGATATAAAGTTGAATGCAATTTTTATTCATTCTTTCATTTTCACCCTTCTAACAAAAATATATGCGTAATGTCGCAATTTGATTTTCGTAACTACTTGATTTTCAAAGGCAGCATTTCCCGTTTTTGCAGATTTTTCGAAAAACGCTGGCTGGCTAACCACCTAAAAAAGGAGAGAATCGCATCATTTTATTTGGTCTCTTCCAATGATCGCGCGCTAATTTTGTATTCGGCAATTAAATTCATTGCCACATCATATACCTAAGTCATTATCGGCTAATTCAGTTTAAGTAACAACATCACAGATACCTTGTTTCCCTGTAAAATAATATCCTGCAAATTGGGTAGATTATTCCTCCGAACCGAATAGTACGCCCCTGGCGTAGTATTCGGAGAAGGGGAAGGGAATATCAAAACCTTGCTTCTTTTTACCTATACCTACCCCATCCCACCCCTTAGCTAAAAAAACCCTATTTTCATCAACAAATTCATCCCATGCAACTCAAATGTTCATTCCTTAGTCTGCTGCTTTGCAGTATTGCATTCATATCCACTGCGCAAGCCCAAACAGCTGATCTTATTCTGCAAAACGGCCGCATACTCGATGGTACCGGCAACAGTTGGTATAAAAGCAATATCGCCATCACCAACGGGAAGATACTGGCTATCGGGAAACTAACGGGATGGACCGCCACCCGCGTGATAGACGTGCAAAACCAAATTATCGCACCCGGATTTATTGATGTGCATACCCATATCGAAGGCGAAGAGAAAAAAAATCCGCTGGCAGAAAACTTTATTCTGGATGGCGTAACTACCGTGGTTACTGGTAACTGTGGGCTCGGACAAACCAATATCAGTCGTTACTTTTCTATGATTGATAGCTTACAAACCAGCATCAACGTGGCGACCCTAATTGGCCATAACGATGTTCGTAAAGCTGCCATGGGTTCGGCAAATCGTTTACCCAGCGAATCGGAAATGCTGCGCATGGAACAAATTGTGGAAGATGCGATGAAAAGTGGGGCCGTGGGTTTCTCTACCGGACTTATCTATATCCCCGGCACCTACTCCAAAACAGAAGAAGTGGTACGCCTGGCCAAAGTAGCGGCTAAATATAGTGGGGTATATGCCAGTCATATCCGCAGCGAGGGCGACAGTGTGGCACCTGCCATCCGCGAAGCCATTAACATCGGAAAAGAAGCCGGCATTCCGGTAGAAATTTCGCATTTTAAAGTGAGCGGACAACAAAACTGGGGCCGCAGTACCGAAACCATTACCATGGTAGAAGCTGCAAGAGCTGAAGGACAAGATGTAACCATCGACCAATATCCCTATACCGCCAGCAGCACTTCGCTAAGTACCTTATTACCCGATTGGGTGTTGGCAGATGGCAGTGATTCTATCAAAGCCCGACTCAGTCGCCCCGAAATAAAAGAGCGCGTAATCAAGCACATGATTACCAACCTTAAAAAACGCTCCCTCAAACATTTTAGCTATACCGTAGTGGCTTATTATAAAGCCGACACAACCCTTAATGGCAAAAGCATTGAAGATATCAATGTGGGTAATGGCAATCCCCATAAAGTGCAGGCCGAAGCCGAAACCATAATCAGCATGATGATGCAAGGAGGCGCCAGTATGGTATTTCATGGTATGAGCGAAAAAGATGTATCGAACATTATGAAAGTTCCCTACAACATGATTGCCAGTGATGCAGGCATTCGCATTTTGGGCTCGGGTAGTCCACACCCACGGGGCTATGGCACCAATGCACGGGTATTGGGTAAATATGTTCGGGAAAAGAAAATCATTTCCCTCGAAGAAGCTATCCGCAGAATGACCACCCTGCCAGCACGTAAGTTCAATATCGAAAACCGAGGCATCATTCGCGAAGGGGCCATTGCAGATATTGTGGTGTTTGATGAAAATACCGTTACTGATCTCGCTACCTTCGAGCAGCCACATCAACTGAGTACCGGTTTTTCGTATGTGCTGGTGAATGGACAAGTAACCGTTGATCAAGGCAAACATATCGGTACCCGCGCTGGAAAAGTTATTCGCTGGAATGGCGGCAAATAAACTCCGGTAATAGCCGTTGCTATTTGCTTAGTGCCTATCAATTAAAAAGCGGTGCCGAATTATAACTACCTTAGTGCACGCAACAGGATAGTTTAGTACGGAAATATAACGGAATGAATAGTCAACAAGAAGCGGCCTGCACCTTATGCAAAGGCAGTGCCCGATTACTGCAAGAAAATTTTATCGGTTATAAGGTAGATATGCATTTTAGCATTTACCAATGCGATCACTGCAACACTTCTTTTCCCTTACCATTGGTTGATGCAAATGAGATATATGATTTCATCTACAAAAATGGAGCACGGGTTCCGGCCTACGACCGCTATTGGCAATATTTTAAGCAGGTAAAACATCAGGCAAACCCCCTTGCCTATCTTACTGCCAGGGAAGAAGCCTATTGGGGAATTCAGCAAGCACTCAAAGAAATTTCTACTGCAAAACAGCAGCCGACTATTTTAGAAGTGGGTTGTGGATTAGGGTATCTTACCTATGCACTAAAAACAGATGGATATACTATTAAGGGACTAGACATTTCGAATGAAGCCATTCAAAATGCCCGCCAACATTTTGGGGATCATTATATCTGCGATAATTTGTTTTCTTATGTGAACGAGCACGCTGGTGAATATGATGTAATTATTTTAACAGAGGTTATCGAGCATGTGAACGACCCGATTGCCTTTATTAAAACCATCGCGGCACTTTTAAAGAAGGGAGGCAAAGCTATTGTTACCACACCCAACAAAAGTCTGGTTCCGCAAGATATCACTTGGGATACAGAACTGCCTCCCGTGCATCAGTGGTGGTTTAGTGAAGATTCTATGCAGTACATCGCCAACCAACTCAACCTAAATCTGCATTTTGTTTCCTACGAGTCGTTTTATCAAAATAATCCAAAAGAATATATTGTAAAGCGAGGGAAAAAGAAATCATTCCGCATTCCGGTAATTGATGAGAACTGGCAGTTTTATAGTCATGCACTAAAAAACGTACCAGCCGAAGCATCCTCGGATTCTGCGCCAACTCCGGCTGCATCGGAAGCAAGTGCATTTAAAAAGGGCTTCAAAAGAACCTTATTACAACTGAAAGCACTGGTTAAGCCTTCTACCATTATTTGTGGGGAAAGAGGGAATACTTTATGTGCTGTGTATGAAAAGAAGGACTAGGATTCGATTAGAAATTTTTATACCTTTCTAAAAGCTATTTTTGCTGATACATTTCCTGACTAATTGAAAAATTGGTGATATGAAATTTCGTTTTTTATTGTTGTTACTTCCATTATTTGCGGGTGCCCAAAAGTCTGCGCAGGTGGATGCGGTATTGGCTCCCTACCTCGAAAACCAAACATTCAGTGGGATTGTGTTGATAGCACAGGAAGGAAAGGTAGTATACAACCGGGCAAACGGATTCCGCGATTTTGCTAATCGCACACCACTTAAAAAAACTGATCTGTTTGAGTTGGCATCGGTAAGCAAACAGTTTACCGCTATGGTGATTATGCTTTTGCAGGAGCGTGGCCTATTACAATTTGATGATCCGGTAGAAAAATATCTTTCGATACCGTATAAAAATATCAGCATTCGGCATTTACTCACCCACACATCCGGCTTGCCCGATTACCAGGCGATTATGGATGAGCATTGGGATAAATCTAAAGTGGCCGATAATCAAGACATCATTCAGTACCTGCAGCGCTATGCACCACCTACCCGCTTTGTGCCGGGCAGTAGTTACGAATACAGCAATACGGGCTATGTGTTATTAGCCAGCATAGCCGAAAAAGCTTCGGGCAGGGATTTTACAGAAATATGTCGCACAGAAATTTTTCAAAAGCTTGGCATGCAGCATACCGATTTACGCACGCCGGCAGAAAGATCGGCTATAGAAAATTTTGCCCGGGGGCATATACCCGATTCTTCCGGAACTGTTTTTTTGCCGGCAGACTCATTTCCATCTTCTAATTATACCATCTGGTTGGGCCATCGGGAAGGTCCGGGAAGAATCAGTTCTACCGCACAGGATTTGTTGAAATGGGATCAGGCATTGAGTAATAATACCCTTGTCCAGGCTGCAACCCTGCAACAGGCTAATACGCCGATGGTGTTGAATGATGGAAAGATCTCGTACTATGGATTTGGCTGGGATATTCTAGATAATACAGCCGACCATATCATTGTTGGCCACAATGGCGACAACCCAGGATACAAAACCCAGATTATTCGGTCGCTCTATAATGGTAAAACCCTGATTGTACTGAGCAATAATGCGCCTTCAGATTTTAGTAAATTGATTAGTGCTTTACAAAAACTCATCACGCAATAACTATTTATGCAAACTAAATTCCTTTTCCTGCTGCTGTTACCGGTTCTTGGCCTTTCGCAAAATGCAGACCGCATTCATAAAAAAGCCATTGTAGTTGATTCGCACAATGATATACTCACCGCCAGCATCGAGAAGAAAGTTAGCATGGATGATAACCTGAAAGGAAAAACCCATTCCGATTTACAACGATGGAAAGAAGGAGGTTTGGATGTGCAACTTTTTTCGGTATGGTGTGATGGTGAGAAACCCGAACCCTATCAATTTGCCAATCGGGAAATGGATATACTGGACGCCATCATTCAAAAAAATCCCACCAAAATTGCGCTTACCAGAAATACCTATGAAATGAAGCAGGCAGTAAAAGCCGGAAAACTAGCTGCCATGTTTGGGGTGGAGGGCGGACATATGATTGAAAACAGCCTCGAAAAATTAGATCAACTTTTTGCAAGGGGGGCCCGTTATATGACGCTCACTTGGAACAACTCCACTTCCTGGGCCACTTCTGCCTGGGATGAAACCAGTAAAAAGGATAGTCTGGCCAAAACCCATAAAGGACTAACCGACTTTGGCAAGCAGGTAGTAAAAAGGATGAATGAGTTGGGTATGGTGGTAGACTTATCGCATGTGGGAGAACAAACGTTTTGGGATGCCATAGCAGTTACTAACAAGCCCGTGATTGTTTCACATAGCAATGCATGGAGCTTATGCCCGGTTCCACGCAACCTGAAAGATGATCAGATATTGGCCGTTGGAAAAAATGGCGGAGTTATTGCGTTGAACTTTTTTTCTGGTTTTGTAGATAGCAACTACCGAAAAAAAGATGCCCGTTTTCAATTAGCCCATAAGGCGGAAATAGATTCTTTAAAAGCAACCGGTATGCAAACCGAATATGCCGTAACAATGGTAACGGAAAAATATGCCGAAGAAGCCCTTGATGCTCGCCCTACGCTGGAACAGTTACTGGAACATCTGGATTATATCGTAAAACTGATTGGAACGGAGCATGTAGGGATAGGTTCTGACTTTGATGGCATCAGTTCTATGCCCAGGGGATTGGATGATGTAACCAGTTATCCAACCATTACCCGTGCGTTATTGCAAAGGGGTTATAGCCCCCGGCAGGTAACCAATATATTGGGAGGAAATATCCTTAGAGTATTGAAAGCCAACGAGAAGGGAACTGAACTATCCAAAAATTAATACTTTATCCAACGCTTTTACGCATTATTTGTTAGTATCATTCTCAATAACATTCACTTTTCCGCGTAACTTATTTACTTTACCTGAGTTATTCAAGGAAACCAAAATACCAGCCCTTTCTGGCATTGAAATTAAAAACTTTATAGGTTTCTCTCTCATGGGCGGGGCTGAGTGTTTTTATAACTACGGTATCGATAAAAAAGGCAATAGCGTTATCCGTAAGGGAAATGTAACCCTAATCAGAGATTAAGGGTAGGATTGCCCCTATTCCTTTGTAAAGTGCGCTACGTATCTAATTATTTTCCTGTAAATTGTTGTACCCAAACAACTTCATTATACACTATGAAAAGAATACTTGTATGCCTACTATTGCCCATTCAACTTTGGGCACAATTGAGCCTGAAAGACTTTAAAAATTATGCATTCCCCACCGAATTATCTGCATCCGCGCAGGGCAACCGAATTGCGTGGGCACTGGAAGAAAACGGGATGCGCAATGTGTATGTAGCCGAAGGTCCGGATTATACAATTCGAAAACTTACCTCCTTTACAAAAAACGATGGACAGGAAATTACATCGCTGCAATTTTCTCCCGATGGAGAATGGATTGTATTTGTACGGGGCGGCGATCATGGGGCTAATTATGATGCCTTATTGCCAATCAATGCCTCGCTTGATTTACAACCCTCCAAAGTATCCGTGCTCAGCGTTCCTTTTGCTGGTGGTGCTACCAAGGTTTTATCCGAAGGGGATGGGCCCGCCATTTCTGGCGATAGCAAAAAAGTTGCTTTTATTAAAAGTGGACAAGCCTATTGGGTTCCCGTGAATGGATCAGCAGCTGCACAATCTTTATTTACCACACGAGGCAATGTGAGTGGATTGGAATGGACAGCCGATGGATCGGAAGAAAAATTGTTATGGGTTGCCAATCGGGGCGATCATTCGTTGATAGGTATTTATAATTATAGTAAATCATCGTTGCAATGGATAGCCCCCTCATTTTATAGAGATCAGTCTCCCAGATGGTCTCCCGATGGAAAGAAAATTGTATTCATTCGCAGACCCGGTATAGGGGGAGAACCTGATTCGTTAACTGTGAAACCCGCTACCCCCTGGAGTATCCTAACCGCCAATGTTGCAAC
>CAMBUH010000131.1 GCA_945870985.1 Chitinophaga pinensis
ATCAGTGCCCGGATAGAATTGGTTTCATTGATGGGCATAATCTGGTTCCGCTTGCTATCATTGGCGGCATGCAGCGAAAGGGCCAATTTAAAACGCACCTGATCATCACCCAGCTTTTTAATTTGTTTGGCTACACCGGCAGTAGAAACAGTGATACGGCGGGGGCTCATGCCCATGCCTTCGGGTGAAGTAATCCGTTCAATGGCCTTCATTACCTCTGCATAGTTCAACAGCGGCTCTCCCATACCCATAAAAACGATGTTGGAGAGTTTTTGACCATAGATGCGCTCACTTTCCTGATTGATGAGCACTACCTGATCGTATATTTCATCAAAATTCAGGTTGCGTTTTCGATCCATATAACCCGTTGCACAAAATTTACAGCTGAGGCTACAGCCTATTTGAGAAGAAACACAGGCAGTTTTTCTTTCGTCGGTTGGTATCAAAACCCCTTCAATCAGGTGCTGGTCAAAGGTTCTAAAGCGGCTCTTGATGGTTCCATCCGTACTATTTTGTGTAGCATCTACCTGTAAGGCGGGAAGAGAAAAATCTGCTTGCAGTTGTTGCCGAAAGGCTTTACTCAGGTTGGTCATATCATCAAAACTCCGGGCTTTCTTCTGCCATAGCCATTCCTGAATCTGCTGAACGCGGAACTTCTTCTCCCCCACATTTTCAATATAAGCCGTAAGGGCTTCGTTAGACAAGTGTCTGATATTGGGTGGCATCTGTTCCATAAGTAAAGATACGCAACCTGCCGGGAACAAGGAAATAGGCATTTAGTTACAAATATTTAACCTTGCCTCATTCAACTTTTTACAACTTAGGTTGCTTACATTTGGTATCAATTTTAATTTATGAAGAAACTGTTCTTTTTATTTTTTGCGATTGTTTGCTCAATAACTGCCTTCTCTCAGCAAGCGCCGGCAGATTCTACCTTTCAACAATATATCGGAAAGTATAAATTTCCTGAGGGTAGTGTGGTGGCAGAAGTAATGGTAATGCTCGAAGGGGGAAATTTAACCATGTCTTCCTCTGTAGGCACTTCTCCATTAGAGAAAAAAGAGGAAGATGTTTTTGTGATTACCCAGTTTCAGGGCACTGCCAAATTTAACCGCGATGCCAGCAAAAAAATTATCGGGATTACCATTAATGCCGGAGGGTATTTATTAGAAGGAACCCGCACAGAAGAAGGTCTCACATTTTCGTTCGGACGGGTAATGGCTTTATCTAAACAGGGAAGCCGATAACTGAGATAATTGCATGGTTTGTTGTTCTCCCGTGCCCAGCCTTTTGATTTTACAAATGCCTTGCTGTATCTCCTCACTGCCTATAATGATGGCATAGGGGATACTTTTTTTATCGGCATATTTAAACTGTTTATCCAACTTACTTGCATCGGGATAAATTTCGCAACGAACCCCTTCATTTCTTAGGGTTTGCATGGCTGTGAAGGCGATTCTGGATTCTGCCTCGCCTAGGTTGAAGAAAATCACCGCTGTGCCAGTTTCAACGGTTGCAGGAAACAGGTTCAGTTGTTCCAATACGTCATAAATTCTGTCAACCCCAAAACTGATACCCACTCCGGGAATTCCGGGTACATCAAATAGGCCCGTTAAATCATCGTATCTACCTCCGCCTCCAATGCTTCCCATAGAAGCATTCAATGCCTTTACTTCCAATATCGTTCCTGTATAATAGTTCAATCCTCTTGCCAAGGTAAGATTGGTTACCACCTTTATTCCTGTTGGCCAAGGAGCAAATGAATGCAAAAAGTTCAGATCCTGCTCTCCTGCTTGCATTAGGGGGTGCTGGTTGGTAATCTTGCCCAGCAATTGCATTTTTTCGGCATGGGAACCCTCAATTTGTAAATATTCGGAAATGAGGTTGATGGCAGTATCTGATATGCCAGCTGTTGCCAATTCGGCTTGCACTTTCTCTAAACCAATTTTATCTAACTTATCAATGGCAGTGGTTATGGCGGTAAGGTATTCAGCACCTCCGCAGCTGTTTGCCAGGGCCCCTAAAATTGATCGATGGTTGATTTGTATTTCTACTTCCAGCCCCAGTCTATTAAAAACCTGGGCATAAATATGTAGTAATTCGGCTTCATTCAAGAGGGAACGGGTGCCCACAATATCGCAGTCGCACTGATAAAATTCTCGGTAACGGCCTTTTTGCGGTCGGTCGGCCCGCCAAACGGGTTGTATTTGATATCGTTTAAAAGGGAGCGTGAGTTGTGCATGATTCATTGCCACGTATCTAGCAAAGGGAATGGTTAAATCGTATCGCAGGGCCCGCTCGGTAATATCTTTGGTGGATTTGCCGGCCAAAATTTTCTGAAATCCTTCGGTAGCCTGCTCTAGCTTAGATGGGTGGTCGAGCCCGTTATTCAAAATTTTAAAAATCAGTTTATCACCCTCTTCTCCATATTTGCCCAATAATGTATCCAGATTCTCCATAGCCGGTGTTTCCAGGGGCTGAAAACCATATAATTCAAAAACGGTTCGGATAGTATCAAAAATATATTGCCTCCGTTGCACAACGGCAGCATTAAAATCTCGGGTTCCCTGTGGTAATTGAGGTTTACTCATGTGCAAAAATAATGATTCCTTACTCGCTACTCACCCGCCTGAAGATATTTATCAATATTTCGCAAACAGGCGTTATTCAGCAAATCAAATACTTTTTCAAAGTCGCCCTGGGTTCCAAAATAGGGGTCCGGAACCGGTTTATTCTGGTCGGGAAATAGTTCATGCAACATCCACTTTACTTTGTTCCCATCCCATAATGGCCCGCTGATTCTCGTTACATTCAGGTAATTGTCTCCGTCCATCACATATATCCTGTCAAATTCCAGCATATCCTCCGGAATAAATTGCCTACAGCGCAGTTTACTGATGTCGATGCCATTTTGCTGGGCAACTTGTTGCGATAGGATATGTGGCGGCTCTCCCGCATGATAAAAGGCAGTGCCCGCACTATCGATTTCCCAGTTCAATCCTGCTTCCAATACCCGTTGCCGCATAATGCCTTCTGCGAGCGGACTGCGGCAAATATTCCCCAAACAAACCATTAATATTTTCATACGCGTAGATTGCCTATAATGTAATAATCAACTGTATTTATCCCAAATGGGCATTCGATGTTTTTTGCAAAATCGAAAGCCAGCATTTCATTTGACAAAAATATATCATTTCATTTCGTAAGAAAAAAGGGGGGGTCATAAAAACTAACATATATTAGCCTAATGATATTATGGAAAATGAAGCGATATTACATCTGTTAAGAATAGAAAGATTTTACTTCAAATTGACATATCAGTTGTGAAGTGGAAAGAAATATTAATTAAATTGCCGCTCCGGTAAGGAAAAAAGTATGGAAAATAGTGCCCGTGATAGCAGAGATAAGAATTTTCGAATCATGCGAATGATTTATGATCTTACCATGGGACTATTAATGGGAGCTTTGGGTTCTGCAATGATATTGGCAGAAAAGCTGGGTTTTGTGCAGGTGTTGGATTGGGGGGTAACCATGCGTTATTCTTTCGGGGCAATTTTTTTGTTGTATGGTGTGTTTAGGATTTACAGAGGGATAAAGCAGACTGCATAAAATGAAAAAGAGGCTACCGATTGTGTTACTGATTGGATTATTATTTTCCTGCGGAGCTGGCAAGCAGCCCAATAACAGGGATACACCGATAAATGGCTCTATAGAAATTTGTGTAGATGAAAGTTTTCAACCGGTGATAGCAGAACAGTTAAAAGTGCATCATGCTGCTTTTCCTAACACGAATATTCGGGTAACGTATCAGTCAGAAGCTGCTTGTCTTAAAGCTTTGCAAAACGACAGTACCCGAATGATAGTGGTAGCCCGAGGGTTAACGGAAAACGAAGCAACGGCTTATCAGAAAAATTTATCTTTTAAGCCGTTATATGGTATTTTGGCCTATGATGCTATTGCAGTTATCATTCATCGCGATCGGAAAGACAGTTTGTTTACCCTTCAGCAGTTGACGGATATTTTGAATGGCAGCAATCCGGTTCCGGCAATAATGGATGGAATGCGGGCAACCAGTACGGTTCGTTTTTTGAAGGATAGCTTATTGAAAGGGGGTGATTTTGGAAAGAATGTGGTAGGAGCCCTAAGCAGTAAGGATGTTATTACAACGGTAATGAGTCATCCAGATGCGATTGGGTTTGTGGGGATGAGTTGGGTTGGGGATGTGTATGATAAGGAACAGAGGGCTTATCAACAAAAAATAGCCCTGGCCCGCATCGAATGTACGCAGTGTGAAGAAAAAGGTATTTATGCCAAACCTTCACAGGCAACCATTACGTACGGTCAATACCCACTTTCTCGTCCGCTATACTATATTTTGAAAGAGAACTGGGCAGGAGTGGGAACGGGATTGATGAATTTTATGAGCTTGGAGCGCGGACAGCTTATTTTCAGAAGGGCTTTTCTGGCACCGGCCAAAATGGATTTTAAGGTAAGAAGTGGAAAAATAAAAGAGCAATAACCAAGTAAACATAAACAAAGAATCATGAAGAAGTTCCTATTGTTACTGATGGCATGTGTAGTTATGCACTCAGCAATGTTCGCACAGTATGCTGAAGGGATCCGGTTACTGAATTACGAAAAAAATAAATCAGCCCGGGAAACTTTTCAGAAACTGGTTGATGCTAGTCCCCAAGACCCACAAGCCATCTATTGGCTGGGCCAGGCTATATTGGCTACCGATGGGGGAGAGCCTTCTAAAGAGCAGATTGCATCCGCTAAAGCCCTTTATCAAAAAGCATTGGGTAGTATTGGCAGTGATCCTTGGCTGATAACCGGTATGGGACATATCGAGTTACTCGAGCGAGGAGATATCAACTCCGCCAAGCAAAAATTCGAGCAAGCCATTACTGCTTCTACCGAAACCAAAGGAAAAAGTAAGGGAAAAGCTAACCCCGCTATCCTCAATGCAATAGGAAGAGCCAATGCAAAAGTGGGCAGTGGACTCGGAGATAATTTATATGCCATTGATAAACTGAATCAGGCTGGTCAGTTAGATTTAACCAATCCAGACATATACATCAATAAAGCCATTAACTACCTAAAAATGGGCGGTGAAAATGGGGGAGAAGCTGTAAAAGCCTATCAGGAAGCCGTTGCCCGCGATCCGAAAAGCGCCCTTGCTTATTATAAAATTGGGAAAGTATATCAAAGCCAAAACAACAAAGAGTTGTTTGAGCAAAACTTCGATAATGCCATTACTGCCGATCCTACTTGTCCCTTACCTTATTTTGCCTATTATTTGAATTATGCCAATAAAGACGTAAACAAGGCGAAAGAATACCTCGATAAGTATGTTGCATACGCTGATAGAGACCCTAAAACTGATTATTTTGTGGCTGAGTATCTTTTCCGTGCAGGAAAAAATGACGAGTCGCTGGCAAAAATTCAGGAATTGGAAAAATCAGCTGGTCTTACCGAAATCCCCCGCCTCAGTATCTTATCTGCCTATAACTACGATAGAAAAGGGGATTCTGTGCAGGCAAAAGCCAATCTAGAAAAATTCTTTGCCAATGCGCCTGCAGACAAAATTGAGCCTACCGACTATGAGCTGGCGGTAAAAGTGCTTACCAAATTCCCCGGAAGTGAGGTACAGGCAGCCACTTATCTGGAAAAAGCCATTGCAACGGATACTTCACGCATCAATAAGCTGAATTATATGCAACAAGGCGCCGATATGTATGCCAAAGCCAAAAATCCTGCTGAACAATTGAATTGGATGAAGCGAATGGTAGAACTTAAGGGAACTACAACAGAAGGCGACTATTACAGAATATCCGCAGCAGCACTCAGTGCCAAAGATTATCCACAGACCATGGATTGGGCAAAAAAATACATGGCTGCGTATCCCGATAAGCCCCAGCCCTTCACATTCTACCGAAAAGCGGCTATCGCCTCCGACCCAGATACCACCAGCGGAAAAGGTGTTGAGCAACTTCAGTACATCGACTCTATCTATAATCTCAATAAAGACAAATACAAAAAAGAGCTTTTCCTGAATAAATATTATACAATTTTGTATTATATAAATAAGCAAAATGCGCTTAAAAAGAGCCCCGATTTTAAAGTAAAGAGTGATGGAACCAAAACAGAAGTGGTGGATCAGTTTTTAGGCATTTGCCAGAAAAGTTTAGAAGTAACCGACAAAATGATTGAATTATACCCAGATGTGGCAGATGATAATAATAAATTTGCCCAGAGTGTTAAAGGGGAAATTCAGAAAAACATCGACTATTATTCCAAACCTCCGGTTAAAAAGACCGGAGCACCCGCTGCCCCGCCAAAAGGATAACAAAAAAATATGCGAAAAACTCTCCCCCCAGGCGGAGAGTTTTTCTTTTATATCCCACACTAACGTATTTTTGCGAAAATTTATCGGATACATGAACCTGATTCAGCTGATTACAGACGCCAGTGCTTCCAATTCCGCCTCCAATTATTTACCCATCGGTATCCAATTGATTTTCGCTGCCGGTTTTGTTTTTACCATGATAGCCCTATCTGCCTGGGTGGGGCCCAAAAGAAAAACCAGTGATAAGCTGGATAATTTTGCCAGCGGTATCGAGTCGCACGGAAATGCGCGTCAGCCCATGGCCATTAAGTATTTTTTGGTGGCTATTTTGTTTGTTTTGTTTGATGTGGAAGTGATATTTTTCTATCCCTATGCGGTTAATTTCCGTGAATTAGGATGGTCGGGATTTGGCGCAGTGCTGATGTTTGTGGGCTTTTTCCTGGCTGGGTTTATTTACATCATTAAAAAAGGTGCCTTAAACTGGGAAGATTAATGCCGAGGAGGTAAACTCCCGGTTCATATAGTTGTTGTTT
>CAMBUH010000132.1 GCA_945870985.1 Chitinophaga pinensis
TCAGCCTTTCTTCCATCAGAACCTTTTTTGGTATAAATGGCAATCGCCCCCCCGGCTCCTCCACCCATAGATCCAAAGAAAGGTGGACGAAATACTTTTACAAATGCAATATCCTGAATACTTACTCCCTGAATCATATCAACCTGTGCCCGCATTTCATTTAAATACAAATCAGGCACAGCCCCTCTCCAATTGAGAGTTGCGCCAGAGCCGGAACCAGAAATCATTAATCCGGCTACACGGCCTTGCAGAAAAGTGAGAATATCAATTCCACCAGCTATTTTACCGTCTTCACCCAAATCAAAAGAATAGCCATCACCCCCACTGAATAATCCACTGGCATATTTTTCGTCTAATAACTGTACACTCGATTTAGCTTTGGTTTTAACTACTACTTCTTGTAATGTAGCAGCAGCCGTTAATTTTCGCAATTGTTCCTGTTCCCTGTAAATAGCGGCCATTCTGGCTCGTAAAATACTATCGCCATAGGCAGAATTTGGATTCCTCAGAACAGCAGTTCGCATACCCGGCAAATAACGCAATAACCCATTGTCCATTTTCACCTGGGTTACTTCGGTTAACTTACTATTCCCATTAAAACTGTAATACAATTTGGCAGTATCATAAAAAAACATATTCGGCACTTCAAAACTGCCATCTTTTGCAACTGGTGCAAAATAAAATTGTTTACTACTGTCTCTCCCCGCCATAATTAAATTTAGTTGCATAGGAGTTGCAGACATACTAGGTTTTAAGCCAAATACCTTACCATTTATTTTTAAAAAACTATTCTCAACCGGATAAGTAATAACTGGGGGAATGCCCGATTTCAATCGCTTCCAATCAAATTTTCTCCACCCATGTGTAAGCATAACCAAATCTAAATTAGCCGTAACACTGTCTGCATCCGACATTAAATAGTAGGCTGGATTATGAATTTTTCCTCTTATATCCCCGCTTAACAACAAATCTGAAAAGATAGTCTGTGTTTCAGGGGTATTCAACGAAAAATCGGTGATAGAAACAGATAAATTAGCTGCCGCAGTATCTGGCACAAAAATTTCCACCACATTTTTCCCTCGCTTATCAACATTAACCAAGGAAGCACTTACGCGAACATTAAATTCATGCTCCCGATTATTAACAAAAAGGATTCGTTCAGCTATTGGTAAAAAGTCTTCTGAAAACAGCGTAAACTGCAAAACTCCAGTAGGCAATTGATCAATGGGTATTTGCGCAATCACTGATTTCTTTTCATTTACATTAATACTTACTTTATAAAACAAACTCTGGTTTAAATGTACCCAAAGATTTAATTTTTTCCAGTTGGCAGGCACCGATTCAGTTCGCTCAATTCGAACGGTAGCCTGTTCATTCCCTCCCTTAACAGAAAGCACAATACCTTCAGAACTAGATTTTTCAATGGGCACTACTCCCCTCTTTCCATATTCATCCAGCCAATTCAATTGATAACTTTCCCCGGATATAGGTGTAAAAGAAAACACACCCATCCCGTCATGCTTCACCATAACAGTGTCTACTTTTCTTCCTTTACTGTCGGTAATCGATCCTTTAATTTTCACAGGCTCACCAAACGAATTGGTGGCCTGAAAAGCGAACTTATTCAATATTCCAATTACAGACGTACCCCCTTCCGGAAAAACGCTTACTAAAACTTTCCTATCAGTAATTGAAGGGATTTTGTTATTGGCAGGGAGGTTTACCGAATTCAACAATATGTCTTTCCTGAATAAATAATCCGTATCATGATTTAACATCCAACTTGTATATGCTTTTACATGTAAAAAATTACCCGCATATCCTGTAGGTATTTCAAAAGAACCTTTTGCTGAGGATTGAAATATAGGAGCAATCGTTTGTTTAATAATTAGTCCAGCTGTATCATACCATTCTACATATAGATTTTTACTCAGAATGCTCAGCTCATTGGCCATACGCAAATAGGCCTTATAAAAAATAGTCTCATCTCGGTTATAAATATTTTTATCAAAATGAAGATGTGCTTTTTCAGCAGGTGAACCTAACTCATATTCCACCATCATGGAGTCAAGTTCCTGTGCCGACACTTTAGAAAATAATGAGAAAATTAAAAAAAATACTAATAAAAGCCGATTCATGTAAGCGATTTAGATAAGTAAAGTTAACAAGCAATCATGATTTCTTTTGATAATATGGGATACTATCATCACAAATTTTTTCAGTTTGCTGCCAGTATGCTAGGGTAACTACCTTACCCGCTCTTGTTGTAAGCAATCTCCCAAAAACAGCATTGGTTGCATTAAAAACAACATTGGTAACACCGATGGTAAAAGTAGCCGGTGGGGTATTTTCAGTTGGGAGTTCTGTTGCTACAGCTGCCGTTTTAGGGGGGGGAGAAGGTACCACCACTACGGTAAATCCATTAACCGTTAATAAATCTTTTAAAAAAATAACACGTTCCTCCAATACGTTCTTTTCTACTATGGCACATTTAATGCCATCCAGCTCGTCGAATTCATGATTTTTGTTAATGGCCATACTTGCTAATTAATTCCATTGAGTAATTGAAAAATATGTTCGTAGAACCCTCCCAAAAACCCAACCACCAAAATCCCCAACAAACAAATTATCAATGCAAACTTAACCGGAAAAGCAAGGGGTTTATTTTCCATGTGAGTAACAGGATGATTCATAAATATAGTTTTTACCACCCGCAGATAATAATACAACGAAATAACCATATTAATAGCAGCAATGGCAATTACCCAATAGTTGCCCTTATTTGCTCCGGACAATAGCAAAAAGAATTTTCCAAAAAACCCGGCAGTAGGTGGTATACCTGCCAACGAAAACAAGGATAAAGCCAGTACCCAGGATAAGAAGGGGTGGGTGGAATATAGTCCAGACAATTGCTGAATATCTTCTTTACCGTAATCAGAAGAAAGTACCGATACTACTCCAAATGCTGCTAGGTTAGAAAATAAATAAATAATAAGGAAAAACAAAACACTCGTGGCTCCTGTTTGAGAATGCGCACTCAATCCAATCAACAAAAAACCTACTTGTGCGATGGAAGAAAATGCCAATAGTCTTTTTAAATTTAATTGTTGCACAGCAAACAGATTGGCTACTAAAACCGATGCAAGTGCCAGCATAATTAATGCAGGATACCAAACATCAATTTTTTCTTCAAAGGTTTGATATAAAAAGGGAATCATTACCATGATAACGGCAGATTTAGATACCACCGATAAAAATGCTGTAACCGCAACCGGCGCTCCCTGGTAAACATCGGCCGTCCATAAATGGAAGGGAACCGCCGAAATTTTAAAAGCAAATCCGGATAAAATTAACAGAAACGCCAATATTGAAAGCGGAGAATGCCCGATTTGCGTACTGATAACCGCATAATCTAATGAACCCATCATACCATATAACCAGGATATGCCCATCAACAAGATAGCAGAAGAAAATGCCGAAGACAATACCAGTTTCATGGCAGATTCAGAAGACTTTTTACTGTTAAATTCAAAATTAGCTGCTCCTGCCAACGGGAGGGTAGACATTTCAAGACCGAGATAAAAGAGCAACAAATTACCAGCAGACAACATGATGTACATACCCAGTAAAGAGGTAAGTAGCAACAGATAGAACTCAGGTAAATTTTTCATTTTCCTTAGCCAGCCGTAGGAGAATAGTGAAATCAGCCAGAGTGCAAAGCTGAGCAATACTTTTTCAAATAGAATAAGCGGAGATGAGAGAAAAGTATCCCCGAATAGCTTTCCATAGTGAAACCCCGTAAACCCAATCAAAATATTGACGAATAAAAATATATTCATGATACGAATCCAAGTCTCATTACTTAGATCCCGAAAAAGCCAAAGCAGCAATATCCCCACTATCAACAATGATAGAAAGATTTCCTGTTTTAAAATAAGCCACTCATACACTAACATAATACACTCATTTATTAATCAAAACCTGAGCCCCCCGGTTTACAATAGTGGCAGCCTCGTTTCCGATGATATATTGTAAAAGAAAGGGTGCAATACCCATAACAAAAATTCCTGCCAGCAAAAATATAGCTGCCATTTTCTCGTACCAAACTGCATCACTTAGGGCTACAAAAGTTTCCCGAATGGGGCCCATGATTACTTTTCCAGTAGCACGTAAAATATAAACTGCCGTTACTACAATAGAGGCACAGGATAATACGGTAGCCGATCGCACCCATAGCGACTTATCTTCCCAGGAACCAACAAAAACGGTCATTTCGGCAACAAATCCACTGAGCCCAGGCAATCCCAAAGAACACAAACCGGCTATCACAAATACGGTACTGATAAAGGGTAATTTAGCCAATAAGCCTCCCAATTCATCAATTTTACGAGTATGGGTGCGGTAATATATCATTCCAATAGCAGCAAAGAAAAGGGCCGTCATTAATCCGTGAGAAATCATTTGCAAAATTGCCCCGTATACCGAAGTAGTATTAAAAACGCCAATACCCAGCATAACAAAACCGCAGTGACTAACGGAAGAATAGGCATTCATATATTTCAAATCCGACTGCAGTAAAGTAACAAATGCCCCATACAGAATGGCACAGGTTGAAAGTACAATAATAACAGGTGCATAATGAATGGCGGCATCCGGCATTAGAAAAGAAGCTACCCGCAGGCAGCCATACCCACCCAATTTCATTGAAATCCCAGCCAAAAACATTGAAGCAGCCGTTGGAGCTGATGCATGCCCATCCGGCACCCAAGTATGAAATGGAAATAAAGCAGCAAAAATTCCAAAACCTATAAATAATAAGGGATAAAACAAGTATTGAAATGCAACCGGAAAATGAGTAGCCGATAAAACAAACAGATCAAAACTATGCGCCTCCAGATATATACCCGTTAACCCAACAAAAACCAAGGCAGAACCAGCCATTAACATCAATGCCAGCTTCATGGCACTGTATTCTTTTTGCCCACTTCCCCAAATTCCTATCAGTAAAAATTTAGGAATTACCGCCAACTCAAGAAAGAAAAACAAGGTAAAAATATCCCTGGCCATAAAAAATCCATAGGCACCCAAGCTCAAAAACATCAGTAAAAAGAAAAATTCTTTCGGCAAAATCGATTCTTGCCACGATACCAATACGCCTGCTAACACTACCAAAGCCGTTAAGATCATCATGGAAATGGCAATACCATCCACGCCAATATGAAACTGAATATTCCAAGAGGGGAACCATTGATATACCTGTTCAAAATAGAGGGGTTGTGCACTTACCGAACGGGTATTGAGCATTTGAAATAACAACCAGCCAACCAGTACCAATTGAACGAGTGATGCGGCTAAAGAAATCTGCCTAAGAGCAGATACCCTTGGAGACAGCATAATACCAATGGCAGCTATCAAAGGAACTATAAGTAATAAAAGTAGGTTCATGCTGATTGTTTATTTCCAGATATAAATAAAGTAAACCATCCATGCTGCGATGCCTGCCAAAAAGTAGAGTAAGTAATCCTGTAATTTTCCAGATTGCATGCCTCTAATAAAATAATAAATACTACCCACAAAACTGCCTACCCCATTTACGGTTCCATCAATTATATTTTTATCAACCCAAGCAGCCGGCTTACCTACCAGCGGAAATAATACCCGCTGCGTAATCCATAAATAGATTTCATCAATATAAAATTTATGCTTACTGGTTGTATAGATTCCACCCATCAACTTTTGAGTATCGGCAACTCTACTGCTAGGTTTGCGGAAAAAATAGGCTGCAATCAAAATACCCAGCGTAGACAAAGAAAGTGGCACCAAGGAAAACTTCCAATTAACATGGGATGTTTCGTGCGTATCTCCTTGAAAAACCCAACTAGAAAAGGGTAGAAAACCGGCAACCAATGTGCAGATCATTAACAGCATCAACGGTAATTTCATGGTAAAGGTACCCTCTGAGTGGTGGGGATCATGCGCTTGTTGTTTCCCCCAAAAAATAGAGAAATAGAGCCGGAACATGTAAAAGGCAGTCAATCCGGAAGTACACAAGGCCATTACAAATACCGGAAAGTTAGCATGATAAGTAGCTAATAAAATCTCTTCCTTACTAAAAAATCCGGCAAATGGAAAAATTCCAGCAATTGCCAAACAGGCAATTAAAAAAGTAATATGCGTTACCGGCATAAATTTGCGCAAGCCGCCCATCTTATTCATTTCATTGCTATGAATCATGTGTATAACAGCACCAGCGCCTAAAAATAAGAGTGACTTAAAAAATGCATGGGTAAACAAATGAAATAGCGAAGCCATGTAGCCTAAATAATGATCTTCGGGGCGCGCAATCCCCAATGAAAACATCATAAATCCAATTTGCGACATGGTTGAATAGGCCAAAACCCTTTTGATATCGGTTTGTGTGCATGCAATGATAGCAGCAAAAAAGGCGGAGAAAATGCCTGTATAGGTAATCAATTCTAATATGCCAGCGGATAACTGAAAAATAGGAAACAATCTAGCCACCAAATAAACTCCGGCAACCACCATGGTAGCCGCATGAATTAAGGCAGAAACAGGCGTGGGCCCTTCCATTGCATCGGGTAACCAGATATGCAGCGGAAACATGGCCGACTTTCCAGCTCCTCCAATAAAAATCATAGCCAGCCCCCAGGTGAGCGCACTGATGCCTAACCAACCTGCTGTTTGTATGGCCATGGATTCACTTCCCGCAGGCGCAGTTAACCGCTGAATCAAAGTAGCAATGTCTAGCGTTTCTCCATAAAAAGATAGAATAAGTATCCCAATTAAAAAACCCAGATCGGCAAAACGGGTAACTATAAAAGCTTTTTTGGCTGCCGCT
>CAMBUH010000133.1 GCA_945870985.1 Chitinophaga pinensis
CCAGCATATCATAGAGCCCCCAGGCATTGGGTTTCTTTTGCCCAACGGGATGGTACTTTTCTGCACTGTTTTCGGCAAACCAGGCATATTCAGCAATTTTTTCAGGTGATTTACCAAAATAATAGGGTGTAGTAGTTCCGGCTCTACATGCATATTCCCATTCTGCTTCGGAAGGTAGCCGATAAAAAACACCGGTCTTTTTATATAACCACTTGCAAAACATTAGGGCATTGTACTGGCTCATGCTATTTGCCGGATAGCCTCCCTCTTTTCCCATACCCCAGGATAAGTCTACATATTGGGCACTCGGGCGGGTAACGGCATCTGCTTCTATATTGATGGAGGTGGATTCGTCTTTCAAAAAGATATCATACAAATCACGGGTAATCTCATGCGCACTCATCCAGAATGCAGCCAGGGTAACTTTTTTTTGCGGACCCTCATCTGCTTGGCGGTTAAGTTCAGATTCATTGCTTCCCATTACAAAATTTCCGACAGGTATGGGAACCAATCGGAAGGTTAATGGACTACCCTGAATGCTTTGTGCGAAAGGTTCAAATGCACGCTTGTTTGTTTGTGCATGAGCGGAAATGCAAATGGAGAGGATAAATAGAAAAATTAAACAACGGGGCAAGACTTTTTTGTGAAAAGTTAATAAAAATGTCTCAATTAAATAAATTAAAAGCGAAAAAATCGGAATATTACTTTAGACCGACCAATCGATTGGGTCATTTTGTTTTACCTATTGAATGGGATATATTTTTAGGTATTTTATAATCTATTACTGGGTTCTTTTGATTTGTTTTTTAAAATTAGATTTTTATCGAAAATTCTAGTTGTCCCCCAAAACCAAGTTCAACAATTCTTTGAAGAGTAGATATACGAGCTTCTTTTATATTGTTTTCAATTTTAGATATATAGGACTTAGTAGTTCCAACTTTTTCTGCAAGCTGTTCCTGAGTCATGCCCATTTCTAAGCGTGTATCTTGGATTAATGCACCTAATTTAAAACTTTCATAACCTGCTTCTAGTTCATCACGCTTTTTTGTACCCCGCTTTCCGTAATTTTTTTCTTTAAATTCTTCTAGGGTTGTTAAATTCTTGTTTTTCGTTTTCATAAGCTGCTTTTATTTTAAGGGCCAATTCAATCTCTTTTTTAGACGTTTTTTGGGTTTTCTTTTGGAAACCATTTGCTAAAACAACTAAGTTTTTTTTATCAAAAAAACAGAAGATTCGAAAAATATCACTGCCTATTTGAACACGTATTTCATAAAGGCCATCCGTATCTTCAATGTGTTTAAAATAAATTTCGGGAACTCTTTGTAAATCTTCAATCAAATCAAAGGTCCAAACAATTTTTTCTTTTACTTTTTTTGATTGTTGGTTAAAGAAGTTTTGAAAATAACTTTTAAAAAATACTATCTTTCTGTATTTCTGATTTTTATCCATCACGATAAATTTCGTTGCAAATATAATAATGTTTCACTATAGTGCAACATTATTATTTAAATTTTTACTTTTTTTTACAAGTTTTGAGGAATGCTTAAATGTTTTATTGCGAAAAAGCATTCCTCCACGTTTTAGGAAGTTTATTTGTTCAACTTTAGAAAAAAAGGGCTTCGTTACCATAGTACCTCCCAAAAAAAATAAATACTTACAATTTTTAGGGAATGCATATTTGAGGCTGATACAGTAATTAAAACTCTTTAATAGTAAAAGTAAATTAGCTAATCAATTTTTTATAGGGTATTTATACGTTTTGTATACCAGTGTTTATTCAAAAAATACTATTCTATTTGAAAATATAGCCCCCTTATTCCCAAAATCCCGGCGTTTGCGCATACGCTATTTTTCCACCGATAACTTGAGTAATTAATAGTTCAGCTCCACATTTTTTGGCAAGTGCCAGTGCAGCATCCGTTTCTATAATACTACAGGCAGTAGCTAACCAATCGGCAGTGGCTCCATCCGCTGCTATAACAGTTACATTTTTGCCATTGGTTATTCCTTTTCCGGTATGCGGATCTAAAATATGCGAATAGCGAAGATTATCTATTTCCAGCAATTGAAAACTATCTCCCGAAGTGGCAACGGCCTTGTTTTTTACCCATAACTTTTTTTCTAACAATGCCTCCTTTTCTTCAGGCCGGTTGATGGCAATTTGCCAGCCCTCTTTTCCGGGTGGAGCTTCTGTTGTTACCATATCTCCCCCTGCATCTGCCAATGCATGATGGATACCCCAACTTTGTAAGCGTTCAATAACTTTTTGTGCCACATAACCTTTTGCAATTCCTCCGAAATCGAGCTGCAATTTGGGTTGCAGAAAACCGATCGTATTTCCGGCACAGCTAAAGCTAACCCACTTAAGGCCCGATTGCATTTTAGCTTCCTGCAGCATTGAGTCCGAAGGTAGTTCCCTGATTTTTCGGGCATTCCTCCAGATTTGGGTAATACTACCCAAGCCCACATCAAAAATGCCGTTACTCAGTTGGTAGGCCTGCATCGACTTACATAATAAATCCTGCATTTGCGGGGATACTGATGCGGTTTTTGTAAATGCTGTTCGGTTGATGTTGCTAACTTCACTTTGGTAATCGTAATCGCTGAAAATGCTGTTGAGAGAATCTACCAGTGCGAAACATTTTTCACCGATGGCAACGGCTGATGTACTATCTGTATGATAAAATAGCAAGTGGAAGGGGGAACCCATTTTCTCCTGCACAAAATGAAACCGCCGCAACTGGGCTTTGGAGGATGGCAAAGAAAACCCCAGGAGAACTAGAAAGAAAAGAAATAGTTTACCCAATCGCATAATCGAAAGTAAATGATTAAATTGAGCTATAAATAATCGTTATGCAAAGAAGAAATTTTGTTGCCAATTCTTTATTGGCAAGTGCTGCTTTTATGGGCTTGGGATGGAGAAATAAAAATATATTCTCTTTGCCTACTGCTAGCGGCGGAGAACCCTTCAAGCGTAATTATGCTTTTCACGATGGCATGTTCAAAAATATGGCAGGCGAAAATTTTATCGATCAGATAAGATATGCGCATTCCATGGGGTTTCTCTCTATTGAAGACAATGGGATGATAGATCGTACGCCAGAAATGCAACAAAAAATAGGCGATACCCTTGCCGATTTAGGCATGCAAATGGGCGTTTTTGTGATTCAATTCGATAAATGGCCTTTACAAACCTCTCTTACCAGTGGTAAAAAAGAGTGGCGAGATAAATTTGTAACTTATTGTAAAGAAGCCGTTGAAGTTGCTAAAAGAACCCGTGCTAAGTGGATGACGGTAGTGCCGGGCAATTACGATCGCTCGCAGTCAATCGGTGTGCAAACCGCTCGCGTTATCGAATCTCTCCGCCTCGGTTCCGAAATATTAGCACCCCATAATCTGGTAATGGTTTTAGAACCGCTAAGCGACACACCCGATTTGTTTCTTCGCCATTCCGATCAAACCTATGCCATTTGTAAGGCAGTGAATAGCCCCGCCTGTAAGATTTTGTTCGACATGTACCATATGCAGCGCAATGAAGGTAATATCATTAAAAATATTGAAGCTACTTGGGATGAGATTGCCTACTTTCAAATTGGCGATAATCCGGGCAGAAAAGAACCCGGTACCGGTGAAATGAATTATAAAAATATCTTCAAGTATATCCATCAAAAGGGCTATCGGGGTATATATGGAATGGAACACGGAATTGCCGGTAAGGGTAAAGAAGGCGAGCTGGCATTGATAGAAGCTTATCGGCAAGCAGATAATTTCTAGTTAACCCCCATTTTTGTTGTTTATAGTATTCCTGCAAAGCAGCAATCTAAACCCATAGGCATTGCTTTATTCCTATGATTACTGCCTGTTTTGCTTTAAGTTTGTGCTTTATCCCGAAATCACAGCGGCATGTCGGTTCAGTTTGCAGAATTACAGAATAAATTAGCGGGTGAATTACGCACAAGCGAGGCAGATAAGATCATTTATGCCACCGACGCTTCTGCCTATCGGGAAATGCCGGATGCGGTTGCCATACCTTCCACTAAAGCCGACCTGGTTGAACTGATTCAATTTGCACAATCTCATCAGTTATCCCTTATTCCAAGGGCTGCCGGAACCTCACTGGCCGGACAAGTAGTAGGCAAGGGCATTATAGTAGATATTTCACCCTATTTTACTAAAATACTCGATTTAAATGTGGCGGAAAACTGGGTAAGGGTTGAGCCGGGAGTTATTCGCGATGATTTGAATAAGTGGCTGCATCCCCATGGATTGTTTTTTGCCCCGGAAACTTCCACCGCCAACCGGGCCATGATTGGAGGAATGATTGGAAACAATTCCTGCGGATCTAATTCCATTCTATACAAAAGTACCCGAGAACATTTATTAGAGGTTACCGCACTGTTATCAGACGGTTCTGAAGTGGTTTTTGGAGAAATTACTACCGACCAGTTTCATGCGAAATGCGAATTACAAACATTGGAAGGAAATATCTACCGCCATATCCGTCAATTACTCAGCTCTCCGGCAGTTCGCAATGAAATTACTGTGCATTTCCCGCATCCCGAGATAGACAGGCGCAATACGGGTTATGCATTGGATATGTTAATGAATGCCGATCCTTTTGAAGCGGGCGGACCAACCTTTAATTTTTGTAAACTAATCGCCGGTTCGGAAGGAACGCTTTGTTTGATTACCGAAGCAAAATTATCGCTAGTGCCCCTTCCGCCGAAAGAAACTGGCTTACTTTGTGTGCATTTTAATTCTATAGACGAATCGTTGCGTGCAAATGTGCTGGCAGTTGGCTTTAAACCCAGTGCCTGTGAGTTGATTGATCATTATATTTTGGAATGTACCAAAGACAATCGCGAGCAAGCACAAAACCGTTTCTTTGTGCAGGGCGACCCAGGTGCCATTTTGGTGATTGAATTTTGCAGAGATACCCGCGATGAAATCCTCGCCATCACTACCCAGGTAGAAGCAACGCTTCGCCAACAAGGATTGGGCTATCATTTTCCTGTATTATTTGGTAACGACAGTAAAAAAATCTGGAACCTCCGCAAAGCCGGATTGGGATTACTGAGTAATCTCCCCGGAGATGAGAAAGCAGTGCCTGTAATTGAAGATACCGCAGTGCGCGTGGAAGATTTGCCGGATTATATCCGAGAATTCAATCAAATTTTATCGGAATACAATCTCCATGCTGTTCATTATGCCCATGCCGGATCGGGTGAACTGCATCTTCGGCCCATCATCAATCTGAAAACACAGGAGGGTAATGCCTTATTTAAAACCATCGCTGCAGAAGTTGCCACCCTGGTAAAAAAATACAACGGTTCGTTAAGTGGCGAACACGGAGATGGCCGATTGCGCGGAGAATTTATCGAACAAATGGTTGGCTCCGATAACTATCAGCGATTCGTTCAGCTCAAAGAGGTTTGGGATCCCCGGGGAATATTCAATCCCGGAAAAATAGTGCATACTCCCTCTATGAATAGCTCGTTGCGTTACGAACCCGGAGCCCCTGCTTACACAACTCCTACCTATTTTCGTTTTTATGGTCAAAATATTTTACAACACGCCGAACAATGCAACGGTTCGGGCGATTGCCGTAAAACCGAATTATCCGGCGGTACCATGTGCCCCTCATTTATGGCCACACGCGATGAAAAAGATACTACCCGAGCTCGTGCCAATGTGCTGCGCGAATACCTAACCCGCTCCACTAAAATCAATCGCTTCGACCAACAAGAAATTTACGAAGTGATGGACCTCTGCCTCAGTTGCAAAGCCTGTAAATCGGAGTGCCCCTCGAATGTGGATATGGCGAAACTGAAAGCTGAATTTTTACAACATTATTACGATGCCAACGGAGTTCCTTTCCGCTCACAGCTGATTGCCCGCTTTTCGCAACTGTCTAGATTGGGTATGTTGATGCCTTCTGTGTATAATTTTATGGTCACCAATCCCCTAATGGCAAAACTTTTGAAGAAAACCGCCGGATTTGCAACTGAACGCTCTCTTCCAACTCTGGCTCCACAAACTTTACACAAATGGTTTACTACCCGAACAAGGCCATCCATTTCTACCCATAAAAAAGTATACCTGTTTTGCGATGAGTTTACCAATTACAACGATGTAAACATTGGTAAAAAAGCCGTTGCATTATTAGAGAATTTAGGATATGAAGTAATTATTCCCCAACATCTAGAGAGTGGCAGAACCTGGTTATCGAAAGGACTGGTAAAAAAAGCCGCTGAAATCATCAACCGCAATATTGAATTTCTGTCGCCTTTAATTTCGGCCGAAACGCCGTTGTTGGGTATCGAACCATCAGCTATTATTACTTTTCGAGATGAGTATCCCGATCTGGCTTCTGAAAAATGGTTGCCTGCCGCTCAGGAACTGGCTAAACATACTTTTTTAATTGATGAATTTCTGGCGGCTGAATTTAAAGCTGGAAAAATTTCGGCTGATCAGTTTACTGGCGAGGGAAAAGAGATTCAATTGCACGGACATTGTCAGCAAAAAGCCCTGAGTAAGCTCAGCGATACGGTTACGATGCTTTCCATACCTACTAATTTTTCCGTATCTGTTATTCCGTCTGGATGTTGTGGAATGGCGGGTTCTTTTGGCTACGAAAAAGAACATTTTGAAGTGAGTAATAAAATTGGCGAATTGGTATTATTTCCGGCAGTTCGTAATAAAAATCCACAAGTAGTAACCGTTGCTCCGGGAACCAGTTGCAGACACCAGATTAAAGATGGTACAGGCGTAATTGCTTATCATCCGGTTGAAATTTTATACCAGGCATTGGCAACCCATGTATAAATGATTGGGTTACTAATTATGTAAAATCGTTTC